>JACMJU010000142.1 GCA_014380485.1 Methyloceanibacter sp.
AAAATAGGCCGGAACTACCGCCGGTTGATCACCACCACCCCGGCAAGGATGTCGTGCAGGCAGCGCTTGCGGGAGTCGAAAAAGGCCCACAACAGGATTGGGCAGAACACCACCAGCGAGAACCAGAACATGAGCGCATGGAAGGCTGCAATCAGCGGCGTCACCCTGCCGCCGAACCACATGCGCACCTCGAGCCCCATCATCCGCTGGCCGATGGTGGCCGATTTCGGGCCGCCGATCGTGAGGGCGTTATAGCCGAGGCCGACAACGGGGAAGACAAGGCCAAAGAGCAGCCAGGCTAGTCCGAGCGTGATGATGCCCAGCACGGCCACCACGGCATAGGCAATCGCCGTCAACACCGAAATGACGATGGCGTCGACAATAAAGGCCACAAAGCGCTTGCGGATTACGCCGTCGAAGAGCTGGGGCTCTTTCTCCAGATTGTAGGCATGCGGCTGATCGACGAAGCTGGGGCTGCGCAGCGGAAGCGTCTTCTGGTCGGTCATCGAATCCTCTCCCGGTCCCACACGACTGAGTCATGCTCGCGGCCTAGATAGTGACGAACGGCCCTCCAGACAAGCGTGCCCGGTTGCCGAGGCGGAGCCGACGCGTTAACAATTCCGCCCCTAGGCTTCGAGGCCCCGCTAACGAGGAAGCATCCATGCGGAAAATATTGCTGTCGGCCGGACTTGCCGTCTTTTTGGTCGCCAATCCCGCTTGGCAGATGGCGGCTGCCGCCTGCGAGGGCGAGGAGATCATCTTCGAGGACAAGTTCGCCGACGACGCCGGGGGCTGGCCCTTGCGCGACACCATCGAGGTGAAGGATGGCTCCTTCGTGTTCACGCTTCCTCCCGACGACATGCAATCCAATTTGAACGTGACCTTCACCGTCAAGGATGCCGATATTTGCTCGGAGACGGTGTGGCCCGACGGCGACCAGACGATGTTGGGCGCAGGCCTGCTGTTCTGGGGCGAAGACAACCGGACCTACTTCCAGTTCGGCATTCTCAACAACGGCAAGTTCTGGATCGCGCGGAAGCAGGGCGGCAAGTGGCTCGGGACCATCGCCGCCAATGTCGACTCCACGGCCATCAACCAGGCGCCCGGGTCAACCAATACGCTGCGCGTCAAGACCAACGGCAACACCGTGACCTTCTTCATCAACGGCACCAAGGTCCGCGACTTGCGCGGGCAGGCACCGAAAGGGGACTGGCGCTTCGGCCTGTCGGGCGACAATTTCGACAAGGAGAAAGAGGCCAAGGTGGTGTTCAAGACCGTCAAGGTCACGAACTGAGCCGCCGCGCCCAGTGGCGCCCTCACTGCCGGGCGTGACCCAGGAATCCGGCGTGCACGGTCCTATCGCTTGAGCAGTTTCGCCGCCTCGCGCGCAAAGTAGGTGAGGATGGCGTCGGCGCCGGCGCGCTTGAAGGCCATCAAGCTCTCCAGGATGACGCGCTCCCGGTCGAGCCAACCGCGCTCGGCGGCGGCCACCAGCATCGTATACTCGCCGGAGACCTGGTACACGAAGGTCGGCACCCTGAAGGTTTCCTTCACCCGCCACACGATGTCGAGATAAGCGAGCCCTGGTTTCACCATCACCATGTCCGCACCCTCGGCGATGTCGAGTGCAACTTCGCGAAGCGCCTCGTCGCCATTGGCGGCGTCCATCTGATAGCTGAGCTTGTCGCCTTTGAGCCTCCCGGCGGAGCCCACTGCATCGCGAAACGGCCCATAGAAGGCGGAAGCATATTTCGCCGCATAGGCGAGGAGTTGCGTGTTGACGAAGCCGTTTGATTCGAGCGCCGCCCGAATGGCCCCGATCCTGCCGTCCATCATGTCCGATGGCGCGAGGATGTCGCAGCCCGCCTCGGCCTGGATGAGGGCTTGCTGAATCAGGATTTCGACGGTCCGGTCATTGTCGATCTCGCCGCCGATCAGAAGCCCGTCGTGAGCGTGGGTGGTGTAGGGGTCGAGCGCCACGTCGCAGACGATGCCGATCTCCGGCACCGCCGCCTTGATGGCGCGCACCGCCCGGCACACGAGATTGCCGGGATTGACCGCCTCGCTCGCGGCCTCGTCGCGCAAGGAAGGGTCGATATGCGGAAATAGCGCGATGGCTGGAATACCAAGCGCCGCGGCCTCTTCGGCGGCCTTGACGGCGAGGTCGACGGACAGCTGCTCGACTCCCGGCATGGCGGCGACCGGGGTGCGGGCACGCGCTCCTTCGATGAGGAAGATCGGCCAAATCAGATCGTCGGTCGAGAGCGAGGTCTGGCGCACGAGCCGGCGCGACCAGTCGGTGCGGCGGTTGCGCCGCATCCGCGTCGCCGGAAAACCCGGTCCTTTGGTCGTCTCTGCCGCGGCGCCGGAGCGTTTGGCCCGCTCGGTACGCAACGAGACCGGTTTGTCTTTAGGGACTGTCATCCACGCTCTGCCGCTGCTCGCCGATCAAGATGCGGCAAACTACCATTTGCGCTTCGCGGCTGCCATGGCTCTCGCCGGATATGGTTTGCCATTCCGCCCAAGCCCTATTCGCAATAGCTCGCCCGTCTTCGCTTCTTCATATCGAGATGGAAGTGATCCTTGTGGGCTTCGTTGGCGTTCGGACCGAGCACTGTGCCGAACCGGCGGCAGGCGTCTTCGTGCAAATGGGTGATGAACCCGGACTTGGAATCCGGCGCCGATTCCGCCGTAACCGGCTGCGGCTCGTCAGGCTCGGCCTTAGCCGCGTCAACAGCGCCGCGATCGCCGCCCTCAGGCTTGGCTGGAGGGCCCAAAGCCGCGTGGTCGTCGAATGGGTTGGGATCGAGTGCCGGTTCCGCATCCGGCGGCGGCTCGGAAGCCGCGCCGTCATCCTCGTCGAATGGGTTGGGATCGTGCGCCGGCGGCTCGCCCGGCTCGGCCTTCGCCGCGGTGACGACGCCATCTCGATGGCGGCCCTTGGGTTTGGCAGGAGGGGCGGAAGCCGCGCCGTCGCCCACGCGCACCGGGTCCTGCTTCGGCGTGGGCGGGGTCTTAGCGACACGGGGCCAATGGTCCAGCACCGTGATGCGGACACCATTGGCGAGCACGAATTCTGATACGTCGAACGCGTTGGCGAGTGCATGCTCGCTCAACGGCGTGCCCGCGCCACCGTAGCGGTTGCGGCAGACATAGGAACTCGAATTCTGAATCTTCACCACGGCGCTTCCGAACACCGCCTTGGCTTCCGGCTGGACGGTATCGCGCAGCCATTCGCCCAAGACATCCGCCATCGGGCAGCTAAGTGTCGCCGGCGGATTGATTGTCACTTTCGGATCGTGGCCCACGGCGCGGAGCAGGACCGGCGCCGGCGTCCCGCACACACCTTCCTTGATCGGCGGCAGGAGATCGTAGTCGAGCGGATCTCCGGTCAGAAGCTTCTTGCACTTCGCGGCGGCATCGGCGATCTCGGCCTCGGTCCAAGGCACCGTCGGCTGATCGCCCGGCAGGACGGGCTTGGCGGCGGTCCCGGCCGGCGTCCTGAGCGGGTTCCGCTTAGGGACGGGCGGAAGGTCGACCGTTTCCGCGTTGGCGCCGATCGGAAGCGCCACGAGGACGACGAGGCCAAGCCGCGCAAGGTTAAGCGTCATGTCCGGCAATCGATTGCCTTTCTTGCCAAGCTTGTGGTTTCGAGGATTGAGTGCTAGCTGCCGCGGGCCCTTTTATGGCGCCCGGTCGAGGCGCTGATCCGGAGCGTCATTACACCGAATTGGGGCGGGAGACATCGCAATTTGTCCGAGGCGCTAGGGATCAGCTTCGAGGAAATCGACCGCGCCGGGGTGGTAACGCTCGAGCGTCCCGCCCGGCTCAATGCATTGACCAGGGAGATGTTCGAGGCTCTGAGCGCGCAATATCGCACCTGGGCGCCGGCGCCTCACATTTACGGCGTCGTGATGCAATCGTCGCATCCATCCGTGTTTTCGAGCGGGGGCGATCTCAAGGTATTGCATGAATGGAGCGAGCAGGGCGCGCGCGGAGCCATCCGCGAGTTCTACCGGGCGGCGTATGGTCACGTCTGGGTGCTGGAGAAATTCATCAGGCCGAACGTGCCCGTGATCAACGGTCTCGTGCTCGGCGGAGGCGTCGCCATCAGTCTTTACGGCACCCATTGCGTGGCGGGCGAAGGGTATCGCTTCGGCATGCCGCAGGTCGGCATCGGTTTCATTCCCGACATCGGCGGCACGTATTTCCTTCCCCGCCTGCTCGGCTTGACCGGTCTTTATCTGGCCCTGACCGGGCGCATCATCGGACCGGCCGAGGCTTATCGCCAGCGCCTCGTCAGCCACACCATCCCGGCCGCGCATTTCGGCGTGATCAAAGACGCCTTGAGCGACAACCATCCGATCGACCGGCTCCTTGACGGCCTCCACCGCGAACCCGGAGAGGGTGAGCTCGTGCGGCACACGCCGGTGATCGACCGCGCCTTCTCGGCGCCTTCGGTCGAGGCCATTCTACAGCGTCTCGATAACGAGCGCGGCGAGGACCAAGCCTTCGCGCAAGAGACTGCGGAAGCGATACGCACCAAATCCCCGACCGCGCTCAAGATCGCCTTCGGCCAATTCCAGCGCGGCAAGTCCCTCGATCTTGCCGCGGCACTCAGACTGGAGTTCCGCCTGGCCTCGCACCTCATCGGAACTCACGATTATCGCGAGGGCATCGCCGCGCGAATCGGAGGCCAGGGCCGCAAGCCCAACTGGCATCCGGCCAAGCTCGATTGCGTCGATGATGAGGCGGTCGAGCGCCTGTTTACGGCCCAGGCGGAGGATGAACTCGTCCTTGAAAATCTGGCGCCGGGGCTCTGAGGACTGTGCTCAAACGCGAGCCAACATCATCATAACTTGATACTAGAATTTCACTTAATCTTAAGCGTCTCGCTTAAGCAGATTTTAGGTTGCTGCGCCTATAGTCTTCGTCAAGTTGGGGATTAAACAACAACTAACGAGGGTAGGCGATGAGTGTAGCCCTAAATATAGGGATGCGTGAGAGCGTCTATGAGGCAGAAGACCTCAAAGGTCGCTATCTTGTTTCCTTGAAGCTCGTCGAGCGGCTTCATCGGTTGCTGCTTGATGTTATCAAAGATGAATTCGAACGCTTGGGTCGTTCCGACGTCAACAGCGTGCAGGCGTTGCTGCTGTACAATATCGGCGATGCCGAGTTGACGGCCGGCGAACTCACCAGCCGCGGCTACTATCTCGGCTCGAACGTCTCGTACAATCTGAGGAAACTGGTCGATGCCGGCTACATCAACCATCAGCGCTCGACGACCGACCGCAGGTCGGTGCGCGTCAAGCTGACCGATAAGGGGCAGGAGATCTGCCGGGTGGTGAGCGGCCTCTACCAGCGCCAGCTCAAATCGCTGCAACAGATTGGCGGTATTGGGACCGACGATCTCGAGACGATGAACAAGGCCCTGATCCGCATGGAGCGGTTCTGGACCGACCAGATTCGCTACCAGCTCTAAATCCAGACGTAACCGGAAGCCTCGAGCGCCCCGCGGGACCGGGGTTCCGCGGGGGCGCAGCCTTTCGAGCTATCTCTCGCGCCTTTCAGCCTAAAATCGCCCCATTCGCCCGCTAGACCCGACGCTTGACCGGCCCGCGTGCATGTAACGTGGGAGGTCTCAGCGCTTTCGAGGGACATTGTTCTGTAACGGGGTCGGCGTAAACGTGGCTTTTGACGGGGGCAGCTCGTCCGAAACAACCCGGCGCTTCAGCGGATTGTGACAGCGCGTTCAAGTCATTGGCACTAGAGCGTTAACGCCAAAGCGCCTATATTCGAGCGGGATGTGAGCCGCAAGAGACGGGGAGCGGCGAATGCTGAAATTTCAGGGTGCTAAGGGCGGGGCGATCCTCGCTGCGACGGGACTCGCTGCCGCGCTTCTCGCCGTGAGCATCGTCCCGACCAAGGCCGGTCCCTTCTCGTGGTTGACCGGTAAAAATCAACAGCAGCAACAGCAGCAGCCGCCGCCGCCAAACGGCGGTCCCGGGTTCTTTCCCTTCTTCGGCGGGGGGAGAGGCAATCAGGCATTGCGGGGCGGACAGGATCCGACCACGGCGCCGCGCGCTGACGAACTCCCGCGCGACGACCCCGAGGCGATGCTCATCACCAATCCGGTTCTCGGCTCGCCGACGCTTGCCGCGCGCAACATCGAGGCGACCAAGGCCGCCATCGCGCGTTATCAGTCGATCGTGGCCCAGGGAGGCTGGCCGACGGTCCCGGCGAAAGTCATGAAGCCCGGCCAGCGCGGCCCCGAGATGCAAGCCTTGCACCGGCGGCTCGAGGTCACCGGCGACCTGGTCGGCCAAAGCATTCCCGATGAATACGACGCCGCCGTCGTCGCCGCCGTGAAGAATTTTCAGGCGCGCCATGGCCTCCCCGCTACCGGGGTCATCGACAGCAAGGCGACGATCCAGGCGTTGAACCTGCCGGCCTATATGAGGCTCGCCCAGCTCCAAGCCAGCTTGAAACGCCTGCAAGGCCTCACCCCCGTCACCGCGGGCCGGTACGTGGTCGTCAACATCCCGGCGGCGCAGGTCGAGGCCATCGCGGGCAGCGAGGTGGTCTCGCGGCATGCTGCCGTCGTCGGCAAGACCGAGCGTCCCACGCCTGAGATCTCCAGCAAGATTCATGAGATCAATTTCAATCCTTATTGGTACGTGCCGCGCACCATCATCCACAAGGACCTCATTCCGAAGGGTCGCGAATTCGCCCGCAGAGGTCAGGATATGCTTGCCTCCTACCGCATGCAGGCCTTCGACGCGGCGGGCAATCAGCTCGATCCGCGCCAGATCGATTGGAACGGCTCCGAAGTTTACAATTACAATTTCCGGCAACTTCCCTGGGAGGAGAACTCCCTCGGCTTCGTGAAGATCAACTTCCCGAACAAGGATAGCGTCTATATTCACGACACGCCGCTCAAGAGCCTTTTCGGCCGCGCGGTGCGGTTCGAAAGCTCAGGCTGCGTGCGCGTGCACAATGTCCAGCAGCTGGTCGCTTGGATCTTGCGTGACACGCCGGGCTGGAGCTACGAGCGGATCGTCTCCATGAAGCAGACCGGTGAACAGATCGACGTGAAGCTGACGAAGCCGGTGCCCGTCTATCTCACCTATATCACCGCCTGGGGATCGCCCGATGGCCAGGTCAATTTCCGGCCTGACATCTATGGCCTCGACGGCGCCTCGACCACCGCTTCCGCCTATTGATCGACAGACGGCGCCTACCGCCAACGCCTTGCGTGTTGCTGGCGCGCCTTCGCGACATGTGGTAGAGCGACCCAAACGCTCACGGGAACTTGGCGGGGGCAAAAAAGCTCCGCGCACGCACCTTCCGTGGAGCGGGGCGAAAGCGAGTTCGAGGAGCAGTCAGCCATGACGGCAAGTGATGCAAGACGCGCCGAGGCGCGTGGAAATGCCTTCTTCACCAAGCATCTGGAAGAAACCGACCCCGAAGTTTGGGACGCGATCGAGAACGAATTCGAGCGCCAGCAGACCGAGATCGAGCTGATCGCCTCGGAGAACATCGTGTCTCAGTCCGTACTCGAGGCCGCGGGCACACTCCTCACCAACAAATACGCCGAAGGCTATCCCGGACGGCGTTATTATGGCGGCTGCCAATATGTCGACGTGGTCGAGCAGCTCGCCATCGACCGCGCCAAGCGCCTGTTCAACTGCGCCTTCGCCAACGTCCAGCCCCATTCTGGCGCACAGGCCAACCAGGCCGTGTTCTTTGCCATTTTGCAACCCGGCGACACCTATATGGGACTGGACCTCGCCTGCGGCGGGCACTTGACGCATGGCTCGCCCGTCAACCAGTCCGGCAAGT
>JACMJU010000143.1 GCA_014380485.1 Methyloceanibacter sp.
GCCGGCGTTTCCGCAGCGGGAGGTGTTGCCTCCGCGGGAGGCGCCGCCTCTGCGGGAGCCGCCGGAGTCTCGGCCGCCTTGTCGGCCGGTTGAGCTGCTTCGCCCGCGGCGGCCGGCAACGGCGCCGGGCTGTCGCTCTTGCTGCGCAAGAAGGCGATGATGTTGGCGCGCTTCTTCACGTCAGGCACGCCGGGGAAGATCATCGTCGTGCCGGGCGCGAAGGCTTGCGGGTTCGCCAACCACAAATCGAGATTCTCGTAGGTCCAGTCGCCCTGCTTGGACTTGAGCGCAGGCGTGTAATTGACGCCCTCTTGCGAGGCGATCTTCTTCCCGACCACGCCGTAAAGATTTGGGCCGACCAGAACGGCGCCGCCCTTGTCGAAAGTATGGCACACCTTGCAGAGCGCACCGTCGGTTTCGCCCTGTTTCGGATCGGCCGTGGCGAGGAGCGCGATAACTTCCGATCCGCCTGCGGGCTGACCGCCGGCCGGCGTCTCGGCAGAGGGCTTTTCCTCCGCGGGAGCGGCCACAGCCTCGGGCAGAGGCGGGGGATTGTCGTTCTTGCTGCGCACGAACACGATCACGTCGGCCCGCTGTTTGGCATCGGGCAGGCCGGGAAACAGCGCCATCTTAGTGCCGGGGGCAAAGGCGCTCGGGTTCGCCGTCATCTGATCGAGCTGGGCGTAGTCCCAGTTGCCTTCCTTCGCCTTCAACGCCTCGGAATATTCGTAGCCCTCGTGGCTTGCGATCTTCCTGCCGAGCACGCCATAGAGATTGGGGCCGATCAGATTGGCGCCGCCTTTGTCGAAGGTGTGACAGATCGCGCATTTCTTGGCGACCTCGGCGCCGCGCGCCACGTCCGCGCCGGCAAGCAGCGTGGCGAGTTCTCCGCCCCCGCCCGGTTTCGCTTCGCCGCCGCCTTTCTTGGTGTCTTCCGTGCCCGCAACCTCGAAGCCGGGCTTTTCCGGCTCATGCTCTTCCTGGGCGATTTGGATAATGGTCTTGGCGCCAAAGAACAGCAGCAGTGCACCGAGCACAGCCATGGCGATCTGATTGAAGCGATAATATTTCATGTCTGGTGGTCCCCCCCGGGAAGCTGAGAGGCTGCTTCCATGCAGCTCTTGCGGCGGGGCGTGAGACTATAGGGCCTACACGCTTGCTGCAACTGAGACATTTGCCATAGCCCTGACGGTCGCTTCCGAAAATTTCCCGTGCTAACTGACGCAAGTCATGACCTCTTGCCTGATCGTTATACCCGCCAGACTGAAAGCGACAAGGCTCCCCGATAAGCCGCTGGCGGACATCGGGGGCGAGCCGATGATCGTCCATGTGTGGCGCCGGGCGGTCGAGGCCGATTGCGGCCCGGTCGTGGTTGCAACCGACGCCGAGCGGGTGCACGACGCGGTCCGCGCGGCAGGCGGCGACGCCGTAATGACGCGCCCCGATCATGTCAGCGGTTCGGACCGGGTCTTCGAGGCGGTCCTCCGGCGCGACCCGGCGGCAAAGCTCGAGACCATCGTCAATCTGCAAGGCGACCTGCCGACGCTCGATCCCTCGCTTGTCCGCGCTTGCCTTCACGCCTGGAACGAGGGCGGGGCCGACATCGGCACCATCGCCGCCGAGATCGTTCGCGACGAGGAGCGCACCGACCCGAATGTGGTGAAGATGATAGGCTCGCCGCTGCAAACAGGCTCGGTGTTGCGCGCGCTCTATTTCACGCGGGCGACCGCCCCTTACGGCGATGGCCCGCTCTATCACCATATCGGCATTTACGCCTATTCGCGGCATGCGCTGGAACGCTTCGTATCCTTGCCGCCCTCACCGCTCGAACGCAGGGAGAGGCTCGAGCAGTTGCGGGCGTTGGAGGCGGGGATGCTGATCCATGTCGGGCTCGTTGACACTGTCCCGCTCGGTGTCGATACTCCGCCCGACCTTGAGCGGGCGCGCGAGCTGCTTCGATCCCGCCGTTAGAGCCTTCGCCCGTTTCCCTTAGACCATGGCCAAATCGCGGTTACACAGAATCGCCTTCCAGGGCGAGCCGGGCGCCAATTCGCATCTTGCCGCGCTCGACGCCTATCCGCGCATGGAGGCGCTTGCCTGTCCCACCTTCGAGGATGCACTGGCCGCCGTAAAGAGCGGGGTCGCCAAGTTCGCCATGATCCCGATCGAGAATTCCGTGGCCGGGCGTGTCGCCGACATCCATCATCTCCTGCCGCATTCGAGCCTGCATATCGTCGCCGAGCATTTCGAGCGGGTGCGTCATCAACTGCTCACGCTTCCCGGCGTCAAGCTGCCGGAATTGAAAACGGTGCACAGCCACGTCATGGCGCTCGGCCAGTGCCGCAACGCCATCCGCGCGCTGAAATTGAAGCCGGTGGCGGAAGCCGACACTGCCGGCGCTGCGCGTCATTTGCGCGAATCGGGCGACCGCAGCTCTGCCGTGATCGCCTCGAAGCTTGCCGCCGAAATCTACGGTCTCAAGATCGCGCGCGCCGATATCGAGGATGCCGAGCACAACACCACGCGCTTCATCGTGCTCGCCACCAAGCCCGAGCGTGTCAGACAAAGCGACGGCCCTGTGATCACCAGCTTCGTGTTTCGCGTGCGCAACGTGCCGGCGGCTCTCTACAAGGCGCTCGGCGGCTTCGCCACCAACGGCGTGAACATGACCAAGCTCGAATCCTACCAGCTCGAAGGCTCGTTCAACGCCACCATGTTCTACGCCGACATCGAGGGCCATCCCGACGAGCGGCTGGTCAAGCTCGCCATGGAGGAGCTGCACTTCTTCTCGATCGAGGTGACGGTGCTCGGCACGTATCCGGCAAGCCCCTTCCGCGCCGAGTTGAAGGCGCTGGAGGGCTGAGCCGTCTTTCTCACGGTCTCTGGCATTTCCCGCTCCGTTTCGACGCATTCGCCGAGCGAGACGATGACGGAACGCCTGGCCACGGCATGCTCTCGAAAGCCCTCACGCTCCATCAGCGCTTGGTGTAGCTCGGGCAACCGATACCAGGGCACGCTCGGGTACCAATGATGCTCGATGTGGTATCCGACGTTCCGCGGCAGAATGAAGATCGATTCGAGCCAGGTCGGGACGGTACTGCGGGTGATGGCATATTCTACTTCGTCGCTTTCCACGGCGCTGTGCTCGCAGATCAGCCGCATATACTGAGCCGCGATATGCCAGGTGCAATAGGGCACGACCCAATAGAGCAAGAACGCATGCCAGGCGCCGAAATAGGTCAGGACCGCGCCAACCGACCCATAGAACGCGATCTTGGCGGCGACCATCCAGTTGGGTGACGGGATCAGGATCGAGCCCACCAAGCCTCGCACGATCCAAAACACGCCGGTCACGAACAGGGCGCGGCGCAACAGCACGAGCGCCAGTCCCGCCTTCGTCTTTGGAAACTTCCAGTCGGGTGCGAGCTCGCCTGCGGCGTCGTGGGTCTGCCAGATGTGGCGATTCCCGTCATTCGGAAGATTTGTATATTGGTGGTGCGTTCCGTGAAATTTGCGGAAGCCCTCCACCGACGCGAAGGTCGGCCACATCAGGAAGAGGTTTGCGAAGAGATCGTTCTGCCGGCGCGTCGGCAGATAGCGGTAATGCGAGGCGTCGTGTCCCAGGATCAAGAGGGCGTGCTGGCGGGCGCCGATAAAGATGACCGCAATCGGATACAATGCGGGATGCCAGAAATACGAACAGAGCGCGATTGCGCCAAAAATCGCGAGCCACTCCTCCGCGGTGGCGGTGAACGCTCTGGCAGGCTCCAGGACAGATAATTCTTTGATCTTCTCAGCCGGCAGCCGCTCCGGGATGGACCTGCTGGTGTTGTGCGGATGTTTGACGACCGGGTTTGCTGAAATGTCTTCTGCCGGGATCTCCGAGCGGAGGAAGGCAATAATCCGAGTGATCCGTGCGAAACGCGACATCATCCCCCCTTTACTGACTGTCGTGGTTCCTCCCCTTGATTAGCCAAGGTCGTAACCTCTTCCTGTGTTCATTCCTGGGCAATCGACCAGAAAGTCGGGCGCTGCGGCTGTTTCCGGGCGTCGCGCCGGGCGCTTCCCCCGAGGAGAGGCGCTGCCGAGCGGGTTGCCACAAGGGGCGCTATCCCCGATATACTGCTGAGGGAGGTTGGCAGCAGGCGCGTGCCTCGCCAACCGGGTCAGGTCCGGAAGGAAGCAGCCCTAACGAGCGTTTCGCGGGTTGCTCGTCCAGCCTCCCACCTTGCCCCAAGTGTAAGTTGCGTCGCGGCCTGGCAGCCGCTCTGTTGAAGCCCGTCGCGTGAAAGTTCCGCCCGCCAATGGCCGACGCCGAAGACCAGAAGAGCACGCGCAAGCGCCCCGCCAAGGGGAAGGCGGAAAGCCCCGCCGCTCCACAAGCTCAGTCGCAGATCGAGAGCCACGCCGCTCTTGCGCGGAAATACCGGCCCAAGGTTTTCGGCGAGCTGATCGGCCAGGAGGCCATGGTGCAGACGCTCAAGAATGCGTTTGCCTCGGGCCGCATCGCCCAGGCCTATATGCTGACCGGCGTGCGCGGCGTCGGCAAGACCACGACCGCCCGGCTCATCGCGCGTGCGCTGAATTACGAGACGCCGGGCGCCGAAGGTCCGACGCTGGACTTCGAAGCGGAAGGCGTTCATTGCCGCGCCATCCTCGAAAGCCGGCATCTCGACGTGGTTGAGATGGATGCCGCCTCCCACACCGGCATCGACGATATTCGCGAGCTGATCGATAGCGCCCACTACAAGCCCAACCTCGCCCGCTACAAAGTCTACATCCTCGATGAGGTGCACATGCTGTCGAAGCCGGCTTTCGCCGGCCTGCTCAAGACGCTGGAAGAGCCGCCCGAGCATGTGAAGTTCATTTTCGCCACCACCGAGGTGCGGAAAGTCCCGGTCACGGTGCTCTCGCGCTGCCAGCGATTCGACCTGAAGCGCATCGAGATCGAAACCCTCATCGAGCATCTTGCCAAAGTCGCCGCCGCCGAAGGCGCACGCGCCGAGCGCCCGGCGCTGGCGCTGATCGCCCGCGCGGCGGAAGGATCGGTGCGCGATGCGCTCTCGATCCTCGATCGCGCCATCGCCTTTGGCGGAATGGAAGTCGAGGCCGGCGCAGTGCGCGGGCTGCTTGGCCTTGCCGACCGCACCCGCATCTTCGATCTCATGGAAACGGTGCTAAGGGGCGATGCCGGGGCCGCGCTTTCCCAGCTCGAAGCGCTAAACCGCGACGGCGCCGAGCCCGGTCAAATCATCGCCGATTTGGCCGATGCCGTGCATGCCGTCACCCTGGTCAAGGCTGCGGGGCCTTCGAGCGCAGACCCTGCCGCGAGCGAGGCCGAGCGCGCCCGCGCCGACGATCTTGCCGGCCGCCTTTCCATGCCGGCGCTCGCCCGCGCGTGGCAGATGCTGTTGAAAGGCCACGATGAGGTGAGGGAGAGTCCGCGCCCGCTCGCCGCCGCCGACATGGTTCTGGTCAGGCTTGCTTATGCCGCCAATCTGCCGCCGCCCGGCGAATTGGCGCGCCGCCTGTCCGAGGGGACGGGTTCGGGCGCGAGCGAGACGAGCGCCTCCGCTTCGCCGCAAGCATCGCGCAAGACGGAACCCGCGCGCGCCGAGACGCTTCGCACCGAGGCGCCTCGTCGCGACGTTTCTCCGGCCGAACCGCGCGTCGTTTCGGACGACAAGCCAGGAGAGCAGGAACCGCCCCGGCCTGAACCGAGAAGCTTCGAGGATGTCGTGGCGCTCGCCGAGGCCAAACGCGACCTCAAGCTCAAACACGCGCTGGTCGAGCAGGTGCGGCTGGTGCAGTTCAAGCCCGGCACCATCGAGATCAATCCGCTGCCCCATGCCCCCCGCGAGCTCGGCCAAGAGTTGATGCGCAAGCTCAAGGTTTGGACCGGCCGGGTGTGGATCGTGGCGGTGAGCGACGTGGAGGGCGCGGCCCCGCTCGGACAGCAGCGCCGCGAGAAGGAAGCGCGCGCGATCGAAAAGGTCCGCGAGCATCCGGCCGTCAAGCAGGTGATGCAGCACTTTCCGGGGGCGCGCATCGCCGCTGTGCGGCCCGTCGATAAGCCCGCGCCGCAATCGGAAAATGCGGACGAGCCTGAGGAGTTTAAAGAGGACGGGACCAACTGATGAAGAATTTCGCCGAGATGATGAAGCAGGCGCAAGCGCTGCAAGGCCGCATGGCCGACATGCAGGCCGAGCTCGAGCGCACCATGATCGAGGGCCGTTCGGGCGGCGACATGGTGATGGTGACGCTGTCGGGCAAAGGCGACATGGCCGGCGTCAAGATCGACCCCTCGCTGCTCAAGCCCGAGGAGGCCGATATCCTGGAGGACCTCATCGTCGCCGCTCACAACGACGCCAAGGCCAAGGTCGAGGAAACGATGAAAGAGAAAATGAAGAGCCTGACCGGCGGCCTGCCGCTGCCCCCCGGCCTCAAGCTGTTCTGAATGCAGCCCGACAAACGTCCGCGCACCTTCCCCTCTCCCTTTGCGGGAGAGGGTGCCCGAGCGAAAGCGAGGGCGGGTGAGGGGTTCCTTCTTTTGTCATCGTCCGCGAAGGCGGACGATCCAGTAACCCCTGTCGGTCCTTATTTCGCAGCGCGGTGTTTACTGGATGCCCGCATGCGCGGGCATGACAGATTGGGTATGCGGTGGCACTGTTTTCAAAGCAGCGCCTCTCCGTTCTCCCTTGCAAGGGGAGAAGGGAAATGAGGGTCTAGCCATGGCAAAAGTGGCGGCAGGTCCTGAGATCGAGCGGTTGATCCAACTGCTCGCAAGGCTGCCGGGGCTTGGCCCCCGCTCGGCGCGGCGCGCGGCGTTGCATCTCGTCAAAAAGAAAGAGCAGCTGCTCGAACCGCTCGCCACAGCGCTCGCCGAGACCCGCGACACCATCCTCACCTGCGAGACTTGCGGCAATATCGACACAAAGAGCCCGTGCACGCTCTGCCGCGATCCGGCGCGCGATCGCTCGCTCATCTGCGTGGTCGAGGAGGTGGGCGATTTGTGGGCGCTCGAGCGCGCAGGCGTGCTCAACGGGCTCTATCACGTGCTCGGAGGCACGCTCTCGCCCCTCGACGGCATGGGCCCCGACGATCTCTTCATCGCCGGGCTGATCGCGCGCGCGCGCGATCCGCACGTGAACGAGGTGCTGCTCGCGCTCAACGCCACGGTCGAGGGACAGTCGACGGCGCATTATCTGATGGACCAGCTTGGAGGCTCCAACGTCACCGTGTCGCGGCTCGCCCACGGCGTGCCGATCGGCGGCGAGCTCGACTATCTCGACGAAGGCACGCTCGCCGCCGCCGTCAAAGCAAGAAAGACGATGTAGGACTCTCTTTGCCGGTCACCCCGGATCGGTGTCGAGCTCGTCAAGCTGCTCTTTCTTCGCAATCTCGGTAAGGCGCCGCGTTTGATTTCGGGGCGGCTTCTCCGACCAGGGCGCCACCTTCAACAACAACAGCATGCCGGGAATCGCGGCGATGGTGCAGAGGATGAAGAACTGCGTCCACCCCAAGGCTTCCACGATGAAACCGGTCGATGCATTGGCCAGCGTGCGCGGAACCGCGATGAAACTGCTGAACAAGGCAAATTGGGTAGCCGTAAAGGCCTTGCTGGTTTCCCTGGCCATGAAGGCCGTCAGGCCGATCGCGCCAAGACCAATTCCCAGGTACTCCCCGCTGACCACGACGAACAGCCCCACCAGCGTATGCCCTGCCTGGCTCAGCCATGCAAACGGAAGGATGGTGAGCATCTGCACGAAACCAAAGAGCCACAGGGCCCGGTTGATGCTCACCTTGAGCATGATGATACCGCCGAGCGTGCCACCGGCGATGCTGGCCCACAGGCCGGCCGCCTTGGCCACTGAGCCGATCTCGGACAGGCTGTAGCCCATGTCGAGGTAAAAGGGCGTCGCCAGCGCCGTGGCCATGTTGTCCCCTAACTTGTAGAGAAACAAAAAGGCCAGGATGGCTACCCCAGCCATGATTCCGTCGCGGCTGAAAAACTCCACGAAGGGATTGATAACCGCCTCCCGCAAGGTGCGCGGGGCCAACGCGTCATCACTGACTTCCTTGATCATCAAAGTGGTCAAGATGCCGACCAGCATGAACAGGGCGGTGACCCAAAACACCACCGTCCAGGGCAAGTAGTCGGCCAGGATCAATGCCAGAGAACCCGGCACCAGACCGGAAAGCCGGTAAGCATTGACCCAGATGGAAGTGCCGGTTCCCAGTTCATCGTCGGCCAGCAGTTCACGCCGGTAGGCATCGATAACGATGTCCTGGCTGGCTCCAAACAGGGCGACTGTGAACACGACCGCGACGATCGTTTGGAGCGAGGTGGATGGATCGAACTGGCCCAACACGCCGATCGAAAGCAGCAGCCCTAGCTGCACCAGGACCGCCCAGCCCCGCCGGCGGCCGAGAAAAGGCAGCTTGTACCGGTCCATCAAAGGCGACCACAGAAATTTCCAGGTGTAAGGCAGGCCAACCAGGGCGAACAGGCCGATGGTCGCAAGGTCCACACCGTTGCTGCGCAACCAGGCTGGCACCAGCGAGATCAGGACGTAGAGCGGCATTCCGGAGCTGAAACCCAGGAAAATGCAGGTCAGCATCTTCCGGGTGAACAGGATCTCGGTCCAACTGCGCTGCGCTTCAGCCAAGCCGAAACTCCCGCCGAGGACTCGCGCCAAGAAGAAGGATGATGAGGACGCGCGGATCGAGGAAGACCGCGGCCGCGCGGGCAAAGCGCTCGCCGAAGCCCAACCGCTGCCGTGCTTCCCCCGTCGCAGTCATCGCCATTGTGATAGCAGGCTCGCGCCCCCGCGTCTCCCCTCTCCCCTTGCGGGAGAGGGTGCCGAGCAGCGAAGCTGCGAGGCGGGTGAGGGGGTCCATTCGGCAATCCCGCTCACCCGGCGAAAGCAAAAACGGAGAGCGTGATGGTGCGGGTGCTGGGAGTCGATCATCTCGTCATCAGCGTGGGCGACTTCGAGAAATCGAAGGCGTTCTACGCACCGCTGATGGCGTTCCTCAACTTCGACGTCGAGGCCGAGTATGAAGACATGATGGGCTGGGCCAGCGGCAAGACCCTGTTCTGGATCGCCGCCGCCGACGCGGAAGGCAAGAAGCATAAATACCGCAAGGGCGATATCGGCTTCCACCACTACGCCTTTCGCCTCGGAAGCCGGAAGGACGTCGACGCGCTCCAGGCGTTTCTAGAGGCGCAAGGGGCGACCATCGTCGACCCGGCGGCCGAATATTACGACGACTATTACGCCACCTTCTTCCTCGATCCCGACGGCATGAAGCTCGAAGGCATGAAATATGGCGAGCGCCACGAGCAGGCGGCGCGCAAGCGCGCGGCCCGACAACGCACGCGGGCTAAGAAGAAGGGCTCGGTCCGTAAGAAGTAGCTATTCGCCGGGAAGAAGGCCGGGTAGGCGAGCGCTGCCGCCGTTCCGCTTCCGCTCTATTCCCTCTCCCCTTGCGGGAGAGGGTGCCCCGGCCAAAGCCGGGGTGGGTGAGGGAGAGGCCGCCTGTTCAATTTCGGCCGGCGCGTCGTCGAACTCCAAGGTTTCGATCTTGCGCCCGCGCTGGGCGATCTTCTCCGACGAGGTGAGGATCTTCTCGATGTCCTGGTTGGTCTGGCCGAAATGGCGCTGCAAATCGAGCACGCGCTCGCGGAAGCGGCCCATATCGTCCATCAGACGCGCGACTTCGCGCTGAATGAGATGCGCCTGCTCGCGCATCTGCACGTCTTTCAGGATTGCCTGCATGGTCTGCACCGCCAGCATGAGCATGTTGGGGGCGCAGATCACGATGCGGGCGCGATGGGCCCTCTGCACGAGATCGGTGAAATGCTCGCAGAGATCGACGTAGATCGCCTCCGACGGCACAAACAAGATGGCGGTGTCCTGCGTCTCGCCGGCGATGAAGTAGCGCTCGGCCATCGAGTCGACATGACGCCCGACATCGACGCGCACGCGCCGGGCCGCCTCCTTCTTCTCCTCCTCGCGCCGCGCCGTCCGGAACGCCTCGAAGCCTTCCAGCGGGAACTTGGCGTCGATCACCACGGCAGCCTTGGTGTTGGGCATATGCAGCAGGCAATCCGGCCGCTTGCCGTTGGAGAGCGTCGGCTGGAAGCTGTAGGAGCCCTTGGGCAGGCCGTCCTTGACGATGGTCTCCATGCGCAGTTGGCCGAACGCGCCGCGCGCCTGCTTGTTGGCGAGGATCTCCTGCAAGCTCACCATATTGTTGGATAGGTCGGTGAGGTTCCGCTGCGCGGTGTCGATGACGGCGAGCCGCTCGTTGAGCTTGGCGATCGACTCGTGGGTCTTGCGCGAAGTTTCGTTGAGGTCGGTGCCGACCCGCTGCGTCATGCGGTCGAGACGCTCGTTGACGGCGCGCGCGATGTCGCCCTGGCGCGCGACGCTGATCTCGGCGAAGCTGTGCAGACGCCCCTTCAACTCGGCAAGCTCGGCGGCTTGCGCTTGCGCTTCGCGCCGGCGCCGGCTCATATGCACGATCAACGCAATGGCGAGCGTGACGAGGGCAAAGACCGCGAGCCCCGCCAGCGCAAGCAACGCAAGCACGGGGTCGAGGATGACGCCCCCGATCCTGACCGGCTCCAAGACCATTCGGCCAAGATAGACCGATTCGCGGTCCGACTAGACCAAAACAGGAACATCAGCGCCATGACGCCGCCACAAGACGGGGAGGGAGGCAAGAAGGACCTGCAGGGCCCTGGCTGTTGACCAGGTTTGACCGCAACCTTATTTCAGCCCTTCAAATGGCCATCCGCCCGATTCTCACCATTCCCGACCGGTTCCTGCGCAAGCGGGCGAAGCCGGTCGAGCGCGTCGACGCCGAGCTTCGACGGCTCATGGACGATATGCTGGCCACAATGTACGAGGCGCCCGGCATCGGGCTCGCCGCACCGCAAATCGGCGTCTCCCGGCGCCTGATCGTCATGGACCCGGCCAAGGACGATGCGCCCAAGACCCCGCTGGTCATGGTCAACCCAGAGATCCTCGATCGTTCGGAGGAGCTGCGGTTGCATGAGGAAGGCTGCCTCTCCATCCCCGACTTTACCGCCGAGATCGAGCGGCCGGCCAAAGCGCGCGTGGCCTTCATCGACCGCGAAGGAAAGCCTCGGGAGATGGAGCTCGAAGGCATCTGGTCGACGCTGGTGCAACACGAGATCGATCATCTGAACGGGATTCTTTTCATCGATTATCTGTCGCGCCTGAAGCGCGATATGGTGGTGCGGAAATTTACCAAGCAAAAGCGCGCCGAGGCGCTTTAGAAATGTTGCCGGTGCTCTTTATCCTTGCGAGCGCGAGCGCCCTTTTTGCCGTGTGGGACTTTATCGCGACAAGCGTTAGTCGGGAGATACGGTCTCGCACGTCATAGATCGCAAACCTTAAAGCCCGCCATGCGCATCATCTTCATGGGAACGCCAGACTTCGCCCTGTCGACGCTTCGCGCAATTCTCGATGCGGGTCACGCGGTCGCTGCCGTTTACACCCAGCCGCCGCGTGCGGCCGGCCGCGGCATGGCGCTGCGGAAATCGCCGGTGCACCAAGTGGCCGAGCAAGCGGGCCTTCCGGTGCGCACGCCCGAGAATCTCAAGAGCCCCGAGGAAGAGGAGCGGTTCCGTGCGCTCAAGGCCGATGCCGCCGTGGTGGTGGCCTATGGCCTGATCCTGTCAAAACCAATTCTCGACGCCACGCGTCACGGCGCCTTCAATGTCCACGCCTCGCTCTTGCCGCACTGGCGGGGCGCCGCTCCCATCAACCGCGCCATTATGGCGGGCCACAGCGAGAGCGGGGTGTCGATCATGCGCATCATCGAAGGCTTAGATGCCGGTCCCGTCTGCCTCGTCGGCCGCGTCAAGATCGGTCCCGACATGACCGCGGGCGCGTTGCATGATGCGCTCGCCCCTCTCGGCGCGGAGCTGATGGTGAAGGCGCTTGCCGCGCTCGAGCAGGGGCCTCTGCTCTGCCGTCCCCAGCACGACGAGGCCGCCACCTACGCACCCAAGCTCGATCCGCGCGAGAGGCGCATCAACTGGCGACTCCCGGCGCGTAACGTTCGCGATCGCATTCGCGGTCTTTCGCCCCATCCCGGCGCTTGGTTCCAGATTGAGCTCAACGGCAAGCACGAGCGCGTCAAGGTGTTGTGTTCTGCGCCCGCCAAAGGGTCGGGCTCGCCGGGAACGCTTCTGGACGACAACCTGACCGTCGCCTGCGGCAAGGGCGCGGTGCGCCTCACCCAAGTCCAGCGCGCCGGCAAGAACCCGATGTCGGCGGCGGAGTTTCTGCGCGGATCGAGGCTCCGCGCCGGCACAGTGCTGGCCTAGCCGCCATGCCCCGCTACAAGCTCATTCTCGAATATGACGGCACGGCCTTCGTCGGCTGGCAGATGCAGGAGAACGGTCCGTCGGTGCAAGAGCGCCTCGCCGAGGCCATCAAGGCCTTCTCCGGTGAGGAGGCGATCCCGCGCGGGGCCGGGCGAACCGATGCCGGCGTGCATGCGCTTGGCCAAGTCGCGCATATCGATCTCGGCAAGGACTGGCCGCCGGAGAAAGTGCGCGACGCACTCAACGCCCAGGTAAGACCCGACCCGATCAGCGTGCTCGCCTGCGAGCGGGCGGCCGACGATTTCGACGCGCGCTTCTCGGCCACCGCGCGCCATTATCTCTATCGCATCGCTAACCGGCGTGCTCCCCTTGCGCTCGACCGCGATCGCGCCTGGCAGGTCGTCCATGCCCTTGACGCCGCCGCCATGCACGAAGCCGCGCAAATTCTGGTCGGCCATCACGATTTTACCACCTTCCGCTCCTCCGAGTGCCAGGCGGCCTCGCCGGTCAAGACGCTGGACCGCCTCGCTGTCACGCGGAGCGGCGAGGAGATCAGGATCGAGGCCCTCGCGCGCTCTTTTCTGCATAATCAGGTGCGCTCCATGGTCGGCTCGCTGAAGCTCGTGGGCGAGGGCAAATGGTCGGCGCGCGATTTGCAAGAGGCGCTCGGCGCGCGTGCGCGCGGCGCCTGCGGCCCGGTGGCGCCTTCATGCGGCCTCTACCTCGCCGCAGTCGATTATTGAGAACCCTGTTTCTGCTCTCCCCTTGGGGGAGAGCACGCGCGCTATTTGGCGCGCGGTGAGCGGTAAGCGGCGGAGCCGCGTCCAAAAGAAACCCCTCACCCTTCCCGCAATGCGACTTGCGCAGTCTTCGCCGCGCAAGATCGCGGCGGAAAGCCCTCTCCCACAAGGGGGAGAGGGGTTCATGCGGCACCGTGTTGCCGCTGAGGCGCTACCCACGCCCCCCGCGGCGTGACTCAGGATCACCCCCCCACCCGGCGCGCAAAAGCGCGCCGACCTCCCCACGAGGGGGAGGTTGGAAGCGGGGATGCATGGTCAAGGCGCTGAAATTCATATACGCCTTGCCCGCGAACGGGGAGGGACGTTTGACCGAGCGCGAGAGAGCATGATTAGGCGCATCGCCACCGTTGGTGGTCTGACGCTGGTCTCGCGCCTCACCGGCTTTATCCGTGACGTGGTCATGGCGGCGGTCCTCGGGGCAGGCCCGGTCGCCGACGCCTTTTTCGTCGCCTTCCGCCTTCCCAACCACTTCCGCGCCATTTTCGCCGAGGGCGCGTTCGCCGCGGCCTTCGTGCCGGCCTATGCCCGTACCCTCGAACAGTCGGGGCTCAGCGCGGCCAAGCTCTTCGCCGATCAGATCGCCGCGGCGCTCATCGCCATCAATCTCGTGATGCTCGGATTGGCGCTTCTGTTCACGCCGTGGGTCGTGAGCGTTCTCGCCCCCGGTCTCGTCGACGATCCGGCGCGGTTCGATCTCGCCGTGGCGCTCACCCGCATCACCTTTCCCTATCTGGCGCTGGTCTCGGTGGAGACACTGCTCGCCGGGATCCTCAACGCCAATAACCGCTTCGCCGCGGCTGCCGGCGCCCCCATCCTCCTCAATCTGTCGGTGGTGGCGACCCTGCTTCTGGCGCCCTTCTTCTCGGACGCCGGCCATGCCGCTTCCTGGGGCGTGCTGTTCGCGGGTGTTGCTCAGGTACTGCTCGTCGGCTTCGATGCCGAACGACACGGCTACGGCGTCCGCTTGCGCTTGCCGCGGATGTCTGAGCCCACGCGCCGTTTCCTGAAAGCGCTGGGTCCAGCCATTATCGGCGCTGGCGGCGTACAGCTTGCGCTCTTCGCCGATACGCTGATCGCCTCGTTTCTTCCCACCGGCGCGCTGTCGGCGCTCTATTACGCGGACCGTATCAACCAGCTTCCCATCGGCGTGGTCGGCATCGCCGTCGGCACCGTGCTCCTGCCCGAGATGACGCGGCGGCTTGCCGCGGGCGATGAGAAGGGCGCGGCCTCGGCTCAGGCCCGGGGCGTTCAGCTTGCGCTCCTTCTCACCATCCCTTGCGCCGCAGGCGCCATCGCCGTCCCCGACCTCATCATGCGCGCGCTCTTCGCCCGTGGCGCCTTCACCGCCGCAGACGCCGCCGCCGCCGGGGCGACGCTTGCCGCCTACTCGATCGGGTTGCTTCCCTTCGTGCTGATGCGAAGCTTCACCGCGCCCTTCTATGCCCGTGGCGATACGGCAACCCCGGTCAAGGCGGCGTTGTTGGCCGCCGCCATCAACATCGCCTTGAAGGTGCTGCTCATGGGCCCCCTCGCGCAAGTGGGGCTGGCGCTGGCGACGAGCGTCGGGGCATGGATCAATCTCAGCCTGCTTGCCTTTTATGCCCGCCGCCAGGGTTTCGCGGTGTCGGGCGCCGCTATTGGCAAACCCGTGGCGAAGCTCATCGCCGCGGGGGTCGTGCTCGTGGTTTCGTTGCTGGCCGGCGCCTATGGACTTGAGCGCGCGCTTTCGGGGCTGAGCGTGTTCCGCGACGAGACGACGCTCGCGCTCCTCCTCGTCTTAGGCGCGGTCGTTTATGGCTTGACGGTCCTTTTGCTGCTCGGGCGTCCCTGGCTGCGCAGCCTGTTGCGGGAAGTCACCGCCGCCGCCGATACGCCGGCGCCGCCCGATCTGACGCAGGCCGATCCCACCGACGATTCCGCCGTGCTGCCGGACAACGAGCCTCCTCCGAAGGCTTAGCTAGAGCACGCGGAGGTCGACGAGCTCGACCGAGGCGGGCTCGATCGGCCGCCCCAGAAAGATCGTGCCGACGCGGGCGAAACGCTCGGGGGAATCGGTGGCGAAGAACCGCACGGTGCCGGCCTCGCTCGCTCCAGTCTCGCTTTCGAGGCCTGCGCCAAGGAGCGCCTCGGCCACGGCGCCCGCCGTGGTCTCGGCCGAATCCACGAGCGCCACGCCGCCGCCGATGACCGCTCTGATCGCTTCCGTCAGCACCGGGAAATGGGTGCAGCCCAGGACCAGCGTGTCCGGCGCCGAGGGACCGCTGAAAAGCGCTTCGAGATAATGCGCGGCCGCCGCGCGGGTCGCGGGAGAATCGGTCCATCCCTCCTCGGCCAACGCCACGAACACCTGGCACGGTTGCTGCACCACGCTGGCCTCGCTCATCAGTCGGCGAATGGCGCGCGCGTAGGCTCCGCCCCTGACCGTACCCTCGGTCGCGATCACGGCGATGCGGCGGTTGCGGGTGGCGGCGACCCCGGCCCGCGCGCCCGGCTCGATCACGCCGATCACCGGGATCGGCGTCCACGCCTCTTGCAAAAGGTCGAGCGACACGGCGGAGGCGGTGTTGCAGGCGATCACCAGCATCTTCACGCCTTGGTCGAGCAGAAGCCGCGTCGCCTGGAGCGCATAGGCCTGCACCGTCTCGGCGCTCTTGGTGCCATAGGGAAGGCGCGCGGTATCGCCGAGATAGACGAAGCGCTCATGGGGGAGCCGCGCCGCAAGAGCCTTGAGCACGGTCAGCCCGCCCATGCCGGAGTCGAAGACCCCGATCGGCCGGGGATCACCCGGCATCGGCGCCCCCGAACGTCTCGAAATAAAGCGAGATGAAGCGGCGGTAGATGGCGGTCAATTGCTCGAGGTCGGCGATCGCAGCGTGCTCGTCGGCCTTGTGGATGGTCGCGGTCGAGAGCCCGAATTCTACGACCGGGCAATATTCTTTGATGAAGCGCGCATCCGAGGTCCCGCCGTCGGTCGAGAGCGAGGGCGTAAGACCGGTGACCTCGTTGACCGCCTCGCTGAGCAACCCGTCGAGCGCTCCGGGCTCGGTGAGGAAGGAGGCGCTCGGCGGCTCGAACTCGAGGTGCACGGAGAGATCGGTGCCGGAAAGCGCGAGCGTCGCCTGCTCGCGCAACTGCGCCTTCAGCGATGAGGCGCTGTGCCGATCGTTGAAGCGGACGTTGAATCGCGCCTCGGCCGATGCTGGAATCACGTTGGTGGTGGCGTTGCCGACATCGACGCTGGTCACTTCAAGATTGGACGGCGAGAAATGCGCGCTGCCGTAATCGAGGGGCGCGTCGTAGAAACGGGCAAGGATCCTCACCAGGCCCTTGATCGGGTTGCTGGCAAGATGGGGATAGGCGACGTGGCCTTGCGCGCCGGTCACCTTCAACACGCCGTTCAGGCTGCCGCGCCGGCCGATCTTGATTGCCTCCCCGATACGCTTGGCGTTGGTCGGCTCGCCGACCAGGCAATGATCGGGGCGCTCGCCATGTTCCTTCATCCAGGTGAGCACCTTGCACGTGCCGTTGATGGCCGGCCCTTCCTCATCGCCGGTGATGAGAAGGCTGATCGAGCCGTCGAGCTCGCGGCCACGTGACTTGACGTAGTCGAGCGCCGCCGCGGTGAAGCAGGCGATCGCGCCTTTCATGTCGGACGCGCCTCTGCCGTAGAGGAGACCGCCGGCGATCTCGGCGTCGAAGGGCGGATGGTGCCACAGCGCAGAATCCCCCGGCGGGACCACGTCGACATGCCCGGCGAAGCAAAGATGCGGCGGCCCGTCGCCGACGCGGGCATAGAGATTGTCGACCGGCGGCGTGCCTTCGTCCTTGAAATTGAGACGCCAGAAGGCGAAGCGCGCAGGCTTCAGCGCGTCAATGAGAACATCGAGCGCGCCGGCGTCGGCCGGTGTGACGCTTTCGCAGCGGATCAAGCTCTGGGCGAGCTGAACGGCCTTTTCGCCAAGCGTGGTCATGGGCTGAGCACCATGACGATAGCCAGGCCGCATGGCAAGCCGGTCCGTGCCGGCGTCTCAGGTGTTTCTATCGTGGCGATGATGTTGCCGCGGTGGCACGGCATCCATCGTGAGTGGCGCGATCCTAGCGCACGGCGGCGAGGGGATCGCCGCCAAAGCGATTGGGCCCGGGCGTGCCCTTGAGCGTGCCGAGCTCGATCGCAAACCAGAGCCCGACGCCGAGATAGATCAGGCGGCAGATCCACCCGATTGCGTTTGCCCCGCTCGCATCGCCGGTCAGGCCGAAGCAGTCGAGCACGATTGCGACGAACACGGGAATGAGGCCGTAGAGCGCAGTGCTGCCGGGCCTGTTCCGATCCTGGAAGCGTTTGGCGGTCACCGCGTAGGCTGGATAGAAGAGCCCGATCACGAGGAGGAGCTTCAGGATACGCCCGAAAATCGAGTAACCGAAGATGCCGTCGACAATGATCCAGATAACGAGGAAGCCGACAGCGCCAATCCAAAATTTGGCGCGGTTGATACGACCGTCGAGCGAGGTGAAGAGGTCCCTGTAATCCAAGCCCATCCGTTCGACCTCAATCCCTGAGCAATTCGTTGATCGAGGTCTTGGCGCGGGTGCGCTCGTCGACGGTCTTGACGATGACGGCGCAATAGAGCGACGGCCCCGCCATCCCGTTCGCCAGCGGCTTGCCCGGCATGCTTCCCGAGACGACTACCGAGAAGGGGGGCACGCGGCCCTGATGCACGACGCCGGTGGAGCGGTCGATGATTTTGGTCGATTGGCCGATATAGACCCCCATCGACAGAACCGAACCTTCGCCGACGATCACCCCTTCGGCCACTTCGGCGCGGGCGCCGATAAAGCAATTATCCTCGATGATCACGGGATTGGCCTGAATCGGCTCGAGCACCCCGCCGATGCCGGCCCCGCCCGACACATGCACGTTGCGGCCTACTTGCGCACAGGATCCGACCGTGGCCCAGGTGTCGATCATGGTGCCGGATTCGATCCGCGCGCCGAGATTGACGAAGGAGGGCATCAGCACGACGCCGGGTGCGATATAGGCCGAGCGGCGCACCACCGCTCCCGGCACGACGCGAAAGCCGGCCTCCTTGAAGTCCTTGGCCTTCCACTTGGCGAATTTGGTCGGGACCTTGTCCCACCAGGCTCCGCCGTCGGGGCCGCCATCGATCTTGTGCGGCTCGTTGAGGCGGAACGAGAGCAGGATCGCCTTCTTGAGCCATTGATGCACGACCCAGGCGCCGTCGCGCTTCTCCGCCACCCTGAGCTCGCCCCTGTCGAGGAGATCGAGCACTTCGTCTACGGCGTCACGCACCACGCCCTTGGTCTCCGGCGTGATCTCGACGGCGTGCTCGTAGGCGCTGTCGATGAATGTCTTGAGATGGTCGTGGGTCATGTTGGCCTGGGCTAGGTGAGGCAGAATTGCGCTTGCGCGGGCGGGACGGGAGAAAGCTCGGCGCGATCGGCGGCGAGTGCCGCGCCGATGGCGGCGAGGAACGAGGGAAGCGCCTCGGTGCGGTGATGAATATGGGCCGGGAGCTCGGTCCAGCCCGTCATCGCCCGGTGCTCGGGGTGCTCGGTCAGGCCGTGCACCAAGACCGTAGTCATGCCCATGGCATGCGCTGTCTCGAGATTATGCGGCAGATCGTCGAACATGGCCGCCTTGCGCGGCATCACGTCGTGCGCGCTGACAAAGCGCTGATAGGCCTCCCGCATCGGCTTCGGATGGAGGTAACCGAGCGCGTGAATGTCGCAGATATCGGCGAACTGACCGGTCACGCCGAGCCGCTCCGCCACGGCCTCGGCATGTTTGCGCGAGCCGTTGGTGAAGATGAATTTGCGCCCCGGCAGCGCCCCGAGAGCCGCCACGAGTTGGGGGCAGGGGGCGACCGCGCTCAAATCGATGTCGTGCACATAATCGAGGAAGTCGTCGGGCGGCACGCCATGAAGGCGCACCAGCCCGGCGAGCGTGGTGCCGTGCTCGTAATAATAGGCCTCGCGCAAGCGTTGCGCTTCATGCAGCGGGATGCCGAAAGAATTGGCGATGAACTCCCCCATGCGCCGGTCGATCTGAGCGAATAGATTGCAGTCGGCGGGGTAGAGCGTATTGTCCAGATCGAACACCCACGCCTCGACATGCTCGAAGTCGCGTGCCGGCCGGTGCTTTTCTGTCATTGCGCCCCCCTCGCGACGCTCTTGCGCCGGCGCTGTTCGATCAGCGTGCCCGCGCCATGCTCGGTGAACAGTTCGAGCAGCACCGCATGCGGCACCTTGCCGTTGATGATGACCACACCCTCGACACCTTCGGCGATGACGTCGATGCAGCTCTCGATCTTGGGAATCATCCCTCCGGAGATCGTGCCGTCGTCGATCAAGGCTTGCGCCTCCGCCGTGGTCAGCGACTTGATCAGAGCGCCCTTCCGGTCGAGCACGCCCTCCACATCGGTCAAGAGCAGGAGGCGCTTCGCCTTCAAGGCCGAGGCGAGCGCCGCAGCGAAGGTATCGGCATTGATGTTGAGGGTCTCGCCGTCCGGGCCGAGCCCGATCGGCGCCACCACCGGGATCAAATCGGACTGGATGATCACGTCGATGATGTGCGGATCGACGGCGGCGGGATCGCCGACAAAGCCGAGATCGGCGATCTGCTCGATATTGGAGGTGGGATCGCGCCAGCGCCGCTCGAGCCGCTTGGCCCGCATCAGATTGGCGTCCTTGCCGGAGATGCCGACGGCTTTGCCGCCTTGGGAGTTGATGGCGGTCACGATCTCCTTGTTGACCGAACCCGCCAGCACCATCTCGACCACTTCGACGGTCGCCCGGTCGGTGACGCGCAGGCCGCCTTTGAACTCCGATCTGATGTTCAGCCGGTCGAGCAGCAAGCCGATCTGCGGACCGCCGCCATGCACCACGACGGGGTTCACGCCGGCCTGCTTGATCAGCACGATGTCGCGGGCGAAATCGGCGGCGAGCCCGGGATCGCCCATGGCGTGGCCGCCATATTTCACCACTACGGTCTGCCGGTCGTAGCGCTGCATATAGGGGAGCGCCTCCGACAGCACCTTGGCCTTGGCATGCACCGAGGCGAGCACTTCGGCGATACCGGGCGTCACCTTCGTCGCCGGCCGTTCCTTGGGTCTTGCGGGGGATGATCTGGTCCTGGCCACCTCGCGCTTATAGCGGCGCTGAGGCCGGGGGGACAAGCGATAGGCTCGTCTATTCAGGCCATCACCGCTCGATTATACCCTCTCTTTCGTGTCCGGCGCGGGTTTGAGGAGGCCAAATCGATGCGTCCAAAGCGAGCACAGGAGCGGCAAGCGAAGTCTGCCGGCCAGGGTTATCCGCCCGCCCGATCGGCGCTTCCCGGGCGCGGGGGACTGGCGCGAATCGCAGCCGCCTTTTGGAACAGCCTCCGCGGGCTTCAGGAGGGGCTCAGCACCGAATCGGCGATCAAGCAGGAGGCCGCCATCGCCTGTCTCCTTCTGCCGTTGTCCTTCTTCATCGCGCGCGATCTGTGGACTTGGGTGGCTCTGGTCGCGAGCCTCCTCTTCGTGCTGTCGATCGAGTTCCTCAACACCGCAATCGAACGCCTGTGCAACCACATCCAGCCCGACAAGCACGAGGCGATCCGCATCACCAAGGACCTCGCCTCGGCGGGCGTCTTCTTCGCCCTTGCCCTTGGCGCGCTCGTCTGGATCGCGGCGCTGTGGGCGCGCTTTATGGCCTGATCGGGTCAGGACGCGAGCGCGGCGATGGCGGCGCGAAGCTCCTCGATGCCACTGCCCATGCGGGCCGAGCTGGTCAACACTTGCGGATAAGCCGCCGGGTGCTTCGCCAGCTCGCTCGCGACCTTGGCTTGGACGGCCTCCAACTCGGAGGCCTTCGGCTTGTCGGCCTTGGTCAGCACCACCTGGTAGGACATTGCGGCTTCGTCCAGCAGCTTCATCGTCTCCTCATCGTTGGGCTTGATTCCGTGCCGGGCATCGACCAACAGGAAGACGCGTTTCAGCTCGCGGCGTCCTTTGAGGTAATCGCCGATCAGCCGGGTCCAGCCTTTGACCGCTTTCTTCGGGGCTCGCGCATAGCCATAGCCCGGCATGTCGACGAGATAGAGGGCTCCAAGCGTGAAGAAATTGAGTTCCCGCGTCCGTCCCGGCGTCACCGACACCCGCGCCAGGCTGGTCCGCCCGGTGAGCGCGTTGATCAGGCTCGACTTGCCGACATTCGAGCGTCCCGCGAAGGCCACTTCGGCGCGCCCGTCCTTTGGCAGGTCGGCGACGCTGACAACGCCCTTGACGAAGGTGCAAGGGCCCCTGAACAGCGCCTCGCCTCTGGCGAGTTCGGCAGGGGAGAATGCAGGTTTTTCCATTGTCATCGCCGGGCTTGACCCGGCGATCCAGTAACCACCGGGGTCGGTTGAGCGCGAGCGCGGTGCCTACTGGATTGCCCGCCTGCGCGGGCAATGACAAGGAGGAAGAACGTCGCTATCCCTTGGTCTCGCCCTTGGCTTTGGTCTTGTTGTTTTTGAAGCCGAGATTCTCGAGCAGCGGAATGTCCACGCCCTGCCGCGCCATGATCACCGCTTGCTGGATCACCGACAGGAGATTGTTCCACGCCCAATAGATCACGAGCCCGGCCGGGAAGGAGGCGAGCAGGAAGGTGAAGAACACCGGCATCCACGCGAACAGCTTCGCTTGCACCGGATCTGGCGGCGCCGGGTTCAGCTTCATCTGCACCCACATGGTGATGCCCATGATGATCGGCCAAATGCCGATCAAGAGGAAGGCGGGCGGATCCCATGGGATCAATCCGAACAGATTGAAGATGCTGGTGGGGTCGGGCGCCGACAGATCCTTGATCCAGCCGAAGAACGGCGCATGCCGCATTTCGATGGTGATGAACAGCACCTTGTAGAGGGCGAAGAAAATCGGGATCTGCACGAGGATCGGCAGGCAGCCCGATGCCGGGTTCACCTTCTCCTTCTTGTACAGCTCCATCATCGCCTGTTGCTGGCGCATGCGGTCGTCGCCGTAGCGCTCCTTGATGCGCTGCATCTCAGGCGCAAGCTTCTTCATCCGGCTCATCGCCACGTAGGATTTGTTGGCGAGCGGGAACAGGATGAGCTTGATGATGACCGTGACGATGAGAATGGCGACGCCGAAATTGCCGACCAGCTTGTAGAAATAGTCGAGCGCATAAAACAGCGGCTTGGTCAAAAAATAGAACCAGCCCCAGTCGATCAGACGGTCGAATCTCGGGATGCCGTAGGTCTCGGCATAGCCGTCGACCACATTGACTTCTTTGGCCCCGGCAAATACGCGCCCTTGCGCTTGCCCTGTTGCTCCGGGAGCGATCGATAGCGGGGGCATGAGGTAATCGGTCTGGAAGAGATCGCGGCCGTCCTTCTGCTTGCCCGAAAACGTGGCGTTGAACGACTTGCCCTGCTCCGGAATAATCGCGGTCGCCCAGTATTTGTCGGTGATGCCGAGCCAGCCATTCCGACTCTTGAAGCTCGCCGCCGGGTTCTCGAGTGCGCTCGCGTAGGTGATCTCCTGGAGCCCGCCGTCGTCAACGACGCCGATCAGGCCTTCATGCAGAATATAGAAGCCCTGAACCTGAGGCGTCTCATGGCGCGAGACGAACGCGTAAGGATGGAGCGTGACGGCCTCAGCCCCGCTATTTGCCACCTGGTCGTCGATCGTGAACATGTATTTGTCGTCGACGGCGATGGTGCGAGTGAATTTGAGCCCTTTGCCGTTGTCGTAGGTGAGGGTCACCGGCGAGTTCGGCGTGAGGGACCCTTGGCCCGTGGCGGTCCACACCGTGTCTGCGGTGGGAAGGGCGAGGTCCTCGTTAGCGCCGCCGCCGACGAAGCCGGCCTCGGCGTAATAAGCGTGCGGGCCGCCGGCGGGCGACAGCAACACGACCTGCGGGCTCGTAGGATCGACCGTCTCGCGATAATCTTTGAGCGTCAGATCGTCGATGCGCCCGCCCTTGAGCGCGATCGAGCCTTTAAGGCTCGGCGTATCGATGGCGATACGGGGGCTTTGGGCAAGCGCCTCCTCGCGAGTGAGCGTGACAGCGGCCGGGCCGCCCGGCTGCGGCGCGCCGCCTTGCGGCTGCTCGCCTCCACCTTGCGGCTTCGGCGGTCCCGGTTCGACTTGGCTCTGCTCGGCCGGCTGCGGCCCTAGGCCCTGCTGCGGCTTGGGCAGGAAAAAGTACTGCCAAGCGAACAGGACGCCGATCGACAACACGATGGCGAGGATGAAATTGCGGTTGTTCTCGTCCATGTCGCTTTCAGCTCAAGGCCCGCGATCGCCCCTCGCACGAGAGGTGAAGTCCGTTTCGGGGCGTTCAGCGCTTCTTTGCCGGGGAGGGCGCGTGCACCTTGGCGAACGCGCGTTCAAGATCCTTGATTAACGCGGTGAAGCGCCGTTGTACCGTGCCCTCCCGCGCGATCAAGACATAATCATAGCCCTCCATAGCATGTGACGGCCCGGTCAGCCGCACCGCCTCCTTCAAACGGCGCCGCGCGCGATTGCGAACGACCGCCCCGCCCAGGCCCTTGCTCGCGGTGAAGCCGAACCTTGCGAGGTGACGGTCCTCGGCCTCGCCGCCGCGCAGACGTGCTTGGAGCACAAGCGAAGGCGCCGCGAAGCGGCTCCCATCCCTCACATGAAGGAACTCTGCGCGGGTCTTGAGACGTCCGATCGCCGTCACCAGTGGAGCGCGCCGGCTATGCCGGCTAGGCCGACAAGCGCTTGCGCCCCTTGGCCCGGCGCCGCGCAAGCACTTTCCGCCCGCCCGTCGTGGCCATGCGCGCGCGAAAGCCGTGACGCCGCTTGCGGACGAGCCGCGAGGGTTGGTACGTGCGTTTCACGGGAGGGGCTCCTCACTCGGTCTTGCCAAACGGGGGATACCGCTTCGGCTCCGATCGGCGATACCGCGGCTTATAAGGTGCGGCAGGCGCCGAAGTCAATCCTGGCGGGGCGTCATGAGCCCGCCGCGCGCTTGATGAGGCGGCATCACAATGACGCGAAGAGGTGTTTCGCGTCGGCCAAACCATGGTCAATCTAGGCCTGCCAAAGCCGGGACAAGGAGACCTCAGCATGAAGGCGGCGTCTGAAAGCGGGCGCGGGGTCGCGTACTGGCTCAAGCGGCTTTGGCCGCTTCTCGCCCTTCTCGGTGCGACGGCCTTCGCATTCGCCATGGGCTGGCACCGCTACCTCACGATCGCGGCCCTCGCCGAGAACCGTGAGGCTTTGCGCGGTTACATCGAGGCTCACATGCTTCTCAGCCTTGGCGCCTTTATCGCGCTTTACGCCGCGATCGTGGCGCTGTCGCTCCCGGGCGGCGCGGTGATGACCATCGCCGGGGGCTTCCTGTTCGGCTGGCTGGTGGGCGGCGCCGCTTCTGTCTTCGCCGCCACGATCGGTGCGACCGTCATATTTCTCATCGCGAGGAGCGCGCTCGGCGATCTCCTGGCGGCGCGCGCAGGCCCTTGGCTTTCCCGCTTTCACAAGGGATTTCAGGAAGATGCCTTCTCCTATCTGCTCTTCCTGCGGCTCGTCCCGATTTTTCCATTTTGGCTCGTAAACCTCGCCCCTGGACTGCTCGGGGTGAATTTCGCTACCTATGTCGCGACCACGATTCTTGGCATTATCCCGGGAACCTTTGCTTTTGCGCTCGCCGGCAACGGCCTCGACAGCGTCATCGAGAGGCAGCAAGCCGCGCACCAATCCTGCCTTGCCAAGATGGGATCGGGAGGCCAAGAGTCGTGCTCATATACGCTCGATCCCGGGGCGCTGTTGACCCCGGAACTGATCGCGGGACTGGTGGCGCTGGGGCTCGTGGCGCTCGTTCCGGTGGCGGTCAAGTGGTTCAGGCGGGCGCCCTGAAGCGTATGGCGATGGGGGATTAGGCGACTATGGAAGAGGTGCTGAAGCCCGACCTCTGCGTGATCGGCGCGGGCTCAGGAGGTTTATCGGTCGCGGCGGTGGCGGCGCAGTTCGGCGTGCCCGTGGTGCTGATCGAGAAGGGGCGCATGGGCGGCGACTGTCTCAACTATGGCTGCGTCCCGTCCAAGTCGCTGCTCGCGGCGGGCAAGCGGGCGGAAGCCGTGCGCACCGCCTCCACCTTTGGCGTCGACGTCATCGAGGCCCAGATCGACCATCGCGGCGTCCACGATCATGTGCACGGCGTCATCGCCGCCATTGCCCCGAACGACTCGGTCGAGCGAATGACGGGCTTGGGCGTTCGCGTCATCCAGGCGCAGGCAAGTTTCCTCGACAGGTTCACGGTCGAGGCCGGCCGCGTCCTGGTGCGCGCCCGGAGATTCGTCATCGCCGCCGGATCGATGCCGACGATTCCTCCGATCCCCGGCCTCGATGAGGCGCCCTATCTCACCAACGAGACGATCTTCGACGTGAGCGAGCGTATCCAGCATCTGATCGTTCTGGGCGGCGGTCCGGTCGGACTCGAACTCGCCCAGGCCCATCGCATGCTCGGCTCCCATGTCAGCGTGTTCGATGTCGAAGGCTTTCTCGCCCGCGAAGACCCCGAGGCCGCCGCCATACTCCTCAAGCGGCTGGCCGAGACGCAAGTGATGCTCCACCCCAACACGCGGGTGGAGCGCGTCGAGGGCTCGGCGCAAGGCATCGCCGTGCACTTCACCGAAAACGGCGAGGCTAGCGTCCTCAAGGGTAGCCACCTGCTCGTCGCCACCGGGCGCAAGCCGAACGTAAAATCGCTCAGCCTCGAGCGCGCCGGGATCGCCTATAGCGACAGCGGCATCAAAGTGAACCACCAGCTCAAGACCACAAATCGCCGGGTCTACGCCGTCGGCGACGTGATTGGCGGGCCGGCCTTCACCCATCTCGCCAATTATCACGCCGGCATCGTGATCCGAAATGCGCTGTTCCGGCTGAAGACCGACGTGACCGCCGGCATCATCCCGCGCGTGGTCTATACCGACCCCGAGCTTGCTCAGATCGGCCTGACCGAGGCCGAGGCGCGCAAGCGCCATCGCCGCATCCGCATCTATCGCGCCCCCTATGCCGACAACGACCGGGCCCAATGCGAGCGCGCCACCGAAGGGTTCATCAAGGTCATTACCAGGCCGAACGGCACCATTCTCGGCTGCACCATCGTCGGCGCCGAAGCCGGCGAATTGCTTCAGCTTTGGGTGGTGGCCATGGCCAAGGGCATGAGGATCGGCGACCTCACCACGCTGGTGCTGCCTTATCCCACCTTTTCCGAGCTCTCAAAGCGCGTGGCCTATACTTATTATTTGCCAACTTTGACGAAGGGCTGGGTCCGTAGCATCATTGGTTTCTTGCGCCGCTTAGGATAGAGGCGGCAACATTGCGGCAAGCGATGTCTTAAGTTCGAGTTGATCCCGTGAAGGACGAGACCCCAAGCGCAACTCCGGAAAAGCCGCCGATATCCCGTTACGTGCCGGGACTGTCGGCCAAGCTGCTGCTGCTCACCATTCTCTTCGTCATGCTCGCCGAGGTGCTCGTCTTCGTGCCCTCGGTCTCCAACTTCCGGCGGCAATGGCTGATGGAGCGGCTGGCGGCGGCGCAGATCGCCTCGCTCGCCGCCGAGGCGGCGCCGGGAGGCCAGCTGCCCTCGATGCTGCGTGACGAGCTCCTCGAGCGCGCCCAGGTGAAGGCCATTGCGGTGAAGCGCGCCAACTCCCGGGTGCTGGTCATCGAGATGGACATGCCCGCCGATATCGATGCGTCTTACGACCTGCACGACGCCTCTTGGCTCGCGCTGATCGCCGATGCGCTGATGGTCTATGTCACGCCCAAGGACCGGGTCATTCGGGTGGTGGGCGATCCGGGCTTCCACGAAGGCGAGACGATCGAGGTGGTCATGGGCGAAGCGCCGCTGAAAGCGGCCATGATCCGCTACGGTCTCGACATTCTCGGCCTGTCCATTCTCATCTCGATCATCACCGCGGCGCTGGTCTATCTCACGCTCGATGCGCTCCTGATCAAACCCATGACCAAGCTCACCTGGAACATCGTGCGCTTCTCGGAGCGGCCGGAGGATCCGACCAGGGTCATCGCCCCTTCGGGGCGGCGCGACGAAATCGGCACCGCCGAGCGCGAACTCTCCGCCATGCAGAGGGAGCTTGCCGAGACCCTCTCCCAGAAGTCGAGGCTCGCCGCGCTCGGCCTGGCGGTGAGTAAGATCAGTCACGATCTCCGCAACATGCTGTCGAGCGCCCAGCTCCTCTCCGACCGCCTGATCGCGATCAAGGATCCGACCGTGCAGCGCCTCGTGCCGAAACTGATCGCCTCGCTCGACCGCGCCATAAGGCTATGCGCCCAGACCCTGAATTACGGCCAGGCGCAGGAGGCGCCGCCGCGCCGGAAGCGTTTTGCGCTCGCCCCGCTCGTGGCCGAGATCGGCGACAGTCTTGGGCTCCCGCGGCAGAAGATCGGCTTGGCCGTCGAGGTCGAGCCGATGTTGGAGGTCGACGCCGACCGCGACCAGCTCTACCGCGTGTTGATCAATCTCACCCGCAATGCCGTGCAGGCCCTCGAAAGCGAGGGCGAGGCCGAGGGTGAGATTATCGTCGCCGGACGGCGCGAGGGCGCGGTCACGGTGATCGAAGTGGCAGACACCGGCCCCGGGGTCACGGAGAGGGCCCGCGCCCATCTGTTCGAGGCGTTTCAGGGAAGCGCGCGCAACGGGGGAACAGGACTTGGGCTCGCCATCGCGCACGAGCTCGTGCAAGCCCATGGCGGCCAGATTGCGCTCATCGACAACGAAGGCGGCGCCACCTTCCGCGTCACCATCCCCGATGTGGTGGTGGAGTTGAAGCGGGCGCGGCGGCGCAGCGCCTGAATGGGGATGCCTCGGCCCAAGGCCGCGCCAGCCTTGCCTTTGCGCGGGCGACGGATTAGGTAGGGCTTGCTTGGTCCCAGCGAGCCCGCCTCGCTTTTTTCGCGCCCACGCGCTTGGGTTCAAGCTCGCCTTCACGTCAAGGCTCGCCTTCGGAAGGTCAGACGCGCCCGTAGCTCAGCTGGATAGAGCACCAGACTACGAATCTGGGGGTCAGGAGTTCGAATCTCTTCGGGCGCGCCA
>JACMJU010000144.1 GCA_014380485.1 Methyloceanibacter sp.
CCGTGCAGCCCAGCTCCTCGCGCATCCTCTCGGGTGGTATCGACGCCGGGGCGCTGCAAAAGCCTAAGCGCTTCTTCGGCGCGGCCCGCAACGTGGAAGGCGGCGGCTCGCTCACCATCATCGCCACGGCGCTCATCGAAACCGGCAGCCGCATGGACGAGGTGATCTTCGAGGAGTTCAAAGGCACCGGCAATTCGGAGATCGTGCTCGACCGCAAGGTGGCCGACAAGCGCACCTTCCCGGCGATCGACATCGCGCGGTCCGGCACGCGCAAGGAGGAACTCCTGGTTCCGCCCGATCAGCTCAAGAAGATGTATGTGCTCCGCCGCATCCTGAACCCGATGGGCACCCAGGACGCGATCGAGTTCCTGCTCGACAAGCTGAAGCAGACCAAGGGCAACGGCGAGTTCTTCGACTCGATGAACACCTAGTCGTTTCCGTCATCGTGAGGTGCGCGCGAAAGCGAGCCTCCGGCGATGAACCGCATGATTACGCGGAGGGCGTTTGGCGAGCTGCTTTGACGGTCTCGACCAGCGCCGCGGGTTCCGTCACCGGCAAAGAGCATTGCGGGCCGATACAGACGTAGGCCGTGGGCTTTCCCTCTATCGCGGTCTTGCCGTGCGCGGGTGACGACGCGGGGAGCTCCTCCCCTGCCCGCATTTCCTGCACCACGGCGCCGGGCAGCGACACGCCCGCGAGTGCCCGGCGAAGCGCCTTGGCGTCACCGCCTTCGGGAACGATCAACACGATGAGCGCGGGCGCGTAGGAGTCGAGCGTCGCCACCAGGAGCCCCGCATGAGCGAAGACATTCTCGCTCATCGCGGCACCGAAGCCGCGCAAGATCGCTTCCGCGCGTTCGCGGTAGCGCGCCTCTCCCGTCCACAGATGGAGCGCCATCAGATTGGACACCATCACGCCATTGGCGTTCGGCGTCGCGTCGTCCTGGCCGCTGAACGGCCGCACTATGAGGTCGGCGGTATCGTCGGCCGCGAAATAATAGCCGCCGAGATCTTGCGCCCAATAGTGGCGGTCGAGCACCTCGACCCACTCGCGTGCCCGCTCGACATAGCTCCGCTTGCCGGTGACCTTGGCGAGAGCGAGTGCCGCGCCGATCATGTTCGCGTAGTCGTTGGCGGTCGCCGGGGCCTTCGCTTCGCCCCCGCGATAGGCGTGCAACAGCCGTCCATTCGATGTCATCTGGGTACAGACGAACTTAAAGCCGCGCTCGGCGACTTCGAGCCAGTCGGCGCGGTCGAAGGCGTCGGCGGCATTGGCGAGCGCCGCGATCATCAAGCCGTTCCAATCGGCGAGCACCTTGTCGTCAAAGCCGGGACGAACGCGCGTTGCGCGCCGCGCCAATAGCTTCTCGCGCATCTCGGCAAGCCGCTTCTCGGTCTCCGTATCGCGCAAAGCGACAGCGCCGAGCCGGTTGAGGATATTGTGGCCCTCGAAATTTCCTTGCGCCGTCACGCCGTAGATTTCCGCAAAGAGCTTGGCGTCATCCGCGCCGAGCACCTCTTCGATCTCGGCGAGCGACCACACATAGAACTTCCCCTCCTCGCCTTCGCTGTCGGCGTCGAGCGATGAGGCGAAGGCAGCTTCGCTCAGCATTTCTCTAAGGAGCCACTCCACCGTCTCGGCGATGCGGTTTGCATAGAGCGGCGATTTCTGCTCGCGCCAGACCTCGGTCATCATGTCGATGAGCTGGGCGTTGTCGTAAAGCATCTTCTCGAAATGCGGCACCAGCCAACGCTCGTCGACACTGTAGCGTGCGAAGCCGCCGCCGAGATGATCGTATATGCCGCCTTGCGCGATTCCGGTGAGGGTGAGATCCACCGCCTCGCGCGGAGGCGAAAAACCGTAACGAAGGCCCGCGCGCCACAAGAACCCGAAGAACTGCGGCTGCGGGAATTTCGGCGCGCCCCTGATCCCGCCATGGACCGGATCGACCGCCTGCATGAGGCGAAGGGCGAGATCGGCGAGCCTCGCCTCCGACGGCGGTTCGGCGCCGGCGCTGTCGCGTCGCGGCGCGAGCCGGTCCTTCAGCGCCTCGGCGTTCTGCCGGACCTTGTCCTTCTCGTCGCGATAGATCCGCGCGACCTCATTCAGTACACGGACGAATGCCGGCCGGCCGAAGCGTTCCTCCTTGGGGAAATAGGTGCCGCCCCAGAACGGCTCGGCCTCGGAGGTGAGGAACATCGTGAGCGGCCAGCCGCCCTGCTCGCCGAGCGCGTGCAGGGCCCCCATATAGATCGCATCGATATCGGGGCGCTCCTCGCGGTCGACTTTGATGTTGACGAAGAGGTCGTTCATGACGGCGGCGGTGGCCTCGTCCTCGAAGCTCTCATGGGCCATGACGTGGCACCAATGGCAGGCCGCGTAGCCGACCGAGAGGAGGATCGGCTTGCCGCTTGCCTTCGCCTCGGCGAGCGCCCGTTCGCCCCAGGGGCGCCAATGGACGGGGTTGTCCTTGTGCTGGAGGAGATAGGGGCTCATCTCCCGGCCCAACCGGTTACCGTCAGCGCGCTCCTGCATGGCCCTTCCTTTCGCCGCACCCTAGGATAACGCGTTTGCCGCATGGATTGCCTACTCGATGGACGCAGATCGCCTCTTCCCCCTCACCCTTTCCGCCATGCGACTTGCGCAGCTTCGCGCGCAAGATCGCGGCAGAAAGCCCTCTCCCGCAAGGGGAGAGGGATTATTGGGCGTGCCCGCGGGTACCAACCCCTCTCCCCTCGTGGGAGAGGGTGGCGCGCTCATTAGAGCGCGCCGGGTGAGGGGGATTTGCAAGGCGAGCGGTTATGTCTCGCGGCCGCCACGCCGATACAAACTCAACTCAGGTAGCTTCAATGATCGCCACTGATGCCGACACCATCGTTGCGCCGGCGAGCGGGGCGGGGCTTGCCGCCATCGCCGTGATCCGCGTCTCGGGACCGAACACGCGCGGGGTGCTCGAGGCCTTGTGCAGCGGCGTACCCCCTCCCCGTCACGCCAGCTTGCGCGAGATCGGACCGCCGATGATGCGGTTGCTCGATCGTGGCCTCGTGCTCTGGTTCGAAGGTCCCGCGAGCTTCACCGGCGAGGACATGGCCGAACTCCATGTGCATGGCAGCCGCGCGGTGATAAGCGGGGTCGTCGAGGCCATACTCTCGCTTCCCGGCACGCGGCTCGCCGCGCCTGGCGAGTTCGCGCGCCGCGCCTTCGAGAACGGCAAGCTCGACCTGACCGAAGTCGAGGGACTTGCCGATCTCATCAACGCCGAGACCGCGGCGCAAGCCCGCCAGGCCTTGGCGCAAGCCGAAGGATCGCTGCGTGCGCTCTATGAAGGCTGGCGCGCCGATCTGTTGCGGGCGCAGGCACTCATCGAGGCCGGACTCGACTTTGCCGACGAGGGCGATGTGATCGCCGATGTGAGCGCGAAGGCCGATCCCATCGTCGCGCGCCTCAGCGCCGCGATCGCGCGCCATCTGTCGGACCGCAGCGGAGAGCGGCTGCGCGATGGGCTTAAGGTCGTCATCGCCGGTCCGCCCAATGCCGGCAAGTCGAGCCTCCTGAATGCGCTCGCCAGGCGCGAGGCGGCGATCGTGTCTGAGGAGGCGGGCACCACACGCGATGTCATCGAGGTTCATCTCGATCTTGGCGGGGTGCCGGTCATGCTCATCGACACTGCGGGCCTCCGCGAGGCGGAAGGCAAGGTCGAGGCCGAAGGGATCAAGCGGGCCTTGGCGCGGGCAGGGGACGCCGACCTCGTGCTGTGGCTCGTCGATGCGACTGCGCCCCAATGGGACGCGCCCCCGGGGCTTGCGCCGGGAAAATCGGAAAATGGAGGGGCCGCGCAGATCACGGTCGTGAACAAGATCGACCTGGCGCCCGAGGCCCGCGAGGGAAAAGACGGCCTCGAGGTCTCGGCCAAGACCGGGGAGGGGGTCGGGCGTCTTGTCGAAGCGCTCGCCGAGGCCGCGGCTCTCGCCACGGAGTCGGGAGCGGGCGGGCCGCTTCTGACTCGCACCCGCCACCGGGTCGAGCTTGAGCGCGCGCATGCCGCCCTTGAGCGCTATGGCGATCCCGCCATCGGTCCCGAGTTCAAGGCCGAGGAGTTGCGGATCGCCGCCCACCATCTTGGGCGCCTCACCGGCCGGATCGATGTCGAGGAAGTCCTAAGCGCCATCTTCGCCGAGTTCTGCATCGGCAAGTGAGAACCTCCGTGATTCACGTGAAACAATTGGAGGCCGCTTTGACGCGGAGACCCGAACCGACTAGGTACGGGCCATGAACAAGGGCTTCGACGTCATCGTCATCGGCGGCGGTCATGCCGGCTGCGAGGCCGCTTCCGCGGCCGCGCGCATGGGTGCTCGCACGGCCCTCGTGACCCACAGCTTCGCCACCATCGGCGAGATGTCCTGCAATCCCGCCATCGGCGGCTTGGGCAAGGGACATCTCGTGCGCGAGATCGACGCGCTCGACGGCCTCATGGGCCGCGTGGCCGACCAGGCCGGCATCCAGTTCCGGGTGCTGAACCGAAGCAAGGGACCGGCCGTCCAGGGGCCCCGCGCCCAGGCCGACCGCAAGCTCTACCGCAAGGCCATGCAGGAGGCGATCGCTGCCACGGCAGGGCTCGAAATCATCGAGGCGGCGGTCGAGGACCTGACGGTCGAAGACGCCGCGGTCACCGGCATCGTCACGGCCGACGGGAGGCGGCTGTCGGCAGGCGCCGTGGTTCTCACCACCGGCACCTTCTTGCGCGGACTCATCCATATCGGCGAGCGCAAGATCCCGGCCGGGCGCATCAACGAGGCCCCTGCCCTTGGCCTTTCGGCTCGCCTCTACGCTCTTGGGCTCCGCATGGGCCGGCTCAAGACCGGCACCCCGCCCCGCCTCGACGGCCGCACCATTCGCTGGGATGGGCTCGAGATCCAAAACGGTGATGACCCGCCCCGGCCCTTCTCCTTCCTCACCGAAAGGATCGCCACGCCGCAAGTGGCCTGCCACATTACCCATACGACCGCAGCGACCCACGCCATCATCGAGCGGAATCTCGCCCGCGCGCCGATGTACTCGGGCGCCATCGAGAGTGTCGGCCCGCGCTATTGCCCCTCGATCGAGGACAAGGTGGTGCGCTTCAAGGAGCGCGACAGCCACCAGATCTTTCTCGAGCCCGAAGGTCTCGACGACGACACCGTCTACCCCAACGGCATCTCGACCTCGCTGCCTGAGGACGTTCAGCACGAATTCTTGGCGACCATCCCGGGGCTCGAAACCGCACGGGTGATCAGGCCCGGCTACGCCATCGAATACGACTATATCGACCCGCGCGAGCTCACCTCGGGCCTCGAGGTCAAAGCGGTCGCGGGCCTGTTCTTGGCCGGCCAGATCAACGGCACGACCGGTTACGAGGAGGCTGCGGGGCAGGGGCTCATTGCCGGAATCAACGCCGCACTTTCCGCCGGCAGCAGCGATGGGTGCTTCACCGTGAGCCGCGCCGACGGCTATCTCGGGGTCATGATCGATGACCTCGTGACCCGCGGCGTGACCGAGCCGTACCGCATGTTCACGAGCCGTGCCGAATACCGGCTCACGCTTCGCGCCGACAATGCCGACCAGCGCCTCACGCCACGCGGCATCGCTGCCGGCTGTGTCGGGACCGCGCGCCGCACCGCCTTCGCCGCCAAGGCCGAGCAGCTCGCGGAAGGCGCGACCCTTCTCGGAACGCTCGCACTCACGCCCGAGGAGGCTGCCAAGTTCGGTCTCACCGTCAATCGCGACGGGCGCAGGCGGAGCGCTTTCGAGTTGTTGAGCTATCCCGGTGTCGATGTCGCCCGCCTCGCCGCAATCTGGCCCGAGATCGGAAGGCTCGATCCCGCCATCGCCGAACAGCTCGCGGTCGATGCGCGCTACGCCGTCTATGTGAAGCGCCAGGAGCTCGACATCGCATCATTCCGCAAGGACGAGAGCATCGCCATCCCGGCCGCGTTCGCCTTCTCGGCCCTGCCCGGGCTCTCCGCCGAGCTTCGCCAGAAACTCGGTTCTCACCGCCCGGCGACTCTCGGCCAGGCCGCGAGGCTCGATGGCATGACCCCCGCCGCACTCATGCTGCTCCTGGCCCACCTGAAAAAAGGCGCGGCGGCGAGGAGCGCCTGAGGGTTCGAGGCCACGCGCGATGCAAGGTGCAACGGGAGCCGCCGCCATCGGCGGGCCTGAGGATTTCGCGGAAGTCTTTAAAGTTCCACGTGAAACAATCCACAGGCTGGTCCGCTACGCCAATCTCCTGGCTTTATGGCAGAAATCCAAGAATCTGGTGGCGCCTTCAACCTTGCCGCTTCTCTGGTCCCGGCATTTTGCCGATTCGGCGCAGTTGCGTGACCTTGCGCCAAACGCGCGACTCTGTCTGGATCTCGGCTCAGGGGCAGGCTTTCCCGGGCTCGTCGTTGCCATCCTTCAAACCGGGAAGCCGGATTTCCGAATGCACCTGGTTGAAAGCAACCGGAAGAAATGCGCGTTCCTCACCGAGGTCGTGCGCGCCACCGGGGCGCCTGTGGACGTTCACGCCATGCGCATCGAGGAGCTCGCTGAAAGCGCTCGGAGCCTGAGGCCCGAAATGGTGAGCGCGCGGGCGCTGGCGCCCCTGCCGCGGCTCTTCGAACTCGCGGGCCCGTTCTTTGGGCCGCAAACCAGGGGGCTATTTCTGAAAGGGCGCGAGGCGGAAACCGAGATCGAAAAGGCGCGGGCGCAGTTCGACTTCGCCTGCCGCCTCCACCCGAGCCTCACGGCGCCGGACTCCCATATCGTCGAGGTGACGTCGCTTCGTCAGCGCCGTGCGGGGGCGAGCGCGTCATGAATGGTTTCGGACCTCACCGCCTGCGCGTCCTTGCTCTCGCCAATCAGAAGGGTGGGGTGGGCAAGACCACCACGGCCATCAATCTCGGGACGGCGCTCGCCGCGGTCGGCGAGCGGGTGCTGATCATCGATCTCGATCCGCAGGGGAATGCGAGCACCGGGCTGGGCGTCGACGAGCGCCCGCTATCGACCTTCGACGTGCTGAGTGGGCAGGCGACCCTGGCAGCGGCAAGGGTTCCGACCAACGTGCC
>JACMJU010000145.1 GCA_014380485.1 Methyloceanibacter sp.
CCCCGCGGTCGGGGCCGGCGCCGGTGACCTCCTTGCCGGCGAGGACGATGCCGCCGCTCGTGACGTCGGAAAGGCCGGCGATCATGGCGAGGACGGTGGACTTGCCGCAGCCGGAATGGCCGATGAGCGTTATGAACTCACCTTTCCGGATGCGCAGGTCGAAATTCTCGACGATGACGGCCGGCCCCTTGGGGGTGTCGTAGATTGTGCCGAGTTGGGAGATTTCGAGGAAGGAGGACACGGCGGAGATTTATGATTTACGATTTATGATTTATGATTGGTCGATCCCGGAGGGCCTCGCGCCAAGGGCGCCAAGGACGCGAAGGGCTGGGATCCCGTGGCGACCTGGGCGGACTTGGCGCGAGCAATCTGGATGCGGGGAAATCATGAATTGAGCGGGACGGTCTCTTCCTTGATCTCGCTCGGACGGAGGGGGCGGCGGCGGTCGGTGCGGGGGAGTTCGAGGTTCTCGGGGAGGATGTCGGGCAAAATGAGTTTCTGCCGGACAGTAGATTTGCGGCGCTCGCCGTAGCCGAGGAGTTCGGTGGTGATGAGCGCGCGGAGGCGCTTGAACTCCGGGTCGTGGTTGAGCGCCTTGCGGTCACGCGGGCGATCCAGCGAAACCTTGAACGACGGTCCGAGCGTGGCGCCGGGTCCCGGCGTGAGCGGGATGATGCGGTCGGCGAGGAGCAGGGCCTCGTCGACGTCATTGGTGATGAGGACGACGGTCTTCTTGTCCTTCTCCCAGATGCGCTCGAACTCGTCTTGCAGCGTGGCGCGGGTGAGGGCGTCGAGGGCGGAGAGGGGTTCGTCGAGGAGGAGGATCTGCGGGTCCATCGCGAGGGCGCGGGCGACGGAGACGCGCTGGCGCATACCGCCGGAGAGTTCACGGGGCAGCTTGTCGCGCGCCGGGGTGAGGTTGACGGTGGCGATGGCGGTGTCGCCGATCTGCCGGCGCTTCTCGGCCGAGTGGTTCGGGAACACCTGGTTGACGGCGAGGGCGATGTTTTCGGCGACCGTGAGCCAGGGAAGCAGCGAGTAATTCTGGAAGACGACGCCGCGATCAGGGCCGGGGGCGGTGATCTCGAGGTCGTTCAGCTTGACCGTGCCGGTGTCGGGCCGGGTCAGGCCGGCGATCATGGAGATGAGCGTGGTCTTGCCAGAGCCGGAGTAGCCGACGATGGCGACGAATTCACCGCGGCCGATGCTGAGGTTGATATCGCTGAGCACCGGCGGACCGCCGAAGCCTTTGGATACGTTTTTGATCTCGAGGAAGCTCACGGAAAAATTACGATTAATGATTTATGATTAATGATTGGCCCGAGCAGCGTGCAGCCCATGAATGCATACGACCTTAAGGAACGGACCATGAAGTTCGCGGAGCGCGTGCTGCGCATGGTTGATCGCCTGCCCAAGACAGTAGCCGGTCAGACCGTTGCAAGGCAGGTGGCGCGCAGTGGCACGTCGGTGGCCGCCAACTACCGCGCGGCGTTGCGCAACAAGTCCCGGGCGGACTTCGTGAACAAAATCACGATCGTCCTCGAGGAAGCCGATGAGACTGGATTTTGGATCGAGCTTGCCGGCCGGGTGAAGCTGCTGCCCGAGGCCAAGCTGGGTCCCTTGCGCGATGAAGCCGAGCAACTGAGCCGCATATTCAACGCTACCCGGCGCACGGCCCGAAATCATTAATCGTAGTTCATTAATCATTAATGAAAGGGCTCAGACCGATTTGAATCTGCGTTCCAGCACGCTCATCAGGCGATCAAGGGCGAAGCCGACGAGGCCGATGGTGATGATCGAGAGGATGATGTGCTCGTAGATGAGCGCGTTGTATTCCTGCCAGAGGAAGCCGCCGGCACCGGGGCGGCCGGTGAGCATCTCGGCGGCGACGATGGCAAGCCACGCGATGCCAAGCGACAGCCGGAAGCCGGTGAACATGTACGGCAGCGTCGCGGGGATGAGGATCTTGGTGAGCGTTTTCCAACGGGAGAGCTTGAGGACGCGGCCGACGTTGAGGAAGTCCTGCGGGACGGCTCGCACGCCGACAGCGGTATTGAGGACGGTCGGCCACATGGCGCAGATGGCGATGGTGAAGAGCGCGCCGTAGGTGCCGGCCTCCTTGCCGGCATTCATGAAGAGCACGAGGCCGAGTGGCAGCCACGCCAGCGGCGAGACCGGACGCAGGATCTGGATGATGGGATCCATGATCTTGGTGAAGGTCTTGGAGAGCCCGAGGCAGAAGCCGAGCGGTGTGCCCACCACCAGTGCGATGGCGTAGCCCTGGGCGACCAGGAGCAGCGAGTACCAGGTGAAGCGGAGGATGCCCTGGTCCATCTCGCCGCGCTTGGCAAAGGGCTCGAGCACATAGTCGCGGCTGGCGATCCACGTCTGAGTGGGCGAGGGCAGATTGGTTGCCCAGGTCCGGCTGGAAATGGACCAGAGGGCGAGGACGAGGGCGAAGCCGAGGAGCGGCAGCAGCAGCCAGTAGAGTTTGAAGGACTTCATGGGGAGGAGACCGACCGG
>JACMJU010000146.1 GCA_014380485.1 Methyloceanibacter sp.
AGCGGATCGGTAGGACGAAACCTCGGGGCGTGCGAAGCGGTCAGGATAGGGCGACCGCGAATTACAAAACGAAGCCAAGCTATTGGCCACCCATCGTCCCGGGTGCGCAGATACTTACACTACGTGTTGCGGAGTCGTGCTCTAATCCTGATTGCTCTAAAAAAGGGTGAGGCCACGTCATGAGTAAGATCCTCAAAAGCATCCAAAATCGTGCGCGCGAGCTCGCGCGGTCGGGCCAGTTTGTTGGATGGCGCGCGATCGCATTCGAGTTGCGCTTCGCGCCCGGCTACAGCGAAGCATCTGATTGGGTGCTCAGCTTGGCCACTCAGGAAGAGCTTGACCGGCTTTGTGCTGAGGCGAGACAGTCCGACAGCGGCGGCGCCTCCAGTAAGCAAACCTCTCGGCGCGGCAAGGTTGCTCAAGCCAGACACGCGTGAAGAAGCGGCGCTTTGGGGCCGGCTGATCGATTGACCCCCGCTGGTTGCTCATGCGCCGCCAGCTTAAAGCCAGCCAATCCACCACGTAGGGGGGTCATGGCGGATGCGACCAGAGGGCCCCGGGGGGTACGCCTCAAGCAAAGTAAGCCGGCCAGCCGCACCGAGGCGTCAGGTGGTTTCCAAGCGATCCGACTCGCCGAACCGCGAAATTACAAAACGAAGCCAATATCGGCGATTTCTGTGATCGTCTTCTTTTTCATGCCGTGTCCCTTGGAACTGCCGGGGCGCCGCCGCTAATGCCTCGTCACTAGGTTTTCCGCTTCGGAGCGATCACTCCAGCCTTGCTGGTGGGCCGCTTGGAGCGCCTGCATCAATGCGCGGTAAAAACTCTGCATGTCCAGGCCGCCCGCTTCGATCGCCGGTCAGTGCTCTGGCGTGTCTTTCTTCATCTTGGCCAAGGCCTCGGCGGCCCGGCGGCTATAGGTCTTGGGCCAGTTCTCGAAATAGACGAGAGAGGTGGCGCTGTTGAAGCAGTAGACCCTGCCGTCGTCGGGGTCGGTCCAGTTGATGGAGCAATCGGTGTGGATGAGCGCGCCGGCAATGAGCCCGATCGGGTCGTAGTTGTGAAACTCGCCCTTGAGGCCCTTCGCCGCGTATGACTTCCAGATCCCGACCTCATTGGCGTCGGGCTTCTCTCTCATGCCGGGCTCGGCGGCAAAAATCGCCGTCGCCGCCATCGCTAGAAACAAGAGGGCGAAGGTTACGGTGCGGGCTGCCTGGTCCATCAATTCCTCTCCTTCGGCGGGCGCGCACCGCGCATGGGCGCTCTCCATACAAGATAAGAGCCCGCGAGCGAAGTCTCAAGCGCGGCTGCGCCTGATCGAAGCCTCGGTCTAGTCGCCCTTGTTGAGCAATTCGTAGCTCAACGCACCCGACGGACAACGCCTGACTTGTCCGGCGATCGCCTCCGGCGCGGCGCCGTTTACGTCTATCCACGGCTTTGCCGCTACATCGAAGACCGAAGGAAGTCCGCGCACGCAGTCTCCGGCATGGATGCAAATCTTGGGGTCATAGCGCACGACGATCTTGTCGTTCCGGTATTCCTGCATGGATACCTCCACTGCCGCCTGCGGCAAGCCGCCCGCCCGATCGCATTCTAAGCCCCGACCTTGGACACCGTCCCCAAAAAAATGCCGGCATTCTGGCCCCGGTTTGAGGGCAAAAGCCGGGGCGCAGCGAGGCGCCGCGGCAACATGCCAACCATTGCTCGTCATGGCTGGGCTCGGCACTACCATCCAGACTTTGCTGCTCCAGGTATTCCGCTCGCGTAAAAGGGACAAAAACGAGCTCACGCTATGACGCGAGTTCATCGATCATGCGCGCGAGAGGCGCCTCATCGCCATTAAAGCTCGCTATCATCGCCTCAAGGGTTGCGTCGGGATCAAGCCGGTCAAGATCAAGCGGATGTCCCGCTCTATTGGCGAGCAGTGCAAGGAAAGTGAGCTGGGTGCGGCCGTTGCCCTCGCGGAAAGGATGAATCGCATTAAGCTCAGCGAGAAAATGCGCGGCACCGGCTGCAAACTCGGCGCGATTTCGCTCTTCAAGGAAGTTGTGGTTTCTCAACCAAGCAAAGATTCGCGTCATCTCGGCAGCAATGTGTTCTGGATAGCAGAACAACGTGTCGCCTTTCGCGAGACGCACGGTGCGGTCTCGGCCCGCCCAGGTGTAGACGTCCTGGAAAAGGTGGTGATGGACCGCCCGGTAGTGGGTGGCGGATAAGCGGCCAGAGGGAAGCGGCTCCTCAGACCGCGCGAAAGTCATTGCCGTCTCAAATTCCTCGAGTGTCGCCCGCGAGGTGAGACCGGCCTTGTTTTTGAGAACGGAACTGTTCGGGTAGCAGTACGGGTCGGGTTCGGCTTGATACATACGCCGATGGGCTTATTTCTTCCCGTATTTGGATGTGAGTGCTTTTCGGCGCTTGTCGGCAGGCATTCCGGCGGTACCACTAAGGGCGGCGCCCATACGCTTCGAGACGGAAATACCTTCGACCGCACTTATGCGCGTGAAAGCGTTGCGCCCAAGCACGAACTTGCCTGTTGCAGCGCCCCGCTTCGCGCCAGAGCGAGAAGCGGTCTTGCTACCTGTTTTGGTCGGCTTTCGCATGGGGCCATCTTATCACAAATCCGCATAGTGTGCATTCGGCCCAAGAAGCTGCTGCCCTCGCGCCCCCCACGTCCCCAACTGATCCCCGCCGCTCCACACTTCAATTCCATGCCCGGGTAACCCGGACCTCCGCGCACGAGCCAGTCTGCAAGACGTGGACGGCCGGGACAGGCCCGGCCATGACATGTCTCTAAAGGGGCGCGGCGTTCACGCGGTCCCACGCGCACCCGCGACGCATACCCTCCCATACCCGCCATATATAAATGTCGGGGGGCACCTGTCCCCCTGACGATCCCTCCGGCGGGCTCTCTCCCACCCCCCGAATCTCCCCATCTTCCCAAGACCTTAAGCCGGCCCCGCCAGGCGGCGCGCGTACACCCGCGCGGCTTCCGCCATGCAACCTCCGCGTGCGGCAGCGCTGCGCCTGGTCACCTCCGGCTTGAACCTCTCCCCCGCCTCGCGGCGTCACACGCGCATGCACGCCACTCGTGGCGAGCCCCGCGCGGCAAGCCAAGTGGCAAGCCGCCCGCAACGGCAAGGAGAACGGACATGATAAAGCTCTCAACCAAATTCGCGGCCGCCGGGCTCGCGTTAATGCTCGGCACAGCTTCCGCCTCGGCCAGCGTGGCCGTCACCATCGAGCGGGACGGATTCGGCTCAGGCCCGATCAAGGTGATCTCGGAAGACGGACAGAAATGGACGAAGATCCTCGACGGCGACCTCACGCTTCCGGTCAAGATCTATCTCGGCATCTCAAGCGGTTCATTCGTTTGGTATCGCGTCCTGCAGCCGATGGGGGCGATCTACCAGTCAGGGGAATTCTTGAATGGCTGGGGGGGAGACGAGCGAAGCATAACCTACATCGGTTCGACCAAGCACCTCGGCGGCATCGAGACCATGTTCATCCGGAACCGCTGCAACGAGCACCTCAACACGGGCGCCGGCATCAACGAGAAGCGCACCTTCTGGCACGCCGTAGAGCTCGAGCTCGAAGGTCATTTCGAGATGACCAACGGCGAAAACTACCCGCCCTATTCTGGACACGGGACGGTGATGGTTCCGGTCGAGTGCCTGCCCTTCGCGACGGTCACAGGCGATGTGGCTGACGGCAATAGCGATGCGCACAACTCCACACCGCCCAAGATCAAGGAAGCGCGGCTGTTCCTCACCACCTTCAGCGGCGGCAAGAACAAGGGTGTCACGTTCAAGGGCTGCCCCGCGCTCGAAACCACCGTGCGGTTCGAGACCGACAAGGCAGGACCGGTGAGCTTCGATCTCCACCGATTCCCCGGCGGCATGACGAGCCACACGGTCAACGCGTCCTTCGACGCGAGCGCCGGCAAATATTACGCCCGGCATCAGAAGCAGGAAACGTTCAAGAGCACGACCAATCTGCAATACATGGCGGAGTCGACGACGCCGCTCGGCGGCAATACCGGATGGGAGGAGATCACCATCCATTGCGGCGGCGGTCTCGCCGATCCGGGCTCTTCAGACCCGGGTGACGTTCTGCCTCCTTTGCAGCTCAAGGGCGATTTCAGCTTCCCCGCCGATCAGTCAACGTCCTGCCCGCGCCAGGGAAAGGCGCTGATCGCCTTCCACACGAGCGTCAAGAACAACGTCCATTACTCGCTCGACTGCACCAACGGGCATTTCTCGGGCGTGGCGCAGCCGGTGCCGAAACCGGGCGGCGGCTACGTGGCGCCGGCGGTGGCGACGTTCGACATCGCCAAGACCACGCAGGTCAATTGCGTGCTGAAGTCGGTCGCTCCGGGCGCGCCCAAGGTCCAAGTCCTGAAGGGCCACAAATATCAGTGCATCGGCACGACGGGCACGTCCGGAAGCGACGATCTCGTGCCTGACACGCGGCCCGACCCGAAAAAGCCCGAGAAGCCCGGCAAGTTCGTTGCCGATCCGCCGCGGGAGCCCCAAGGACCCAAGGCCGGCAAGGGCAAGACCGACGCGCCGAAACTCGTTTGCGCCAACGGCACGGTCAGGGGAGGCGCCTGCACCTGCGCCCGCACCGACAAGAAGGTCAAAATCGGCAAGAACGCGTTCCGTTGCGTCAAGAGCGTGGTGGTCGATCCGGTGAGACCCAAGGACGGCACCAAGACGTCCGGCGGAAGGATCAAGGGCGACACGAAGCCCGAAGCGAAGTCTGACGCCAAGCCGCCCAAGCTCAAAGGCGGCGCCGCGCGTGCCTCGAAGACTTCGTCGCGGCTCCTGATCGCGCGCTAGAGAAGCGGCCCGAAAGGGCAGCGAGAAGACCATGGGCAGAGCGCGCAGCTCCGCCCATGGTCTTTAGTTTTGGCCGCCCGTGCGATCGAAGGCTCAGGCGGCCCGGGGGTCGCGGCGCGGGGAGGGGGAAGGAGCCCGCGCCTCGCGGCAAAGACGGTCGATTTCTTCTTGCGCCGCCGGGCTGTGGAACCAGTCAAGGCCTTCCAAACAGTCCGGCTCGAACCGCAACTCGAAAGCTATGGCACGCCAGCCGGCGAACTTGCCCGAACGGGCAAGCGCCCGTGCGCGGGCCTGCACGCGCTTCAAGGTCTCACGCAACTCTCGCATCCTCGAAACTGCACTCACGACGCGAGTTTAGCGCGGGCGCGGGCAGCTCACGAAGACGCCTTAAGAGTTACACCCAATGCGCCTGCGCCGCGCGGCATGCCGCGACCGTCTAGCGGAGGCTCGCGGTGCCGTTCGCGCCATAAGAAAGGACGCCGGCGCCGGGGGGCCTCGCCCCGGCATCGGTCGCGGCATAGACCCCGGTCTCCGGCGGCTTAAGGTCGGCGCCGCTGTCGGGAACATAGAAACTCGCCGCCGATTGCACCGTGGGATTCTCGCCATTGGCGCTCGCCGAAGAATCGATGGCGAACAGCTCGCCGCTGTCCTTGTCCCTGACCAGCGCCGCCCAATGTGTCCAGCGGCCGACGGCATCCTTGGCGAAGGGCCGCTCCACCGCGTGACGCCGGATCAGCCCGTGGCGATCGAGCACGAGCAGATAGCTCGTGGCGTTGGTCGCTTCATCGACGCAGTCCTGCTGGCTCCTGTCGCCCGAACCCCTGAAGTCCATGCTCGGCCGGTCGGTCGCGGTGCCAACTGCGGGCGCCACGCGCCGCTCCATCCAGCCGATGGCATGGGCGAGCGCGCGGCGTTCCTCCCGCGCGCTGTCGTCGCGGGGGACGCTCATCATCACCAGCGACAATTCGGCGATGTCGTTCGCGGTGAAGGTGAATTGCGTCTGCGCCTTGCAGCCATAAGCATGACAGACCGTCACGCTGTCGGCCTTGGGCGGCTTGGCGTCGAATTCCTTGAAATGGGCTTCCGGCGGTCCCGCTTCGCGATAGGTGCAACCGCCGAGGGCGAGGCCAAGGCCGACCACAGCAACGAAAGGCGCAAGCAACGCGCGCGTACCAGGCGACATGCGGCAATCCCGCCAACCCCAAGCGAGGGTTCAAGCGCCAGGATCGTTAATATAGGTTGAGAATTGGTTAGGCCGTCGATAGGCGCCGGCCCCGCCGCGTTTCAGGATCGACCAAGCTCTCAGGCTAGGAGGGTAGGCCGAACTCCGTAAACGGGATGAAATCGACCGGATCGCCCGGCTTGACTTCGGCAACGTCCTCGGGAATTTCGATCAGGCCATCGGCCTCGCGCAAGGAGGAAATGAGTCCCGAGCCGTCGCGGGGAAACTTGACGAGAAGCGGGCGCCCGTCGGCCCCTTGCGTCAGCTTGGCGCGCCAGAATTCCCGCCGCCCCACCTTCTTTGTTTGCGCGAACGCGGCCGGCAACGGGAAGCGGCGCGGCTCCGGCCATTTCCCTCCGGCGAGAGACGTCAGAACCGGGCGCACATAGATCAGGAAACAGACGAAGACCGCGACCGGATTGCCCGGAAGCCCAAGCACGACGCTGTCGCCGATCTGGCCGAAGCTCATCGGCCGTCCGGGCTTGATCGCGATCTGCCACAGATGCCGCTTGCCGAGCGCATCGATGCTGCGCACGACATGGTCCTCGGCGCCCTGGCTCGCCCCGCCGGAAACGATGACGGCATGGTAGTCGCGGGCGGCGTCGGCGAGGGCGGCGGTCACAAGCTCGGCCCGGTCGGGGAGAATGCCGAGATCGGTGGCGCGCGCGCCAGCGGCTGAGACGAGGCCCGCAAGCATCGGCGCGTTGGCGTCATAGACCTTGCCCGGCTCGAAAGCGCCGCCGGGGCGAACGATCTCGTCTCCGGTCGAGACGATGGCGACTTTCAGGGGCGCATAGCAGGAGAGAATGTCGCGCCCCGCCGCCGCCGCGGCGGCCACCTCTTGCGGCCGCAAGCGCATGCCGGCCCGGGCGATCACATCGCCCGCGTTGCAATCCTCTCCCGCGAGCCGGCGATTGGCGCCTTGCTTGAGGCCGGGAGGAATGATGGCGATGATGCCCTCACCGCTCCGCTCGGCCCGCACATCCTCCTGCATCGCCACGGTGTCGAGACCTGATGGCATCACCGCGCCGGTAAAGATGCGTACCGCGCAACCCGCTGGAGGGACGGAAGAGAAGGGATGACCGGCCCGGGCCTCGCCGGCGATTTCGAGCCTCGCCCCCTTGTCACGATCGTAAGCGGCGAAAGCGAAGGCATAGCCGTCGACGGCGGCGTTGTCGTGAGCGGGAATGGGACGCGGCGCGGCCACGCTCTCGGCGAGGAAGCGGCCGGCGGCCTCGGCCAGGGCAACCGTCTCGACCGCAACGACCGGACCCACCCGCGCTTTCAGGATCGCCAGCGCCTCGCGGTGGGGAAGCCGGTCCTTGTCGAGAACGAAGCAATCGTCGCTCAGTCTTGCCGTCATCGCGGGCGAAGCCCCACATGGTCCACAATGAAGTCGGCCATCCCGGCGATGTCGTCAAGCTTGAACACCGGCAGCGCGTCGGTCTCGGGACGATCCGAGGCGATCGCCACGATCCCCGGGAAGGTTCTGGAGAGAGGCGCCCGCGATGCCGCGCCCTCTCGCCGGATCTCGATCTTGGGGAAGGGCTCGCGCTTGAACCCCTCGACCAGCACGAGGTCGCACGGACCGAGATGGGCGAGAACTTCCGCGAAGGGCAGCTCAGGGCCCGCGCCGAGCTCGCGCATCAAAGCGAAGCGAGCGGGGGAAGAGAGCGCGACCTCCAACGCGCCCGCCTCGCGGAGCTTGAAGGAATCGCGGCCCGGGTGATCGATATCGAAGCCGGCATGGGCGTGCTTGACGGCCGAGACGGCGTAGCCGCGCTTGGTCAGCTCGGCGATGAGGCGGGCGACCAACGTGGTCTTGCCTGAGTTTTTCCAGCCGGTCACGCCGAACAAAGGAGGGGTCATGGCGTCTCGTCCCGGAGCAGGCAATCGGCTTCGGCGAGATCGCCCGGCCGGTTGATGTTGAAGAAGGGATCGATCTTCCTGCCGCCGATTTCGACCGGCGGGAAGGCGACCTCGACGGCCCCATGCGCCTCGGTAAAGGCCCCAACCTTGCGGGCGCCCGCTTCGAGCGCGGCTTCGAGCTCGAAAGCGAGCGTAACCGGCCACAGACCGATCACCGGATGCACGCCTTCGGCCGATCGCGCCACCATGAGCGCAGGCGCAGAGGGAAGGGCGGCAAGAAAGCGCGCCACCAGATCGGCGGGAAAGAACGGCGTATCGGTCGCCACGGTGACGGCATAACGGATTCCGGGACGGTACGCCCTGAACCATTCGAGACCGGCATGGACGCCCGCGAGTGGCCCGGCAAAACCGGCGATGCTGTCGGCCACGACCGGGAGCGCGAAGGGAGCAAAGCGCGACGGATCGCCATTGGCGTTGATGACCATGCCAGAGACCTGAGGCGCAAGCCGCTCGACGATGCGGGCAAGGATCGGCCGCCCCGCAAGCATGCGCAGACATTTGTCGCCGCCGCCCATGCGGCTCGATCTGCCGCCGGCAAGGAGAATGCCGGCGACAGGCTCGCTCGCGCTCATCGGACTAGAGGCCGGCGGCCGTCACGTTGAAACTGGGCTCGGGCACGGTCTCTTTCGGATCGTGCGCGCGCTCGATCCTGACCGCGCAGTATTTGTATTCGGGGATCTTGCCGATCGGATCGAGCTGCGGATTGGTGAGGATGTTGGCCGCCGCTTCGACATAGGCGAAGGGGATGAAGATCGTGCCCTCCTGGATGGCGAGATCGGCGCGGGCGGTGAGCTCGATCGAGCCCCTTCGCGTCGTCACCCGGACGGTATCGCCGGGCTTGACCCCGGCGCGGGCCAGCGTCCGCGGATTGAGGCTCACGGTCGGCCCGGGTTCGAGCGCATCGAGCACTTCGGCGCGCCTGGTCATGGCGCCGGTGTGCCAATGCTCGAGCTGCCGCCCGGTCATCAGCACCAGCGGATACTCGGCGTCCGGGACTTCGGCGGGGGGAAGGATTTCCGCCGGCACCAGCTTGGCGCGGCGCGATGCGGTGGGGAAGCCGTCGCCGAACACCACCGCCTCGCCCGGATGGCCGGGCTCGGGACAGGGGTAGATCACCGAGGATTCCTGCTCCAGCCGCTCCCAGGTGATGTTGTCGAGCGAGGGCATGGCCAGTTTCTTCTCGGCGAACACCTGGGAGGGATCGGTGTAGGTCCAGTTCAGCCCGAGACGCTTGGCGAGCTCGATGATGATCCACAAATCGTCGCGGGTGTCGCCGGGAAGCGCCAGCGCCTTGCGGCCCATCTGCACCTGGCGGTTGGTGTTGGTGACGGTGCCGGTCTTCTCCGGCCAGGCCGAGGAGGGCAGGATCACGTCGGCCATCATCGCCGTCTCGGTCAGGAAGATGTCCTGCACCACGAGGTGCTCGAGCTTGGCGATGCCGGCGCGGGCATGATCGAGGTCGGGATCGGACATCGCCGGGTTTTCGCCCTGAATATACATGCCCCTGATCTCGCCGGCATTGGCGGCATGGATGATCTCGACCACGGTGAGCCCGGGCTTCTCGGAGAGCGGCGTCTGCCAAAGCTCCTCGAACTTGGCGTGAACCGGCGCGCTCTTCACATCGGCGTAGTCCGGGTAGAACATCGGGATCAGGCCGGCATCGGAGGCGCCCTGCACGTTGTTCTGGCCGCGCAGCGGATGAAGGCCGGTGCCGGGCCGGCCGACCTGGCCGCACATCAGCGCGAGCGCAATGAGGCAGCGCGCATTGTCGGTGCCGTGCACGTGCTGGGAAATGCCCATGCCCCAGAAGATCATGGCCCGCTCGGCGCGGCCGAAGGTGCGGGCGACATCGCGGATGGTCTCAGGCGCGATGCCGGTGACAGCGGTCACCGCTTCGGGGCTGTAGGCGGCGAGATGCTCCTTAAGCCGCTCGAAATTCTCGGTATAGGCCTGGAGGTACTGGACGTCGTAAAGGCCCTCTTCGACGATCACATGCATGATGCCGTTGAGCAGGGCCACGTCGCTCGCCGGCTTGAATTGCAGCATAAAGCTGGCGTACTCGCGCATCGCCTGCCCGCGCGGATCGATGACGATGAGCTTGGCGCCGCGCTTCGCCGCCTGTTTGAAGAAGGTCGCGGCCACCGGATGATTCTCGGTGGGATTGGCGCCGATGATCATGACCACGTCCGCATGCTCGACTTCGTTGAAGGTCGCGGTCACAGCGCCAGAGCCGATGCCGTCGATCAGAGCCGCCACCGACGAGGCGTGACAGAGCCTCGTGCAGTGATCGACATTGTTGGTGCGGAAGCGGGTGCGGATTAGCTTCTGGAACAGATAGGCCTCTTCGTTGGTGCATTTGGCCGAGCCGAAGCCGGCGATGGCCTCACCGCCATGGGTCTCGGCGACCCGGGCGAGACCCGAGGCGGCAAAGTCCAGCGCCTCGTCCCAGCTCGCTTCGCGGAAATGGGTATAGGGATCGGCGGGATCGACATTCACGCCTTTGGCGAGGCCGGGCTTGCGGATCAACGGCGTCATCAGCCGCTGCGGATTGGTCACATAGTCGAAGCCGAAGCGGCCCTTGACGCAGAGGCGGTTCTCGTTGGAGTAGCCGTCGCGGCCCTGCACGAAGGCGATCTTCTCGTCCTTGATCTGGTAGCTGATCTGACAGCCCACGCCGCAATAGGGACAGACCGAGTGAACCTCGCGATCGACCGCGCGGCTGCCGCGCTGGGTGATCGGATCGACGATTGATGTCGGCATCAGCGCGCCGGTCGGGCAGGCTTGCACGCATTCGCCGCAGGCGACGCAGGTCGATTGCCCCATGGGATCGTCGAAATCGAACACCGGCCTGGCGCCGATGCCGCGGAACGCCATGCCGATCACGTCATTGACCTGCACCTCGCGGCAGGCGCGGACGCAGAGCCCGCAATCGATGCAGGCATCGAGATTGACGGCCATGGCGGGATGGGAGAGATCGGGCTTGATGACACCGTGGGCCGGGAAGCGCGAGCCGTCGATGCCCTGAATTTCGGCCCAATGCCAGAACGGCGAGACCCGGTCGGGCGAATCCTCGCGCGGCGGCTGATCGGCGAGCAGCAGCTCCATCACCATGCGGCGCGCCTTGACCGCGCGCTCGGTCGCCGTCTTCACCACCATGTTGGGCGCGGGCTTGCGGATGCAGGACGCGGCAAGCACGCGCTCGCCCTCGACCTCGACCATGCAGGCACGGCAATTGCCGTCGGCGCGATAGCCGGGCTGCGGCAGCCAGCAGAGATGCGGGATGTCGATGCCCTCGCGGCTCGCCACTTGCCAGATGGTTTCGCCCGGCCGGGCGCTCACCACTTTGCCGTCGAGGGTAAAAAGCAACTGGTCTGTCATGTCACCTGATCCTCGGCGGTCCGCCGGCCGCCATCCCTTATATATAATGTCACGCCCGCCCCGCCACCTCGGTCGGGAGAGGCTCGTCCAAGAAGAACTGCATGGCCGAGATGAAAGCGTTGGGCGCCGCCTGTCCCAGCCCGCAGATCGAAGCGTCGCGCATGGCCTGGGCGAGCTCGGTCAGAAGCTCCTTGTCCCATTCCTCGGCCTCGAGCAGGGCTACCGCCTTGTCGCAGCCGACCCGGCACGGCGTGCATTGTCCGCACGATTCATCCTTGAAGAAGCGCAGCAGATTGATGGCGATGTCGGCCACCTTGTCTCGTTCGGAGAAGACGACGATGGCGTGGCTGCCGACGAAGGAGCCGTATTTGTCCAAGGTGCCGAAATCGAGCGGGATGTCGGCCATGCCGGCGGGAAGAATGCCGCCCGAGGCGCCTCCCGGCAGATAGGCCTTGAAATTCTCCCCATCCTCCATGCCGCCGGCCATGTCGATCAGCTCGCGCGCGGTGATCCCGGCCGGGGCGAGGATCACGCCCGGCTTCTTCACCCGCCCCGACACCGACCACGAACGCAGGCCCTTGGCCCCATTCACTCCGTGATCGGCGAACCATTTGGCGCCCTTCTCCAGGATCTCCGGCACCCAATAGAGCGTCTCGACATTGTGGTTGAGGGTGGGGCGGCCGAACAGGCCGACCTCGGCGATATAGGGGGGGCGATTGCGCGGATAGCCGCGCTTGCCCTCGATCGATTCGATCATCGCCGATTCCTCGCCACAGATATAGGCGCCGGCGCCGCGGCGAAGCTCGATGTCGCCGTCCTTGACGATGCCGGCGCCCTCGAGCGCGGCAATCTCGTGGGCGAGAATGTGCAGCACGGCCGGATATTCGTCGCGCATATAGATATAGACGCGCTCGGCCTCGAC
>JACMJU010000001.1 GCA_014380485.1 Methyloceanibacter sp.
GCCTCCTCGGCGCTCTATCCGCTGTGGAAGATGCGGGAGGGGAGCCTGTGGCTCTATTATCTCTGCCTCTACAATCCTTTCACCTGGGCGGTCGAGCTGATCCGGTTCGCCTTCTATCTCCAGATCAACTGGCAGGCGCTCGGGATCGTGGGCGCGTGCACGCTGCTGTTCCTGGCGCTGTCGGTGTGGGCTTACGACCCGTCCTTCGGCATTCAGCAGCGCAAGGTGGTCGCGGCCCCTGCCGACTGACCGGCTTGGGGCGATGGGCGCCGACGAGGGCCTGCCTATCCACCGTGTTGGGACGCGTAGAAGGGTTCCGCGTCGGGCTCATGGCGCGTTCGATAGCGGCGGACGATTTCTTCGTTTTAACATGAGGTTGCGGCCTAAGCGGAGCGCCGGGTAGATCCACAGCGCAAAGCGCCGCCGCCGCAACAGAGCGGAAGCAAGCTTCTCGACAAGACCGGAAGGCCGGGAGAGCAGCGCAAGTAAGTGCATCGCCTCGCCGCCGGTGTAGATCCGGCCCTGGTAATAGACCGCCATTCCCGAGTCGAGATCGATGCCGGCCTGAGCCAAGGTCCGGACGAGATCCGGCCGCTCGCGCGCGTTCACGAGCGTCGGCCCTGCGTTCGTGATTTTTGTCATCGTGACATAGGCGCGGCAGAACGGGCAGTCGCCGTCATAGACGATGGCGATGCCACCTCCCTTCGCCAGTTCGCGCTCCAGCTCAGTCACAGGCTCAGCGTCGTCAGCTTGCGAGAAAATTAGCGGGATAGCGGCGCAACAAATCGGCGTGGATGGCTTCGATCGTCTTGGTGTCGCGCTTGCCTTGCGGCACGGCGATCCTCTCCACGGCGATGACATGGGTGGGCCGCGGCGCCAGCAACACCAGCTCATCGGCGAGCAGGATCGCCTCGCGTGCGTTGTGGGTGACGAGAAGGGCGGTGGTGGGCCGCGCCTGCCACACTTCGAGCAGGAGGCGACGCAGCCGGTCTGCGGTCCGCTCGTCGAGCGACACGAACGGCTCGTCAAGCAGGAGAAGGTCGGGCTTGGTGGCAAAGGCGCGGGCGAGCGCGACCCGGCGCGCCAGTCCGAGCGACAACTCCTGCGGATAGCGCGGCAGCATGTCGGCGATGCCGACGGACTGGGCCAGACGCTCCAGATCGTCGGCGGAAAAATCGGGCGCGGCGACGAGCTCGATATTCTGCCGCACCGTACGCCAGGGCAGAAGGCGCGGCTCCTGGAACATGAGACCGATGCGGGCGCCGGAAGGAATGCCGACGCTGCCGGTGAAGCGATCGTCGAGGCCGGCGACGATGCGCAAGAGCGTGGTCTTGCCGCAGCCCGACGGGCCCATCAACACCGTCATGCTTTCGGGCGCGACATCGAGGGCGAAGTCGCGGATCGCCACCAGCGCAGTGCCGTCGGCGCTGAGGTGGGTCTTCTCCTCGATGCGGATTTCAAACGGGCTTGTTGCGCCAGCGGGTCGAGTGTCGTTCAATGGGTTGCACCAATAGATATTCGATTGCCAGCATGACGGCGACGAAGGCAAGCGTGTAGCCGAGGATCGCGGTCACGTTGAACAGTTGGAAATTGAGGTGAAGCTCGAAGCCCACGCCGTTGGGCCGCCCGAGCAGCTCCACGACGAGCACGATCTTCCAGATCAGGGAAATGCCCGAGCGCGACGCCGCCGCGAAATAGGGCTGAAGTTGCGGCAGGGTGACGTTGCGCAGCTTGCTGAGCGGCGACAGCCGGTAGGCGCGCGCCATCTCGTCGAGACCGGGGTCGAGCGCGCGGGCGCCCTCACGCAAGGTGACGACGACGTTGGGGATCTTGTTGAGCGCGACGGCGCCGATGGCCGCGGCCTCGTTCAACCCGAACCAGACATAGGCGAGGATGATGATGACGAGCGCTGGGAGATTGAGGAATACGATCAACCACGGGTCGAGCGCCCGGTCGAGCGCCGGCATCTGGCCCATGGCAAGCCCGATGACGCTGCCGATCAGCATCGCCACCGCGAAGGAGGCCGCGACCCGCCACAACGTGATGCCAAGCTCGGTGAGGAGGTCGCCATACACGCTCTCCCGATAGATATATTCGAGCACCGCGCCGGGCCCCGGAAGGAGCCGGCTCTGCGCAATCTCCGCGGCGATAAACCAGATCAGCAAAAAACCGCCGACGGAAAGCACCGAGATGAAAGGTCCGCGGAGGATGCGCATCCCCCACACCGCGTCGTGGCGCGCGTCGATGACGGTCATGATTTGCCACCGTTCCAGAATGTGCCGGGAGCGAGCTCGGTGGCCGGCCCGACCAGCTTCTCGCCGCCGAGTTCCCGCAGGAACTGGTAAAGCACTTTGGCATCGGCCTCGTTCTCTGCCGCCGACCGTTCGGGGATGCCCTCGCGGTAGCGCCGCCGCAGCGCCTCGAAGGTCGCCTCGTTGAAGCTGGGATCGTTCTCGCCCATCAGCTTCTTCAACCGGTCCCATTGTTCGTTCGACGTCGCCAAAAGCTCGTCGGCCTTCGCCGCCGCACGCAGAAACGATTGAATTGTTTCAGGATTCTGCTTCCCCCAGGCCTCGCTGAAGGCAAAGCCCACCATGGACACCTCGCCCTTGGCGCCAAGCTCGCGCACCACATCCTCGACCCCGATCAGCTGGGTGAAGCCGGCCGCTTCGAGCCTCGCGGCGTAAGGCCAAAAATTGAGCACGGCATCGAGCTCGCCCTGCTTGGCCCGTTCGGCCAGAAGGGGAGGCGCGCCGAATTCCTGGTTGGTCTCGGTTCTCAAATCGAGATTGGCGGTGCGCAGCGCATAGGCCACGAGCAGAAGCCAGCTCTTGTCGAGAGGACCTCCGGCCACGCCAAGCCTCTTGCCCTTAAGATCGGCGAGCGTCTTGATGGGCGAATTGGGGGGGACCATGATGGCGCCAAGCGCCGTGGTGAAGGGTGAGAACGTGAACTCGCCGCCGCTCGCGCGCTCGCGCGAGACCCACAGCCAATCCGTGGCAATGACGTCTACCGAGCCGCCCTGCAAGCCCACGGTGGTTGCCAGCGTGCTGGCCAGAGGCACGATCTCAAGATCGACGCCCTCGGCCTTGTCGAGCCCGTTGGCCTGGATGGTGTCGAGCAACCAACTTACGGTGCCGAATTTCAGCACGCCGATCGTGACCTTGTTCGCCGCATGCGCGGTGTGCCCGAGCGCGAGGCTCGCAAGCGCGCAGAGCAGTAGGGCTAAGAGACGTGACCGCAACAGGCGCTCCTCCAATTCATCGTTTCCAATTGCGCTGGGGCCGGCCAGGCGATAGGGGCGCCGAGCTCCGCCGCCATGGCTGCGGCAAACGCGTGCACGGCCCTTGGGTCGAGAACGATATGGCGTGTCATCGGCGAGAGTGGCGGCGCATACTCTACCGATCCCGCCGCCGTAAGCAAGGTTCCATTGCCGGATCGGCAATTCGTTTCTTGGGGCGGACGTGCTGCGGCGCTCTTTCTTCGCATCACGATGGCGCTCGCAAACGATAGCCATGGCCCCGCACGGTTTCGAACAGAGGCTCGCGCCCGGGCGTATCGATCTTCCGCCGGAGTCGCGCGATATAAACGTCGACGACATTGGTGAGGGGATCTTCGCTATAACCCCACACTTGGTTGAGGATGCGGGTGCGGGAAAACACCCGGCCGGGCGCGCTCATCAGAAGCTCGAGGATGGCAAGTTCCTTGGCCGTGAGCTTTATGGTGTCGCTGCCTCGCCTGACCTCCAGCAGCTCCCGATCGAGAACGAGGTCCGCAACTTGCAGAACGTTCGAGCTCGGCGCGAAGTTATGGGACCGACGCACCAGCGCCTCGATGCGGGCCAAGAGCTCGTCGAAATCGAAAGGCTTGGTGAGATAGTCGTCGGCGCCGAGTTTGAGTCCCTTGATCTTGTCGTCCAAGGCATCCATCGCGGTCAGCATCAGGATCGGCGTGTGATCGCCCCCAAGGCGCAGCCGTTGACAGACATCGTAGCCGTGCATGTCGGGCAGCATCAGATCGAGCACGATCACGTCGAACTCGCCGGTTTTGGCGAGATCGACCCCTTCGCTGCCGGATGCGGCAACGGTAACGCCGTGATTTTCGGCCCGTAATCCGCGATCGATGAAGTCGGCGACGCGCGGCTCGTCTTCAACCAAGAGTACGTTCACGCCTTTGCCTCCGCGGCGGCTGCCGGCAATGCGACCGTGACGGTGGTTCCTTCGCCTGGGCGGCTTGCCATCTCAATCCGTCCTTTGTGCGCCTCGACGATGGCCTTGGCGACCGGCAGGCCCAGCCCCAGGCCCTCTTCGTTCATGGCCGAGGCGTTGCCGCCCCGGCGGAAACGCTCGAAGATCCCGTCAAGCTCCTCCGGCGGTATGCCAATGCCGCGGTCGGAAACGCGCACTCTGACCTCGCCGTCGGCGCCGCCAATCTCCACCCTTACCGCCCCCTTCGATTTGGAGTACCGCACGGCATTATCAAGGAGCACGAGGAAAAGCTGCCTTAACCTTGCCGGGTCGCCACGCACAATGCCGTGCGCGCCGTTGACGAAGGCGACCTCCACGTCCTTGCCGTGGGCGATCACCTTGGCGTCGCCGCAAACCTTCTGCAGCAGCTCGCCAAGATCGATGGGCTGCATGTTGAGGCGGGCGGCACCGGCTCCCTGACGGGCAATGAAGAGCAGGTCGTTGACGAGAACCGAAAGGTGCTTGGCCTGCTCGACGATGCGCTCGATCGAGCGCTTGTATTCCGTCACCCGCTTGTTCGGCCCGCGCAGCGCAATCTCGCCTTCGCCGCGGATGACGGTCAGCGGCGTGCGCAGCTCGTGGCTGATATCGGCGAAGAAGCCGCGCCGGGTCTCGTCGATTTGGCGCAGGGACTCATTCGCCAGGTGAAGCTCTTCGGTGCGCTCCTCCACCAGCGTCTCGAGATTGGCATGGGCATCCTGCAAGGCCGTTTTTTGGGCCTGGAGATCGCCTGCCATGCGATTGAAGCTCCGGCCGAGATCGGCGAACTCGTCGTGTCCGGAGATGGCGATGCGATGGGAGAGATCGCCTTCGGCGAGTTTCGACGTGCCGCGCAGGAGCTCGGCAAGCGGAGCGCGTAGCCCGCGCAACAACAGCATCACCAGCGCAAGCGTGGCGAGAATGGCGAGCACCGCATGGATCTGGCTGATGCGCTCGAGCCGGCCCAAGAGCTGCGCCGCGTCGGCATCGATCCTGATGACCTCGGCGGTTTCGTCGGCCACGCCGACCTCGATCAGCTCGTTGAGCTTCTGGTCGATGCCGCCCTTGAGCAGATCGGTCAACCGTTGCCAGGCGACATCGGGACGGCCGCGGCTGCGCAACTGCTCGACCTCGCCGAGTTGATCGAGCGTGCGCTGGAATTCCTGCCTGATCTGCGTCAAGCGTGCGAGCTCGGCGGATTCGGCCTTGCGTTCGTCCTCGCCGACGATGGCGAGCTCTCTCTCGGTCAGGGTCTGAAGCGCCGCGAGATCGGAATCGATCACCTTGTTCAGATAGGCGGCGCCCAGGGGCCGATCGGTCATTCCGGTCAGCAGGGTATCGGTCCAGGCCTTGAACAGCTGCTGGCTATGGCGGGAGAGCTGGAGCTGGCGCTCGAGCTGCTCATGGGAGATGCGCGAGCGGGTCAGATAGCTATGCGACCGGGTCACGCCCCAATAGGCGAGCGCCGCCGCGGAAAGCGACATGGCCAGGAGCAATCCGGCGGTGATGAGGAGCTTCGTCTGGTAACGCATCGAAAAAGTCTCGCGGCCCGGCCAGCCGCGAATTGGAAGGGGGTCCTCCGCAGCGCCGGGCGAGCCGAGGCCTCTATAGCGCATTTTATTCTGGAGTGTAGCTTAAGGACACGCCCTGTTTTTCCGCCGTCAGGCCCTTTCATGGTCCCCTCGTTCGTACCGAGGGCGGCCCGATCGGGTCCTCTTCCGGCTTGGCACAACAGGCATGTTTTTTGCCATGGGTTGTCCCAGAGACATTTGATAAGTTGGAGCTAAGGAATCAGGACTTTAGCGGGGGCTCACGTCCGGGGGGGCGGCTTTTGGTACAGAATCAGACCTTAATGCGCGGCGCGCAGCGCTTGGCGCTGTCGGTTGCGGTTTCGGCGCTCGCTTCGGCGGGGCTTACCGTGGGCGCGACCACATCCGCTCTCGCCGAGTTCGAAATCGAGGAAGCTGGAATCGAGTAGGGCGAAAAGGAGTTCGAATATCGCGGCGCCGTCCATTGGGGCTTCCCCAAGGCCGAGCGCGAGGCGGCCGCGGAGGGGGAGGGAGGCGGTGCCCTGGAGGAAGAGGAGGAAGGCGAATTCCTCCGGCAAAGCCACGACTTTGAATTTCATTACGGCATCACCGAACGGTGGGGGTTCTCGGCAACGCTTGCTACCGACGAACCGCTTGATCGCAATTACGACGTGAGCGCGGTTGACTTGGAGCTTCAGTATGA
>JACMJU010000015.1 GCA_014380485.1 Methyloceanibacter sp.
CAGCGTGACGTTCTCGAGCTTGATGCCGAGGTCTTCCGAGATCATCTGACCAGCGGTCAGGATCGCGATATCCTCGAGCATCGCCTTGCGGCGATCGCCGAAGCCCGGAGCCTTCACCGCCGCAACCTTGAGCCCGCCGCGCAGCTTGTTGACCACGAGCGTGGCGAGCGCCTCGCCCTCGACGTCCTCGGCAATCACCAGCAACGGACGTCCGGACTGCACCACCGCCTCGAGCAGTGGCAGAAGCGCCTGTAGGCCCGACAGCTTCTTCTCGTAGATCAGAATGTAGGGGCTCTCGAGCTCCGCCATCATCTTCTCGGCATTGGTGATGAAGTAGGGGGAAATATAACCGCGGTCGAACTGCATGCCCTCGACCACTTCGAGCTCGCTGTCGAGGCTCTTCGCTTCCTCGACCGTGATGACGCCCTCATTGCCGACTTTCTGCATGGCCTCGGCGATCATGTTGCCGATCGCCTTCTCGCCATTGGCCGAGATGGTGCCGACCTGCGCGATCTCGTCCGATCCCTTCACCTTCTTCGATTGTCTCTTGATTTCCTCGACCACGTCGAGCACGGCCTTGTCGATACCGCGCTTCAGATCCATGGGATTCATGCCGGCGGCGACCGCCTTCAGGCCCTCGCGCACGATGGCCTGCGCCAGCAGCGTCGCCGTCGTGGTGCCGTCGCCGGCCGTGTCGTTGGTCTTCGACGCGACCTCGCGCAGCATCTGCGCGCCCATATTCTCGAACTTGTCCTCGAGCTCGATCTCCTTGGCGACGGTCACGCCGTCCTTGGTCGAGCGCGGCGCGCCGAACGACTTTTCGAGGATGACGTTGCGGCCCTTGGGCCCCAGCGTGATCTTGACCGCATTGGCGAGGACATCGACGCCGCGCATCATCCGCTCGCGCGCCTCTGCCGCAAACTTCACATCTTTGGCTGCCATTTCATTTCGCTCCGGTTTTTCTCTTGGGTGCTGCTAGGGTGGGTGGGGTGTTAGCCGAGAATTCCCATGATGTCGGACTCTTTCATGATGAGGAGTTCCTCGCCGTCGATCTTGACTTCGGTGCCGGACCACTTGCCGAACAGCACCTTGTCGCCGGACTTGACCCCCATGGGCTGGAGCTTGCCGTCCTCGCCGCGGGCTCCGGGCCCAGCCGCGATCACCTCGCCGGTCTGCGGCTTCTCCGCCGCGGTATCGGGAATGATGATCCCGCCTTTGGTTTTTTGCTCCTCCTCGAGCCGGCGCACGACCACGCGATCGTGCAAGGGTCTGAATTTCATGGATTTTGCTCCGCGAACTTTCTGGAAAAAGGGAATTGTGCCGAATTGGCACTCATCAAGAGCGAGTGCCAACCGCTGGCGAGGAAATACTGTTGCCTCGGCGTCCTGTCAAGGCGGGTGCAGAATTAGAGCGTTGCTTCGTCTTGCCCCCGGGGGGGGCCAAGGCGAAACAGACAGCCTGTCGAGTTCGGTTTCGGGAGACGTGCCGCGCTTCGCCGCGACGCCATTCCTCGGATCGCACAGGACTCCAGTCCATCCGCCAAGGGCTCGCGACTTGGTTTCGCCCTCCCAGACTGCTATCAACGATCAATGCGGCGGCCAAATTGGTGTTGCCTTACCGGGGGTGGCGCCGCATGATTTTGGCGCGAGGGTGACAACGTGAATCTTGCCGTGGCCGCCAGGCGGAGCGATTCCTCGGGAGGGCTTGCCATGCTCGACGTGATCGTCCTGATCGCAATGGCGGTCACGGCCGCCGCCTTCGCGGTTGGCCTCATTCTTCATTCCGGCATCGCCCAAATCCCGGCGCTGATCGCCGCCGCGGCGCTCTACATGGTCATGGCTGCCTCCTACCTCATGGTCGCGCGCCCCTCACGGTCCGCGGGTTCCGACCGCGTGGACGAGTTCGAGGCGGCGCTCGAGGCCATCGACAAGGACCTGCAACGCATCGATCGGGTCGAGGACGACGTGTCGCGCCTCGATCTCCTCGCCGATCGCGTCGAGCGCCTCGATCAGGCCATGAGCGATAGTGGCGTGAGCGACCGGGCCGGGGAGGGGACCCGGGTTGGGCAGTTCACCCAAGAGTTCGAGGAGGTGCATGCCAAAATCGAGACCGTGCGCGCCGATCTCGAGGGCGAAGCGCGGAGCCAGCGTGACAAGATGGCGAACGACTTGAGGGTTGTGGAGGGCCTGATCAAGCAATTGGCGGCGGATCTGGCTACGGCCTCCGCCGAGGCGCCGCCGGTGACGCGGAAGAAGGAAGCCGCGGTGGCGGCGCCGGCGCTCGCCGCGATCGAAAAGATCGAGCCCGAAGCGGAGGGGGAAGAAGAAGTTGCGCCCGAGGTCGAGACCCTCACTGTGCTCGCCATCGAGGAAGAAACAATTGTGGTGAGCGAGGAGGAAGCTTCCATCGGGTTCCTCGGAGAGAGCGCGCGTAATGAGGGCGCGCCGGTGGAACCTCCCCTTGAGAACGACCTTCCCGAGGCCACGGATATCGCCAATATCGGCGAAAGCGAGATGCTCGAAATCGTCAGTCAGGCCATCGAAGCCGGCCGCGTCGACCTTTATCTACAGAAGACGGTAACGCTGCCTGAGCGGAGAGCCCGCTACTTCGAGGCGTTCACCCGTATCAGGACCAAGGCGGACAGCCTGATCCGCCCCCGCTCTTATCTGCCCGTGGCCGAAAACTCCGGCATGATGCCTCTCATCGACAATGTGCTCTTGGTCAAGAGCGTTCAGACGCTGAAGCGGCTCGGCGCCGAGTCGCGGATCAAGGGCGTTTTCTGCAACATCTCCGTGAGCACCCTGCTCGACCCTGAGTTCTTCCCGGAGCTGGTCGAGTTCATGGAAGAAAATAGCGGGCTCAGCGAGAGCCTGATCTTCGAGGTCGGCCAGTCCGCGATTGCCGGGCTCGGCGCGACCGAGTTTGGGGCGCTCGATACGCTGGCGGCGCTCGGTTATGGCTTCTCTCTCGACCACGTCGCCGATTTCGAGTTGGATTTTGTAGGCCTCCGCGACCGTTCCTTCCGCTTCGTCAAAACCGATGCGCGGACCTTCCTGCGCGACAAACAGGAGGGGGGCGGGGGCTTCTCGGCCGCCGACATGAAGCGCGCTCTCGATGATTTCAATATCAAGCTGATCGTGGAGAAGGTCGAGGACGAGGACACGGTGGCCCGGCTCCTCGACCGCGGCGTCGAGCTGGCCCAGGGCCACCTCTTCGGCAAGCCCAGGCCCATGAGTCCGGCGCTGTTCCGCGAAGTCGAAGGCGCCGGCTAGTCGCCCGCTGGCGCAAAAGCCCCGAGAAATCTCGGGGCTCGAATTTTGCAGAGGCCCGCTATTCGGGAATGACGCCGTCCTCTTTCAGTTCCTTTTCCTCGATGTCGCTTCCGCCTTCGCGCTTGGGCTGCTCCGGCTGGCCGGCCTTAGGGGCCTCCCCCGCCTTCCCGACGGCCGCCTCGGGCGGGGTAATGTCGGGCCGCAAATCTCTCCAGACTTCTTCATTCTCCTCGTCCTCGACTTGAATGAGGAGGGAGGGGGCTTCGTTGAGGAAGGTCGGGGAGACGGCGTAAGCGGGGCTCGCCACGAGGGCGCCGCCGAGCGCAAGCGCTGCGCCGAATGTGATGAAAGGGTGATCCATAGTCGCGAAATCTCCTTGGGCGAAGAATGCCGCCCTCTGCGTCCTACTCGACGAGGGCGTTCCCGCCCACTCTACAGCCCGTTCGAGGCTCTGGCGAGCGAATGGGAGCGGCAGCCCAACCTTGACCCACCCCGCCGGAGTGTCTAACCGAGCCCCATGACCGTCACCGCAGCGGAAATTCCCATTATTCATTCGATCGAGGCGTTGGGGCGGCAGTACCGCGCCTGGCTCGTCGATATCTGGGGCGTCATGCATAACGGATACCGGGCCTTCCCGCGGGCCGTGGAGGCGACGCAGGCCTTCCGGGCGCAAGGCGGCGTCGTGGTGCTGCTGTCCAACTCGCCGCGGCCGAGCCCGTCGGTCCAGGAACAGCTCCGCCGTATCGGCGTCCCTGACGATGCCTATGACGCGACGGTCACCTCCGGTGACCTTGCCCGCCACGAACTCGCCAAGCATGAAGGCACCAATGTGTTTCATCTCGGACCCGAACGCGACCGGCCCATCTTCGCCGGTCTCGATGTTAAACTTGCGGGGCACGAGGACGCCGAGCTCATCCTCTGCTCGGGCCTGTTCGACGATGAGACCGAAACCCCCGAAAATTATGCTGAGCTATTGAGCGAGCTCGCGGCGCGAAAACTCCCGATGATCTGCGCCAATCCCGATCATTTGGTCGAGCGCGGCGACCGGCTCGTATGGTGTGCCGGCGCGCTCGCCGCCCGCTACGAGAAGGAGGGCGGTCCCGTCGTCTATGCCGGCAAGCCCCACGCCCCGATCTATGTGCTGGCGCTTGAGACCATCGGCGCGCGGTTAAGAGACGCCGTGCCGCCGAGCCAGGTTCTTGCCATCGGCGACGGGCTGCACACCGACATCGCCGGCGCGGCGGGCCTCGGCATCGATTCCGTGTTCATCGCGAGCGGCTTGCATGTCCCCTCCAAGAGCGGCGGGGAGGCGCTCGAGGCGCGGCATCTTGAGGAGCTGTTCGCCCGGGTAGAGCCGCGCCCGCGCGGGGCCATGCCTACGCTTGCGTGGTAGTGCCTGCGTCCTTGTCATCGTTGCGGTGCAGCAAGGGCTTCGCTATTTTGCCCTCTGCCAAATGCAGGAGCAGGAAAACCCAAGATGACGATGAATGGAAACAGCGCCGGCGGCCTCGGCCACGGATATTATTTCGAAGACCTTTCCGTTGGCATGGAGGCGCGCTACGCCAAGAAGATCACCGACAAGGACGTTCTCGCCTTTGCCGACCTGTCGGGGGACGTCAATCCAGTGCATCTGAGCGACGATTTTGCCGCCGGAACCCTCTTCAAGAAGCGGATCGCCCATGGCTTCCTCACAGGCAGTCTGTTCTCCACCGTGCTCGGCACCAAGCTGCCGGGACCGGGCTGCATCTATCTCTCCCAGACCATGAAGTTCCGGGCTCCCGTCTATATCGGCGACGAGGTCGTGGCCACGCTCCGCATTACCGGCCTCGACACCGACAAGGCGCGTGCCACACTCGCTTGTGACTGCGCGGTCAACGGCAAGACCGTACTCGACGGCGAGGCGGTGATGATGGTCGATCGCCGGACGCCGCGCCAATAGGGGCGAGATCGAAGGCCTGCGATGGACATTGTCCGCTTCTGGCGGGACGTGCCGGCCAAGCTCAAGGGCGCGGTGCTCGCCATCGGCAATTTCGATGGCGTGCATCGCGGCCATCAGCAGGTTCTGCGCGAGGCGATCGCAATCGCCAAGCGCGAAGGGCGCCGCTCCGGCGCCGTGGTGTTCAAGCCGCATCCGAGAGAGTTCTTCGCGCCCGAGACCCCGTTCTTCCGGCTGACGCCGCTGCCGTTGAAGCTCGAGCTGCTTGGGGCTCTCGGCCTCGACCAGACTTTCGTCATCGCGTTTAACCGCGAGCTTGCCTCCCTGAGCGCTGAGGACTTCGCCACCGAAGTGGTGGCAAAGGGTCTCGGCGCGAGCCATGTGGTCGTGGGCCATGACTTCTCCTACGGCAAGGGCCGCACGGGGACGACGGAGGAACTCGCCGCGCTTGGGCGCGTGCTTGGTTTCGGTGTCGACGTGGTGGCACCCGTGGGCGAGGGCGGCGCCACCTTCTCCTCGAGCCGTATCCGCGAGCATTTGCGCGCGGGGGAGGCGAGGGAAGCGGCGGAGCAGCTCGGTTATTGGTGGCGGGTGCGTGGGCTTGTCGGCCCCGGCGCCGGGCGCGGCAAGGGCCTCGGCTTTCCCACCATCAATGTGCCGCTTACCCCGGGACAGAATTTGCGTCACGGCATCTATGCCATGCGCGTCGCTCATGATGGACGCCGCCATGACGCGGCCGGCTATGTCGGCGCCCGTCCCACTTTTGGCGCGGGCGAAGCCGTCCTCGAAGCCTATTTGTTGGACTTCGCCGGGGACCTCTATGGGCGGGAGGTCGATGTCGAGTTCATTGCCTTCCTTCGTCCCGACGAGACCTTTGCCACCCCCGAGGCGCTTGCCGCTAAGATGCGCGAAGACTGCGATAGCGCCCGCGCGGTCTTGGCGGAAATCGATGCCGGCGACCCGATGGAGCGCTTCCCTCTCTTCCGCGCGCTTGCCAAGGCGGCGCCCTCCAACTGATCTCAGACGGTAACGCGCGTGACTTTCGGCGAAGGGGCCAGGAAGGCGCTGGCATGTGCGTAGCGCGATTGCTAGAACGCCGCGGGGGCGAAGGCGGCGGAACGGACTTTAGAAGCAGGGATCATGGCGAAGAACGCAAAGAGCAGCAGAACTGCCGCTAAGACCGCGCCGGCCCGCCGGAGAGCGGGCAAGGTCAAGGCCGCGCGTAAGACCAAGGGAGCGGCGCGGAAGCCCGGCGCCGTGCCCAAGCGCAAGCCGGCTAAGCCCGCGGTCAAGGCGAGAACAGTTAGGGCTAAGGACGCCAAGACGAAGTCAAAGGCTGCGCCGAAGCCGAAAGCGAAAGCAGCGCCGAAGCGCATCGCGCCGCCGCGCTCGCGCGGGACGAAAGCGAAAGCCTCGCGGCAAACCGCGAGCGTGCCCCGGGCTCCACAGGCCCGGTCCCTTCTCGCCAGGCTCGAGGCGCAAGCGCTTAAGGCGCAAACCGGACGCGACTGGAGCGAGACGCTGTTCCTGCCCAAAACCGACTTTCCCATGAAGGCCGGTCTGCCCGAGCGCGAGCCTGAGCTTCTCAAGCGCTGGCAGCGTCTCGGCCTCTACGACCGGCTGCGCGAGGAGGCGCAAGGCCGTGAGGCCTTCGTGCTGCATGACGGGCCGCCTTACGCCAACGCCAACATCCATATCGGCACCGGTCTGAACAAGATCCTGAAAGACGTGGTCGTCCGCTCGCAGCAAATGATGGGCAAGGATGCCAACTACGTGCCGGGCTGGGACTGTCACGGCCTTCCCATCGAGTGGAAGGTCGAGGAAGAGAATTATCGCGCTAAGGGCAAGGCGAAGCCCGACCTGTCCGATGCCGACGCCATGATCGCCTTCCGCGCCGAATGCCGGTCTTACGCCGAGCACTGGCTCAACATGCAACGCGAGGAATTCAAGCGGCTTGGGGTGGTGGGCGATTGGAAGCATCCCTACACCACCATGAGCTTCGACGCCGAAGCCACCATCGCCGCCGAGCTGATGAAATTCGCCACGAACGGGCTGCTCTATCGCGGCTCCAAGCCGGTGATGTGGTCGGTGGTGGAGCGCACCGCGCTTGCCGAAGCGGAGGTCGAATATGAGACGATTGAAAGCCCGGCGATCTATGTGAAATTTCCGGTGCTGAACTATTCCGGGCCTGAATTGGACATCGGCCCCGGCGACGACGAGTTCCTCATCCCGGATCAAATCGGAAAGGCCGCGGTCGTTATCTGGACGACGACGCCATGGACGATCCCCGGCAACCGCGCCGTCTCCTTTTCCAACGACATCGAATACGGCGTCTACGAAGTCACCCACGCACCCGACGACAATTGGGCCAAGGTCGGCGACAGGTTGATCCTCGCCGACAAGCGCGCCGAGGAAATCTTCAACGCCGCGCGCGTGACGGCGTGGAGGCGTTTCGGCCACATGGAGCCTTCGGCGCTCGCAGCTCTCACGCTCGCCCATCCCTTGCGCGGCCGGGGCTACGATTTCGACGTGCCGCTGCTCGCCGGCGCGCATGTCGCCGAGGATACCGGCACGGGCTTTGTCCACACCGCTCCCGGCCATGGCACCGAGGACTTCGAGGTCTGGGAGGAACATCGCGGCTCCCTCGAAGCACGCGGGATTACCACCAAGATCCCCTTCACCGTCGACGAGGCCGGCTTCTTCACCAAGGAGGCGCCTGGCTTCGAGGGCAAGCGCGTGGTCGACGACAAGGGCAAGTTCGGCGACGCCAACTTCGCCGTGATCGCGGCGCTGACCGAGGCCGGCGCACTCATCGCCCGCGCGCGCCACAAACACGACTATCCGCATTCGTGGCGCTCGAAGAAGCCGGTGATCTTCCGCGCCACGCCGCAATGGTTCATCGCCATGGACAAGGCGGCTTCCCTTACCCCGCTTCCCTCGGGGAAGAGCACGCTCAGAGAGCGGGCGCTGAAGGCGATCGGCGACACACGCTTTGTGCCGCCGCAAGGGGAAAACCGCATCACCGGGATGATCGAAACGCGGCCCGACTGGGTCGTCTCACGCCAGCGCGCCTGGGGCGTCCCCATCACGGTGTTTCGCCACAAGGAGACGGGCCAGGTGATCCCGCGCGCGGACTTCCAAGGCTCAGTCGAGCTGATCGAGAGGGTGTTCTCCTCCTTCCGTGCCGAAGGCGCCGATGCCTGGTTCAAGCGCGGCGCGAAGGAGCGTTTCCTGACTGGCTTGGTTGACAGTCCCGGCGCTTGGGAGAAAGTCGACGACATTCTCGACGTTTGGTTCGATTCGGGCTCGACCCATGCCTTCGTGCTGGAAAAGCGGCTCGACCTGAAATGGCCGGCCGACCTCTATCTTGAGGGTTCCGACCAGCATCGCGGCTGGTTCCAGTCTTCGCTGCTCGAATCTTGCGGGACGCGCGGCCGTGCTCCCTACGACGCCGTCGTCACTCACGGTTTCGTGGTGGACGGGGACGGACGCAAGATGTCGAAGTCGCTCGGAAATGTGGTGGCGCCGCAAGACGTCATCCGCCAATCCGGCGCCGAGATCTTGAGGCTATGGGCCATGAGCTCGGATTATACCGAGGATCTTCGCATCGGTCCCGACATCATCAAGGCCAATATCGAATCTTATCGGAAGCTGAGGAACACGCTCCGCTTCCTCCTCGGCAATCTCGCCCATTACCGGCCGGAGCTTGCCGTTTCCGACGCCGACATGCCGGGCCTCGAGCGCTATATGCTATGGCGGCTTGCCGAACTCGACCTGGCCGTGCGCGCCGGCTACGACGCCTTCGACTTCAAACGCGTCTTCCACGCGCTTCTCAATTTCTGCGTCAACGATCTTTCCGCCTTCTATTTCGACATTCGCAAGGACGCCCTTTATTGCGATCCTTACGATAGCGTGATGCGGCGCGCGGCATTGACCGTGCTCGACCGGCTGTTCGAATCCCTCACGGCCTGGCTCGCACCGATGCTCTGCTTCACCATGGAAGAAGCTTGGCTCAACCGTTTCCCGGGCGATCGAGGCTCGGTGCATCTCCGTCAATTTCCGGAAGTTCCAGATACGTGGCGCGACGAGGCGCTCGCCCGCAAATGGCGCAAAATCCGCGAGCTGCGCCGCGTGGTCACCGGCGCGCTCGAGATCGAACGGAAAGAGGGACGCATCGGCTCGAGCTTGGAGGCTGCGCCCAAAATCTATGTCGCCGACGCGAGCCTCCGCACCGCTCTGCGCGGCGTCGATCTCGCCGAGATCGCCATCACCAGCGGGGCGCGTCTTTTGCCGGGGGAGGGGCCCGAGCATGCTTTCCGCCTCGACGACGTGAAAGGCGTGGCGGTTGTGTTCGAGCGGGCCAAAGGCACCAAATGCGCGCGGTCCTGGAAAATCCTCGAAGAGGTGGGCGCCGATCCCGAATTTCCCGAGCTCTCCCACCGCGACGCGGAAGCGGTGAGGCAGTTCGATGCAAGCCGCACAGGCACCGGGAAGCCATGTTGAGACCGTTGTGGGGTCCCCTGTCGCCGTTCGGGCTCGGCATCGCCGCTCTCACGGTCCTCGCCGATCAGGCCCATAAAGCCTGGATGCTCTACGTCTACGATATCGGCGCCAAGGGCAGCGTGGCGCTTGCGCCCTTCTTCGACCTGGTGCTCGTATGGAATCAAGGCATCAGCTACGGGCTTCTGCCGCAGGAGAGCGTTCTTGGACGATGGGGTTTGATCTTATTCGCCTTCGCCGCAAGCCTCGCCCTCGCGGTGTGGTTGGCGCAGCTCACCACAAAGCTCGGGGCCGTCTCGATCGGCCTCATCATCGGGGGCGCCATCGGCAATGCCATCGACCGCATCACTTATGGCGCGGTCGCCGATTTCTTCTCGCTCCACGTGCTCGGCTACCAATGGTACGTGTTCAATATCGCCGACGCCGCCATTGTTGCCGGCGTGGTCGGACTTCTGTATGAGTCCCTGTACAGGGGTCACAAAAAGGTCGGAAACCCTTCTAAGATGTAAGAAATCCCGGATACTCCGGGTTCGAGGGGGAGCCTTGGCGCATAATTCGCGCATAACCAGCCCCGTTTGGGCCGCGCTGCTTGCGCCGGTTTTCGCCGCCACGCTTGCCCTCGGCGGCTGCGGCGGCGTCGAGTTCCAGGGCAAAGTCTTCGACTACATGGGGATCTCGGGCGACAGCAAGGAGCCCGATGTGCGGATGACCGAGCGGCCCCCGCTCCTGCTTCCGCCCGATACCAAGGCGCTTCCCCAGCCGGGGAACGGCGTCGCGGTGGCAACCGCGCGCCAGGATTGGCCGAAAAACCCCGAAGTGACGCAGAAGCAGATCGTCCAGGCGCAGAAGGATGAGAAGTCCAAAACCTTGCGCGTGCAAGAGCCCCTCAATCCCTATATCGGCAAGCCGACCCTTTTCAATAAGTGGTTCGCCAAGAAGAAGGATGGTCAGCCGGTCGACGAAGTGCCCGAGCCCGATCCTTCCGACAAGCCGGTAGAGGGCGTCACTGCCACCACGGCGAAGCCGCTGAAGCCGCACGTGCCGCAGGACATCAAGCCGACCGAGGACCCGTTCAACCCGGCGCCGCCCGACAGCTACAAGAACCCAAGCGCGCTGTACTGATGGATAAGTGTAGGGTCCCGGCGGTTGCCTTCCGCCGAATTGGCTTGATATTACCGGTCCAAGGCCTGAAATGTGAGGCAGGGGCGGCCGCCAACCGTTCGGCACGAGCATTGCCCGGCCTCCTTCCCCTGACTTAATTCCCGGTCTCGTGACATGATGATTTGGATGTTCGATCAGCTTCTCCCCGCACTCGACCCGCGCATGGGTTTCGTCTTGGCCTCGTTCAGCCTCGCTACGCTCGCCGTGGCGGTCGCGGCGGAAGGACCCCAAGCGTCTCAGCGCGTGAGCGAGTTCAAGCTCAAGAACGGGTTGCAGGTCCTGGTCATACCCGATCACCGCGCGCCGGTCGTGACCCAGATGGTTTGGTACCGTGTGGGCGCCGCCGATGAGCCTCCGGGTTCGTCCGGCATTGCCCATTTCCTCGAACACCTGATGTTCAAGGGCACCGACCTCATTCCCACCGGTCAGTTCTCGAAAATCATCGCCAAGAACGGCGGCGAGGATAACGCCTTCACCAACCACGATGTGACCGCCTATTTCCAACGCGTGGCCAAGGACCGCCTGCCCAAGGTGATGGAGATGGAAGCAGACCGGATGGCCAGTCTGCGCCTCTCGGAGGAAGACGTCGCCACCGAGCGCAACGTCATTCTCGAGGAGCGCCGCAGCCGCGTCGATAACGACCCGGGGAGCATCTTGCAGGAGCAGATGATGGCGGCGCTCTATAGCAATCATCCCTACGGCACCCCCGTCATCGGTTGGGAGCACGAGATCAGGGCGCTCGATCGGGAGGATGCGCTGTCCTTCTACCGGCGCTTCTACGCGCCGGACAATGCCATCCTGGTGATCGCCGGCGACGTCGAGCCCGAAGAGGTGAGAAGGCTCGCCGAGGAGACGTTTGGCAAGCTCGCGCCGAGCGCCAATGTAAGCCGCGCCCGCCCGCAAGAGCCCGAGCATTTCGCTCCGGTCAAAGTGACGCTTGAGGATGCGCGCGCCGGCCGCACCACGGTGCAACGCTTCTACCTGGCCCCGAGCTACGCATCCGCCGAGCCGGGCGAGGCCGAGGCGCTCGACCTGTTGATGCGCGTCGCTGCCACCGGCTCCGTCAGCAAGATCTACAAGGCGCTGGTGATCAAAGATAAGAAGGCGGCCAATGCCGGCGGGTGGTACTCAGATTCGGGTCTCGATTCGGGCCGGCTCGGCTTCTACGCCATTGCCGCCGAGGACGTTTCCGCCGAGGAGCTCGAGCAGGCGATCGGCGGCGTGATCGAGGATTTGCGCCGGGATGGCGTGACCCAAGAGGAGCTCGACCGCGCGCGTGCCTCCTATATCGCCGAGTTCGTCTACACCTCGGACAGCCAATCGCGCATGGCGCGCCACTATGGCTGGCGGCTTGCCACCGGCATGACCGTCGCCGATGTCGAGGAATGGCCGGACCGCCTGATGCGCGTCACCGTCGACGATTTGCGCGCGGCGGCGCGGAAATATCTTGTCGACAAGAACTCGGTCACCGGTTATCTGCTGCCCGTCCCCGAACATAGCAGCTCCATCGGTGGAAAGCCGGTCCATGCGCCGATCAAAGGCAAGTCGTAGCCGTTATGGCGTGGAGGGTCCGGCTCCTGCGCTCTTCATTGCTGCACGGCGCAGGGTTGGCGGCGGCGCTCATCGTGTCGGCCGCTCCGGCGGCTGAGGTTGCCAAGGTGAAGATCGAGCGCGTCACCAGTCCTGGCGGCATCGAGGCCTGGCTCGTCGAGAGCCACACCAATCCGCTCATCGCCATGCGCTTTGCCTTCCGCGGTGGCGCCTCTCAGGATCTTCAGGACAAGGAAGGCCTCGCCTATTTCATCTCCGCCATGATGGACGAGGGCGCGGGCCCGCTCGATGCCGTCGCCTTCCAGGAGCGCGAGCAGGCGCTTGCCATGCGCATGGATTTCGACGCCAGCCGCGACGTCATGCTCGGCAATGTGCAGACGCTCTCCGCCAACAAGGACGAGGTGTACGATCTCGTGCGGCTGGCGCTGACTAAGCCCCGTTTCGATAAGGATGCGGTCGAGCGCGTTCGCGCCCAGATTCTGGCGGGTTTGAAATTCGACGAGAACGACCCCGAGACCGTGGCCTCGCTCGCCTGGGATCGGCTCGCCTTTAACAATCACCCTTACGGCCGCCCGATCAAGGGGACCATGGCCTCAATTGCTGCCATCTCACCCGGCGATCTCAAGGACTATGCCCGCCGTGTCTTCGCCCGCGACAAGCTGGTGATCTCGGTGGTGGGCGACATCGACGCCGCAACCCTCGGCAAGGTGCTCGACCTCGTATTCGGCGGCTTGCCCCCTCGCTCGGCGCTTGCGCCGGTGGCCGACGCCAATCCGCCGCTCGGCCCAACGCGCGAGATCATCGAGATGGACGTGCCGCAATCGGTGGCGCAGTTCGGTCATCGCGGCGTTGCGCGGAAAGACAACGATTTCATCCCGGCCTACGTGCTCAATTACATCATCGGCGGCGGCGGCTTCTCCTCGCGGCTGATGGAGGAAGTGCGCGAGAAGCGCGGGCTCGCCTATTCGGTCTACTCCAATCTCTACCCTTACCAGCATGGCGCTGTCTTCGTCGGCCACGTGGCGACCAAGAACGAGGCGGTCGGCCAATCGCTCGCGGTGATCGAAGGCGAACTGAGGCGGCTCGCTGAGCAGGGCCCGACCGCGGAGGAATTCGACAGCGCCAGGAGCTATCTTACCGGCGCCTACGCGCTGCGATTCGAGTCGTCGTCGAGCATCGCCAATCAACTGCTGTGGATCCAAATCGAGGATCTGGGCATCGACTATGTCAATCGGCGGAATGTACTGATCGAGGCGGTGACCCTTGACGACATCAGAGCCGTGGCCAAGCGCCTGATCGAGGCCGACCGCCTCATCACCACCATCGTCGGCAAGCCGGTGGAAGCGAAGGCCGAGGACGCTCCAGGTTAGGGCGCGTGGCTCCCCATATCGACCCTTGAGGCGAGAGGACCGGTTCGTGCCGCTGTTGCAATCCGTAGCAGGCTGCCTTGAGACCGGGATCGGGCGCGCCGGACTGGCGCAGACCTCGCTCGATGCCAATCTCGCCAAGCTCGAGCCGCGGCTCGCCGCCTTGCGCGAGGCCCACTCCAAGTCCAATTTGCCGCTGCTGCGTGTGCCGGAATGGCGGGACGACATCGCGCCTGCGCGCGAGGCACTGAACCGGCTGACCCAAGGCGCCCGCACGCTGATCTTCTTCGGCACCGGAGGCTCGAGCCTCGGCGGCCAGACGCTCGCCCAGCTCGGCGGTTGGGGTATTCCCGGCGACGACAAACATGGAAGCGCGGCGCGGCCGCGCACGCGCTTCTACGATAATCTCGATCCGCGCACGCTCGAACTTGCGCTGTCTGGGCTCGACTTCGAGAGCGCGCGCTTCGTGGTGATCTCGAAATCGGGGGGCACGCCCGAGACGCTGGTGCAAATTATCGCCGCCATCGACGCCGTGCGCAAAGCGGGCCTCGCCAAGCGTATCCCCGAGCTGTTCCTCGCCGTGACCGAGGCCAAGGCAAGGGGCGCGCCTAACGGTCTTCGCATGCTCTGCGAGAGCCTCGGCATCCCCACTCTCGATCACGATCCCAGGATCGGCGGCCGCTTCGCCGGATTGACCAATGTCGGCCTCCTGCCGGCGCTCGCCCGGGGTCTCGATGTCGAGGCGTTGCGAGCAGGCGCCCGCTCCGTGGTCGAGTCGATGCTCGAAGCCAAGCGGCCTGCGGATTTCGATGCCGCCATCGGTGCCGCCGTCACAATCGGACTTGCCAAAGAGCGCGGCGTCCGCGTCTGCGTGATGCTTCCCTACGCCGATCGTCTGTCCCGCTTTGCCGCCTGGTATGTGCAGCTCTGGAGCGAGAGCCTGGGCAAAAAGGGCGAGGGGATCACCCCGGTCGCGGCGCTTGGCCCGGTCGATCAACATAGCCAGCTTCAGCTTTATCTCGACGGCACCCCCCAGCATCTCATCACCGTAATCCGCGAGGCTTGCGCCGGAAGCGGCCCGCTTCTGGCACCCGACCTCGCCAAGCGCGCCGGCGCCGACTACCTCGCCGGCCGGTTTACCGGCGACCTCGTCGCGGCGCAGCAGCGCGCCATCCCCGAAGCGCTCGTAAGCCAAGGGCGCCCGGTCCGCACGATCGACCTCGATGTCCTCGATGAGCGCGCGCTGGGGGCCCTGATGATGCATTTCATGCTGGAAACCATCCTGGCGGCGCATCTTTTAGGCGTCGACCCCTTCGACCAACCGGCGGTAGAATCGGGTAAAGTGCTGACCCGCCGGTATCTCGCCGGCGAGCAGACCGAGGCAACAGATGGCCATCCGTCAGCTGCCGCCAAACCTCGTCAATCGCATCGCCGCCGGTGAGGTCGTCGAGCGGCCGGCGAGCGTCGTCAAGGAACTGATCGAGAACGCGATCGACGCCGGCGCGCGTCGGATCGAGGTCGCCACCGCGGGCGGCGGCTTGCGGCTTACTCGCGTCGCCGATGACGGGTCCGGCATGGATCGAAGCGATCTGGCGCTCGCGGTCGAGCGCCACGCCACCTCGAAGCTTGCCGGTGACGATCTCACTTCGATCATGACCCTTGGCTTCCGCGGCGAGGCGCTGCCGTCGATCGGCGCCGTCTCCCGGCTCTCGATTGCGAGCCGCGCCGCGGGCGCCGGCGATGCCTATGAGATTGCCGTCGACGCCAGCCGCAAATCGAAGCTCAAACCTTCCGCGCTCTCCGCCGGCACGCGGGTCGAAGTGCGCGACCTGTTCTACGCGACGCCCGCGCGGCTGAAATTTATGAAATCCGAACGCGTGGAGAATGCGGCCATTGCCGAGATGGTGAAGCGCCTGGCGCTGGCGCGGCCGGACATCGCTTTTGCCCTCACCACCGAGGAGCGGACCGCCTTTCGCCTGGAGTCCTGCCCGCCGGGGCTTCTCGAGCATGGTCTCGCGCGGCTCGGGCGCATCCTCGGACCTGACTTCATCAAGGATGCGCTTCCCGTGCGCGCCGAGCGCGGCAACGTTTCGCTCGAAGGCTTCGCCGGCCTGCCCACCCTGCACCGGCCGAACGGCCTCCAGCTCCATCTTGTCGTCAACGGGCGCCCCGTGCGCGACAAGCTGCTCGCCGGCACGGTCCGCGCCGCCTATGGCGATCTCCTGCCGCAAGGGCGCTATCCCATGCTCGCGCTGTTCCTGTCGCTGCCGCCCGACGAAGTGGATGTGAACGTCCATCCCGCCAAGACCGAGCTCAGGTTCCGCGACCCGAACGGGGTGCGCTCGCTTATCATCGGTGCGCTCAGAGAGACGCTTGGCGCCGCGGGCCACCGTGCCACCGCCTCGTTGTCGCAGGCGACGCTCGGGCGGATGGCGCTGTCGTCCGGGCGCGGTCCGACGCCAGCGCGTTTCGGCGCCCATGCCCTCGGCCTTTCCGAGCGGGCTCAGGCACCGCTTTCGCCTCTCGCTGAGCCGAGCGCCGATACGCGCGGGAGCATCGCCGAGGATTCCGCTCGAGGCGCTTATCCGCTCGGCGCGGCGCGCGCGCAGATCAACGACACCTTCATCATCGCCGCGACCGAGGACGCGCTCGTCATCGTCGATCAGCACGCCGCGCATGAACGCCTCGTCTATGAGCGGCTGAAGCGGACCTTCGCCAATGGCGGCATCTCCCGCCAGATCCTCCTTATTCCCGAGGTGGTCGATCTCGACGGCGCTGCCGCCGCGAGCCTTTGCGCCGCCGCCGCCGACCTTGAGCGGCTAGGTCTCGTGGTCGAGCCGTTCGGCCCCGCTTCGGTCCTGGTGCGCGAAGTCCCGTCGCTGCTCGGGACCTGCGACGTCAAGGGCCTGCTCGCCGACCTTGCCGCCGAACTTGCCGAGACCGAGGACGAAGGAGAGACGCGCCTCCTTGCCGGGCGGCTCGATCATGTTCTGTCCACGATGGCCTGCCACGGCAGCGTGCGGGCAGGCCGGCGGCTCAATCCCGAGGAGATGAACGCGCTGCTCCGCGACATGGAGAGCACGCCCTTTACCGGGCAGTGCAACCACGGCCGCCCGACCCATATCGAGCTCAAGCTCGCCGACATCGAGAAGCTGTTCTCGCGCCGCTGATCGCGCAAGTTCCGCCATACGACGCGGCATGGCGGTCGAGGCATCGACCTTCTCGCTGGTGAGGTTCTCGGTGAGGCAAGCGGCAAGTGCCGCGATCGCTGCCTTGGTGCCGGTCAACTTGAAGCTGATATTTGCCCTTTTCGCGACGATCGTGAGCACTTCGCCCTCGCGCAGGGCATCGAGCACCCGTTCGGAGTTCTCGAGCGGGATGACGATGCCATGAACGTCGATCACTTTGGCGATGGCCGGGATCGGGTCTCTCTGATCGATGTGGAGCGCCACGGACTCTGTGGTTCCGACCTCGAACTCACGGGTCTCGTCGGCCAGCACCAATCCCCACTCGAAGTTCTTGCTGATGATGAAACCGATGAGGACGCCGCTCGACGCCTGCGCGGTCATGGTGCAATCGGAGAACTTGCCTTCGGTGTCGTAATTGGCACCGCCCTGCCACACGCCGGAGATGAAGGCCGCGTAGACCGGGCCTGAGAGCGAAAGCCCCGCCGCGAGCAAGGTCGCGCAGAGCATGGCTCTTGTGACTCTCGGAGTCATCACCGATCCTGTTGGGCGCGTTGCGGCCATTAAAGCACAGACACGGGGGCGCCGCGGGTTAGGGGCGAAAATCCCTTAACGGCCCGATCCTTGCGATGGCGATGGCGGTATCGCCGTAGTGCCGCCGGTCGATTTCCTCAAAGGAAGCGGGCCAGGCAATGTTCTGATCGGCACGTTCCTCGAGGACCGCAATCGCGCCCGGTGCGACCCATCCGCCTTCGACCGCGGCGGCAAGCGCTCGTTCACCCAGTCCCTTGCCATAGGGCGGATCGCAGAAGATGAGATCGAAGGGTTGAAGACTTCCCGCCTCGCCGAGCTTGGTCGCGTCCCGGCGCCAGATCTTGGTGACGCCGGTCAGACCCAGCGCTTCGACATTGCGGCGGATGGCGGCGCGCGCTTTGGCGCTCTCCTCGATGAAGAGGCAGAAGCGGGCGCCGCGCGACAACGCCTCGAGCCCAAGCGCGCCCGAGCCGGCGAAAAGATCGAGCACGCGGGCGCCCTCGAACTCGAACCGGGGCGCTCCGTGCGCGAGCACGTTAAAGAGCGCTTGACGCACGCGGTCGGAGGTGGGGCGCGTGGCGGATCCTTTCGGCGCCTCGAGCCCAACTCCCCTGAACTTGCCGGCGACGATGCGCATGGCTCACCTTCGGCGTGCTTGGCGACGCTCCTTCGCATCGCGCAAACCGAACGCGTCCGCAAACGTGGACCCCAATTGATCGGCGAGCACCCGCCGTTTTACTTCCTCCACCGCGCCTTCGGCGAGGTCGCCGAGCGCGAACGGTCCGAATGAGATTCGGATCAGCCGGTTGACGATGAGCCCAAGATGCTCGGCGAGGCGCTTCACCTCACGGTTCTTGCCCTCGCGCAAGGAGATCGTGAGCCAGAGATTTGACCCTTGCTCGCGGTCGATGCGCGCCTCGACCGGCCCATAGCGGACGCCGTCGATGGTGATTCCTTGGCGCAAGGCGTCGAGCGCCTCTTGGGCGACGCGGCCATGGGCCCTGACCCTATAGCGCCTGAGCCAGGCCGTGCTCGGAAGTTCGAGATGGCGCGCGAGTGCGCCGTCGGTGGTGAGCAGGAGCAGGCCTTCGGTGTTGATGTCGAGCCGTCCTACCGAGACGACGCGCGGCAGGTCCGGCGGCAAGGCCTCGAACACGGTCTTCCGCCCTTGCGGGTCCTTGTGGCTGGTGAGGAGGCCACGCGGCTTGTGATAGCGCCACAACCGCGTGCTCTGCGGCTCCGGCAACGGCTTGCCGTCCACGGTGATGCTATCCCCAGGCGCCACCAAATGGGCGGGGGTCGTAAGCACCTTGCCGTTGACGGCGACCCGTCCCGCCGCGATCCAGGCCTCGGCGTCGCGGCGCGAGCAGAGCCCGGCATGGGCAATCGCCTTGGCGACGCGCATGGGCTGGGCGGCCTTTGCGACGAGCAGCTTCGCCTGTCCCTTACCCCGCGGGGCTTGACGCTTACTCTCCTTGACCCCCAACTTGCCGCCCATGAAGCCGAAGCTTGCAGATGAGGCGATGCGTGGCAAGGCCGCGCGGCCCATGGATCTCGCCTTGGTCGAGGCCGAACGCGCCGGCGACCTCGGCGAGGTGCCGATCGGCGCCGTCGTCGTCGATTCTGGCGGCGAGGTGCTGGCGCGCGCCGGCAACCGCACTCTTGGTTTGCGCGATCCAACCGCGCATGCCGAGCTTCTCGCTATCCGCGCTGCCTGCGCCAAGCTCGGCAGCGAGCGCCTAAGCGGGTGCGATCTTTATGTGACGCTTGAGCCTTGCGCCATGTGCGCGGCCGCCATCTCGTTCGCCCGCATCCGCCGCCTCTATTTCGGCGCCGGCGATCCCAAGGGCGGCGCAATCGAGCATGGCCCGCGCTTCTTCGCGCAACCGACCTGCCATCATGCGCCGGAGGTCGTCGGCGGCATGGGCGAGACCAAAGCCGCAACCCTGCTCAGGGCGTTTTTTGCAAGCAGGCGCTGACCGGCGGGGCGCACCTCAATCCCAGCGTTTCGGCCCCAACCCCGGACGCGGACCTCCATAGAGGCCCGGAGGCCATTCGATGTCCTGCGGATAGAATTGCCTTTTCAGGGCCTGGTTCTCGATGTCGCCCGGCGCGTAAGGGACAAAACCGAAATAGAAGCTATACCCGCCCGGCCGGCCCGGATTGTAATAATAGGGATAGATGGGCGTGCGTCCGCGCCGATAGATGCGAACGGGCTGCACGAGGGAAGCATGGCCTCCTGGACCCGCGCCAAGCAGGGGCACGGCATGCGCCGTCCCGCTTCCGGCCGAGAGACAGAAGCCAAGGACAAGACCGGCCGTTCCGGCAAGGAATAAGGCCATCCTCTTCGCGCGCGGCAATCTCTGAGGCATAAGGTTCTCCGATTTGTGCCCGGGGAGAGCTTAGAGAGAGGCTCGGCGCCGTGCAACGCTTAACCCCGACGATTCACGGTTCGCGCGCAACTGACCTTTGAGCTTGCCTCGTTCGATCGCGGCCGGCGCCGCTTGCGCTTTAGCGTAGCACGCGAGCGCGGCACGCGACGCAAGGCGGAATTCTGACCCCTCCGCCTGTGTTACCAAGTATGGCTTAATCGACCTTGCGGCCGGGTCCTTGGTGGGGCAGGCTGTCGTGCCGGAGCAAGGGCTTGAGAAGGAGTAAATACCATGTGGTATCGAGGCTGGGCGATTGGCGCGTTGCTAACGGTGGCAGTAGCCACGAGTGCGCTCGCAAAAGATATGACGCCGCGCCAGGTGGCGGATGCTTATATGGCGGCTTGGAACGCCCACGACCCCGACGCCGCGGCTGCATTCATGGCCGATGATGTGACCTATTTGGACGCCACCGTCGGCGAGCCGCAGAAAGGGCGTGATGCAGCGCGTGACAAGGTCATCAAGCTGTTCGTGACGGCGGCGCCTGATCTAACTTGGAAGATGACGGGCGAGCCAATCGAAAGCGCGAATGGCATCGCGTATGAATGGACGTTCGCCGGCAACAATACGGGCGCATGGGGGCCTGACACGCCGGCGACGGGCAAACCGTTCAGCTTCAGCGGGGTGACCTTCATTCGGGTCGAGAACGGCAAGATCGTCTATCAGGGCGACTACTATGACGGCCTCGGCTTCCAGAAGCAGCTGGGTTGGATTCAGTAGCCGTCCCGGTGATCTCGGAGCGAAGCCCACAGGCGATCGCGTTTAATCACTATCGCTTTATCTACAAGCTGAAATAGCGGCTCACGACGCGTTCCGAGCGCGCTCGCCGATCTTCAGACGCTGCCGGCTGGCGCTAAGACGCGCCGGCCGATATCGCGGCGGAAGAAGCCTCCCGCCCAGTCGATCCGGTCGATCGCGGCATAGGCGCGGGCGCTCGCCTCGGCGATCGTGCGATCGCGCGCGGTCACGCCGAGCACGCGCCCGCCCGCCGCCACGATACGGGCACCCTCTCGCTTGGTGCCGGCGTGGAAGATCTGCACTTTCGGATCGGCCGCGGCCGCATCGAGACCCCTGATCTCGGAACCTTGCTCGTAGGCGCCGGGATAGCCCTTGGTCGCCATCACCACGCAGAGCGCGGCATCGTCGTGCCAGTTGAGCGTGATGCCGCCTAAGCGATCCTCGGCCACCGCAAGCAGCGCAGGGAGCAGGTCGGATTTGAGCCGCAGCATCAGCGCCTGCGCTTCGGGATCGCCGAAGCGCACATTATACTCGATCAGCTTCGGCGACCCGTCTTCGATCATCAGCCCGGCATAGAGCACGCCCTTGAACGGCGTGCCGCGTTCGCGCATGGCGGCGACCGTCGGGGCGACGATCTCCTCCATGACGCGAGCGCAAAGCTGTGGCGTCATGATCGGCGCCGGCGAATAGGCGCCCATGCCGCCGGTGTTGGGTCCCTTGTCGCCGTCGCCGACGCGTTTGTGATCCTGCGCCGACGCTAGCGCCACCGCGGTGTCGCCGTCGACCAATGCGAACAGGCTGTCCTCCTCGCCCTCGAGGAACTCCTCAATTACCATCGGTCCGTCGCCGGCAGCCTCGATGGCCGCTAGCGCCTCGGCAAGCGTCATCGCCACGGTCACGCCCTTGCCGGCCGCAAGCCCGTCCGCCTTGACGACAACCGGCGTGTCATCGCGCGCCGTAAGGTAGGCAACAGC
>JACMJU010000016.1 GCA_014380485.1 Methyloceanibacter sp.
ATCCTCATGCCGCCCATCGGCGTGGTCACCGGCGGGGTCGATTTTTCGAATATGTTCGTCGCGCTCAACGGCGAGCACTACGCCTCGCTCGCGCAAGCCAGACAGGCCGGGGCGCCGACCCTGAATTTTGGCGTGTTCGTCAATAACGTCATCGCCTTCCTCATCGTGGCGGTGGCGCTGTTCCTGGTGATCAAGACCATGAACCATTTGCGCCGCAGGCAGGAGGAAGCGCCGGCGACCGAACCGCCGCCCTCGCAGGAAGTGCAGCTCCTGCAAGAGATCCGCGATGCATTGGTGACGGACGGCGCAGTCCCCGCGCGCCCGACGAAGCCGCCGCGGGGAAGCTGAAGGCCGGCACGGATTTTGCGCGGCAAGGCTTACGCCCGCTCTCCCCTTGGGGGAGAGCACGCGCGCCATAAGCTGGCGGAACGTTGCGCAGTAGACCCGTCACTGCAATCGATCAGAGAGCAGTGCAAATCGCACCCACGCGGAGTCAGCGCTGAGGCGCAGCAGAACCGGCCCAATCGCGCTTTCGCGCCCGCCTAAAGCCGCTGCGTCGGTACCGAAAAAACTTTAGCGGCGTGGGCTCGGGCTCGTGGCTGCTACCAAACGCAACAATAGCTCCCGCTGCTTTGACGAAAGCCGTCTGCCCCCGAGATGCAGGGCAGCTGACGCTAAAGCTCCAACAATTGCAGGTGAAAACTTGGTACTGGATCCATTGGATTGCCTCTTTTGCACCGCCCCTACATCTAGACGAGGGCCCAAAGGTACGGGAGCTCTTCTGCTCAACCAAAGAAATGAGGAACTTCGGGTTAAGAATGCTGCTACGCAATGTCTCGCATTTTCGGGTTTGTCGCGCTTAATGGCGAGCATTGCCGCTCGCGGGCGCAAGCCCGTCAGTTGGGCGCCGCCGTTATCGCTGGACGGTGTCGCTTTTCCAGAAATCCTCGGCCAGGTGAGGCCGAGGCGCGCCCCGTGCCCCCAAAGCGCGGGAGAAAAATCTCAAGCGCGGCAAGGATTTTGCGCGAGCGGCCTCGAGCGTGACCGGAATGTTGCGTGGATCGCCGCTTGCGGAAAAAAATACTACACAAAAGGCCTCAAAGAAACGATTTTGCGTCTTTTTGCGGATGGAACCTTTCTAGGGGAATGGTTTTTCGCTACATTCATTGACACTAAGGGTCTCGCGCGGCGAAAGCGATGCGGGCCGGCCACGCCTCCACCGAAATGCTTATGAAGGGCGCCTGACATGTTCCTGAACCTGCGCATGCCCGACGGCACGACCCATCGCCTGGAGGCATTGGAGGGCTGGCGCGTCATGGAGGTGATCCGCGACTGGGGCCTGCCGATCAAGGCCGAGTGCGGCGGCGCCTGCGCCTGCGCCACCTGCCATGTGTGGGTGGGAGAGAAATGGGTGGCCATGCTCACGCCGCCGAGCGGCGAGGAGCTTGAGATGCTGGACGGCGCCTTCAATGTCGATGAGCGCTCGCGCCTGTGCTGCCAGATCATCATGGCCAAGGAGCTCGACGGGCTCGAGATCACGCTTGCGCCGGAAAGTCTCGCCGATGCGCCGGTCGCGCGCGTGGCGGTGGGAGGCTAGGCCATGCGGACTTTCCCCATCCTGGTGAGCTTCGACGGCAAGCCTCCGCTCGTCACCGGAGGCGGCGAGCTTGCCGCGGTCAAGACAAGGCTTCTGCTCAAGCGCGCGCCCTCCGTCGATCTCGCCGCCGATGAGGTTACTGCGGAGCTCGCCGCGCTCATCGAAGCGGGGACGGTGTCGATGATCGCTTCCAAGCCCGGCATCGATCAGTTGCGCGGACGCCCGCTCGTCATCGCCGCCACGGAAGACGACGAAGAAGATGCCCGCGTCTCGGCGATTGCACGTGCTCTCGGCGTCCCGGTCAACGTTCCCGACCGGCCCGAGCTTTGCACCTTCGCGCTCCCGGCAATCGTCGATCGCGGCGAGGTGATAGTGGCGATCGGCACGTCGGGTGCCTCGCCCGTGCTGGCGCAGCGCTTGCGCGCCTGGCTCGAGCAGGAGCTGCATCCACGGCTCGATGCGCTCGCCAAGCTCGCGGCCGAGTTCCGCGGCGCCGTGGCCGATTCCCTGCCCTCGGGTCCGCCGCGGCGCAAATTCTGGGAGGCGGTGTTTGAGGGTGCCGCCGCCGAAGCCATGCTCGAAGGCGACGAGGACAAGGCTCGCGATCTGATCGGGGCGGCGATCGCGGAAGCCGCCGCGGCGCCTCGTCCCAAGGGCCGCGTGCTTCTGGTCGGCGCCGGACCCGGCGATCCCGAGCTTCTCACCATGAAGGCGGTGCGTGCGCTCAAAGCCGCCGATGTGATCTTCTACGACCGGCTGGTCGGCGAGGCCGTGCTCGATCATGCCCGCCGCGAAGCCGAGCTGATCCCGGTCGGCAAGGCCAAGGGCGCCCACAGCGTGGCGCAAGAGGAGATCAACGCGCTCCTCGTTGCCCGGGCGCTGGCCGGCCAGACCGTGGTTCGGCTGAAAGGCGGCGATCCCTTCATCTTCGGCCGGGGCGGCGAGGAGCTCGATGCGCTCCGCGCCGCCGGTGTCGCGATCGAGATCGTGCCCGGGGTCACCGCCGGCATCGCCGCGGCGGCAAGCTTGCAAATCCCGCTCACCCATCGCGACGTGTCGCACACCGTGACCTTCGTGTCGGGCCACGAGGCCGGCGGCGAAGAGCCGACCTTCGAGCATCTCGACCTTGCCGCGCTCGCCTCCGGCAACAACACGCTGCTCGTCTATATGGGCGTGACCACGGCGGGGATCATCGCCAAGAGATTGCTCGAAGCCGGGTTCAGGCCGGGGCTCCCTGTGATCGCGGTCGAGAACGCGAGCCGCGAGAATGAGCGCCGCGTGCGCGCCACCATCGCCGAGCTTGCCGAGGGCCCGGAACGCCTCGGGCTCAAGAGCCCGGCCGTGTTGATCTTCGGCGAGGTGGCGGGCCTGCCCGCCTCCGGCGTGGTCGAGACCATTCTCAGCCTGGAGGAGGTCAAGCGCATCTATGCCTAACGTCGTTACCGCCAACCGTCTTGTCGACGGCATCGTCGTCTATCTCGCCGCCGAGGGCGGCTGGACCGAGGAGATCGGACGCGCGCGGCTCGCCGAAACAGAAGAAGAGACCAAGGCGCTCGAAGCCGACGCCGCCGAGGATGTGGCCTTACGCAAGGTGGTGGCGGTCTATCCCATGGCGGTCGCGCTCCATGACGGGACGGTCGATCCGCTTTCCGTGCGCGAACGCATCCGCGCCGCTCACCGCACCACGCTGACCAAGGATTGGTACGATGTACCGCTATGACGAGTTCGACCACGCCTTCGTGCGCGAACGCGTGGCGGAGTTCAAGGACCAGGTCGAGCGCCGGCTGGCCGGCCAGCTCACCGAGGACGAGTTCAGGCCGTTGCGCCTGCGCAACGGGCTCTATCTCCAGCTCCACGCCTATATGCGGCGTATCGCCATCCCCAATGGCGTGCTGTCGCCGCGGCAACTGCGCCAGCTCGCCATGATCGGGCGGCGCTGGGATCGCGGCTACGGCCATTTCACCACGCGCCAGAACCTTCAGTTCAACTGGGTGAAGCTGGTCGATATTCCCGATGTGCTGGCGGCGCTCGCCGATGTCGAGATGCATTGCATCCAGACCAGCGGCAATTGCGTGCGCAACGTCACCGCCGATCCCTTCGCCGGCGCCGCCAATGACGAGCTCGAGGACCCGCGTCCGTGGTGCGAGATCTTGCGCCAATGGTCGACGCTGCATCCCGAGTTCTCGTGGCTGCCGCGCAAGTTCAAGATCGCCATCTCAGGCGCCGCGGAAGACCGCGCGGCAATCGGCTTCCACGATATCGGCTTGAAGATCGTGCGCGGGCCGAACGGCGAGAACGGCTTCCGCGTTCTGGTCGGCGGCGGCATGGGGCGGACGCCTTATGTCGGGCAGGAGATCAGGGCGTATCTGCCGAAACAGCACCTGCTCTCCTACATCGAGTCGATCTTGCGCGTGTACAATCTCTATGGGCGCCGCGACAACATCCACAAGGCGCGCATCAAGATCCTGGTCAATCAGCTCGGCATCGACAAATTCCGCGAGGAGGTCGAGACCGATTGGGAGGCGACCCATAGGGATGCGATCGATCTCCCCGAGGATGAGCGCAAGCGCATCATGTCCTATTTCGCGCCGCCGGATTTCCCGGTGCGGCCGATCCGCGACGAGGGCTTCGACAAGCGCCGCGCCGCCGATCCCGTCTTTGCCAATTGGGTCAAGCACAATGTGCGCCCCCACCGCGTGCCCGGCTATTCCACCGTGGTCGTTTCGCTGAAAGAGCCGGGGCGGACGCCCGGCGATGCCAGCTCCGACGCCATGGAGCTGGTCGCCGATCTCGCCGAACGCTTCAGCCAAACGGAAGCGCGCGTCAACTACACGCAGAATCTGATGCTGCCTCATGTCGCGACCGCCGATATCGTCGCGCTCTACGACATCCTCGCCGCGCACGGGCTCGCCACCGGCAATTACGATCTCTTGGGCGACATGATCTGCTGCCCCGGCCTCGATTACTGCAATCTCGCCAATGCCCGCTCGATTCCGATCGCCAAGGAGATCGCCAAGCGTTTCGAGGACCCGAAGCGCCAGGAGCTGATCGGCCCGCTCCGGCTCAACATGTCGGG
>JACMJU010000017.1 GCA_014380485.1 Methyloceanibacter sp.
AGGCGCAGCATGCGCGCGGCAAGCTCACCGCGCGCGAGCGGCTCGACCTCCTGCTCGACGAAGGCTCCTTCGAGGAGTTCGACATGTATGTCGAGCACCGCTGCATCGATTTCGGCATGGAGAAGACGCGCGTGCCCGGCGACGGCGTGGTGACCGGCTGGGGCACCATCAACGGCCGCGTCACCTACGTGTTCGCCAAGGATTTCACCGTGTTCGGCGGCTCTCTATCGCAGGCGCATGCCGAGAAGATGGTGAAGATTCAGGACATGGCGCTCAGGAACCGCGCGCCGATCATCGGCCTGTTCGATGCCGGGGGGGCGCGCATCCAGGAAGGCGTGGCCGCGCTCGGCGGCTACGGCGAGGTGTTCTTGCGCAACGTGCTCGCCTCGGGGGTGATCCCGCAAATTTCGCTGATCATGGGGCCATGCGCGGGCGGCGACGTCTATTCGCCGGCCATGACCGACTTCATCTTTATGGTGAAAGACACCTCCTACATGTTCGTCACCGGCCCCGACGTGGTGAAGACGGTGACCAAGGAGGAGGTGACCGCAGAGCAGTTGGGGGGGGCGGTCGTCCACACGACGAAGTCGTCGATCGCCGACGGCGCTTACGAAAACGATGTCGAGGCGCTGCTCCAGATGCGGCGGCTGATGGATTTTCTTCCCTCGAGCAATCTCTCAGGCGTGCCCGAGCTTCCCACCCGCGACCCGTGGGACCGCATGGAGAAGTCGCTCGACACACTGATCCCCAACAATCCCAACAAGCCCTACGACATGAAGGAGCTGATCCATAAGGTGGTGGACGAGGGCGATTTCTTCGAGATCCAGGAGAGTTTCGCCCGCAACATCGTGGTGGGTTTCGCCCGCATCGAGGGGCGCACGATCGGCATCGTCGCCAATCAGCCGATGGTGCTCGCCGGCGTGCTCGACTCCGACGCCTCGCGGAAGGCGGCGCGCTTCGTGCGCTTCTGCGACTGTTTCAACATCCCGCTCATCACCTTCGTCGACGTGCCCGGATTCCTGCCCGGCACCGACCAGGAATATGGCGGTCTCATCAAGCATGGCGCCAAGCTCCTCTTCGCCTTCACCGAGGCGACGGTGCCGAAGGTCACCGTCATCACCCGCAAGGCGTATGGCGGCGCTTACGACGTCATGAGTTCGAAACATATCAGGGGCGACGTGAACTATGCCTGGCCGTCGGCCGAGATCGCGGTGATGGGGGCCAAGGGCGCGGTCGAGATTCTGTATCGCGCCGAGCTCGGCGACCCCGCCAAGATCAAGAAGCGCATCGACGATTACCAGACGCGCTTCGCCAACCCATTCGTGGCGGCGGAACGGGGCTATATCGACGAGGTGATCCTGCCGCACGGCACGCGCACGCGCATTACCCGCGCGCTCCAGATGCTGCGCAACAAGCGCGTCGAGAACCCCTGGAAGAAGCACGACAACATCCCGCTGTGACGTGCCGCGCCGGCGCTATCGCGTCATCTGCGCACGCCGATGGTCACGAGATATTCGCGGGGCATGGCGACGCCGAGGTCATTGGAAAACTCCTCGTTATAGGCGATGAAGTCGCGCTCCAGCTCCTGCCGCCGTTTCGGGTCCAAGGACGCTGCGATCGTCCTGGTTGGCCCGTAACCTTGCACGAACAGATCCCAGACGGCCTTGCCGCTCGGAAAGCGCCCGGTGGTCACGCCCTTCTCGAATTTGAGGTCGAAGGCGCTCCCCAGAAGCTCGCGCAGTCTCTTCTTCTTCCCCCAGGCGAAGGGCGACGGCGGCGGGGGGTCGGGCGGCGGCGGCATATAGGGGCGCATCATTTTGAACAGTCCTTCGACCGAACCCCCCGGCAGCCAGGTGCAGAGTCCAAGCCGCCCGCCTTTCCGGCACACGCGGGCGAGCTCGCGCGCGGCATCCTCCGGCCGCGCCACGAACATCACTCCGAAGGTCGAGGTCACGATATCGTAGCTCGCATCGGGGAAGGGGAGTTCTTCCGCGTCGCCGATGCGGAAGTCGATGCCGGGTCCGAGCGTCTTTGCCGCTTCGATGACACCTTGGCCGATATCGACTCCGGTGACGCGAGCGCCGCGTGAAGCAAGCCGCCGTGCCGTCCAACCGGTGCCGGTGGCGACATCGAGGCAGTCTTCGCCCGGCTGCGGGGCGATGCGGGCCACGACGTGATCGATCGCGTCGGCGATGGTTTCGCTCACTTTGTCGTAGACGGCCCCGCCGGAACCCCAGGTCGCGGCGGCCTTTTCATTGTGCGGTCGGATCGTGATCGGCATGGGCGGCCTCCTTCGCTCCTGAGGCCAGGAGTAAAGCATGGCTTGCCCTTCGGCGCTTCATCCGACTCTCGGCGGCGCCGTGGGCCTCACCACGCTACGATCAAAAGGACATTGCCTCGTTAGCAGATTTCGCAGGCCGGTTGTTCGGTTTGAGGCGGTGGGCAAGAGCGATGAGATTCGCTTCCTCCTGAGGCGTGGGGATTGTCGCCTGGTTTTCCTCGATCGCCTCGCGGGTGACCCGATCGAACTGCTCGAGCTGCGCCAGGACTCGCCTGCCGAGCTCCAAGTAATGTTGGCGGATCAAGCCGAGGCGCCGGCGAAGCTCCTCATTGGCGGCATTCATGGCCACCAAATCTCGCTGTTGGGCACTGACACAGTTTCGCAGGTTGTCGCGCTCGGCGATGAGCTGCTGGATCGCCGCCACGCCGGCGAGAGCGACGCTCTCAATGGTCTCATCGGAGCCACCGTCAGAAACTTGGGCCTGGGGTCTCGAGGTGATGACCTGTCGCAGGTTTTCAATCATGGCAATGAACTCCTTTACCGGGGCAAACGGGGGTAGAGAGGACGATTCCGTCACCGAGGGCGCAATTGTGTGCCGCTCGAAACCAGCTCACGCATAGCGCCCTCCGAAGACAAGCGGGGGCATGTTTTGGACGCAACTTTGCGCGAAATTATGGAGCTAGGCGGCGGCAGCGAAACTTTTCTTTGGTCTATTATTATTCAGCCAAAAGATTCGATCAGTTTTGATTTTAGGTTTATCGAGTTCGGGGCTTTGCGAGGCGGCAAGCGATATCTTTGCAAGCCGTCAAGGGCGCGTGTTCGGGGGTGGCCGGAGGCCCCGCCTCGGGCTAATTTCTCGGAAGGATGAGGGGTACGGGATGCGTTGGCGTTACCTGGCAACTGCCCTTTTTTGCGCCGCCCAAGCCCCGACTTTGGCTGGCGCCCTTGCTGCGCAGGTCCAGGTTCAGGACCAGCCCCCTCAGCCTTCAGCGCCGCGGCCGACGCCTGAGCCTGAGTCCCAGGTCCAGCCCACGCCCGACGCGCCTGTGGCCGCACCGGAGGCATCGCCGACCGCGGCAGCCCCCGAGGCCACCCCAGCGACGGCCGATCCGGCCTTGGCCGTCCCACCGCCATCGCCCCCGGCCGACCCCGTGGTGGCCGTCATCAGGGTCAAGCTCGCCGACCCCGAAAGCGGCAAAGCAGCGCACGCGGACGATCTCGCCGCGCTCAAGGCCTTCTATGAGGCCAGAACCGGCACCGCTTTGTGGATCACGGAGATGGGCTTCTCGGCCAAGGGACACCAGGCGCTGTTCGAGATCGAGAAGGCCGGTGATTGGGGTCTCGATGCGGCCTCATTCGAGCTTCCGCCCGCCGATGCGCTGCCGGCGACGCCGGAGGCGCAGGCGCTTGCCGAGATCAAGCTCGATCTCGCCATTCTGAAATATGCCCGCTTCGCCCGCGGCGGACGATTGAGCCCATCGAAGGTCAGCGAGCTGTTCGATCAGACGCCGCCCTTGCGCGACCCGAAGACGGTCGTGAGCGAGATCGAAGCGGCGGACGCGCCCGATGATTACTTGCGCTCGCTCCATCCCAAGCACGAGCAGTTCGTGCGCTTGCGCCAGGCGATGCTGGACGCGCGCGGTACCGAGGAGGAGGGCGCCAAGCCGGCCGATGACGGCAAGGACATCAAGCGCATCCTTATGAACATGGAGCGCTGGCGCTGGATGCCCGAAGAGTTGGGCCGCGTCTATGTCTTGAACAACTCAGCCGCGTTCTTGCTCCATGTGATCAAGGACGGGAAGACGATCTACGCCGACAAGACCCTGGTCGGCACCATCGGCTACGCCACGCCGGTGTTCACCGCGCCGATGACGACCATCGTGTTCAATCCCGATTGGAACGCCCCCGAGACCGTGGTGAAGGAAAACATCCTGCCGCCCTTGCAGCGCAAGAGCTATTCGATTCTGAAGACCCACAAGCTCTATGTGAGCTACAACGGCCAGAAGGTGGACCCGACCAAGGTCGATTGGAACCGCGTCAACGGCCTCGCCTACACCTTTTCGCAGAAGGCCGGGCCGCACAACAATCTCGGCAAGGTGAAATTCCTCTATCCCAACCGGCACACCGTTTACATGCACGACACGCTCCCGGTGCGGAAGAAATACTTCAAGCAGACGGTACGGACGATCGGTCATGAATGCGTGCGCATGGAGAAGCCCGACCGGTTCGCTGAGGTCCTGCTTGCTGAAGGCAACGGCTGGACGGGAGACCGGATCAAGGAATTGTGGGTTAAGGGCGTCAACAGTTCGGTCGCGCTCGAGCGGAAGATCCCGGTGCATATGGTCTATTTCACGGCGGTGGCCGACGAGAGCGGCAAGGTCGAGACCTTCGCCGACGTCTACGGACTCGATCGCAAGCTGGCCGCCGCGCTGTTCGGCGATGCGACGGGATTTCCGCAACCGCCGCCGGAAAGCAAGCAGCCGCCGCTAGGGGAGGGCGACGCGTCGACCCCCGCCGCGCGGCGGACGACGGCCGACAACGACATGGCGCGGGCAATGCAAGGGTTCCTCGGCGAATAGCGCGGCGGCCCGACACCGAGGACGATCAAGTGTCCGCGGTAGGCCCAAATTCGGCCTCGAATCCGCACCATAGCCTCTCGGCAGAGAGTGGCGGCCCCTTCGGTTTGCAAACGGCGAAAAGGCTGCTAACTCGTTGTTCCCGCGTCCGGTCGGGGCGCATTTTGGCCTTCTCCAGTGGCTAGTTTGGACCCGTCGCCCTGGCACTAGGCCCACACGCAAAAGCATCATGATCAAGCGCTTTCTCATCGCCGCCATTGTCGTTGGCCTGTTCCTCGGCGGAGTGGGCTATTTCAATCTCGTCTTCAAGCCGAAGATGATCGGCGAGTTCATGGCGAAGATGGTGCCGCCCCCGGCGACGGTGACCACGGAGGCCGCCAGGACCGAGAGCTGGATTGAGCGGATGCGCGCCATCGGCACGCTTGTCGCCATCGAAGGCGTGGACGTGGCACCCCAGGTGGCCGGTATCGTCACCGAATATTTCTTCGACAGCGGCAACGATGTCGAGAAGGGTGCGAAACTGGTGAGGCTCGACACCTCGGTTGAAGAGGCCGATCTGACCGACCACAAGGCCACCCTTACCCAGTCCAATCTCGATTTCGAGCGCCAGACGAATCTTGTCAGCAAGGGCGCAGTCTCCCAGGCCACGCTCGATCAGACCATCGCCAAGCGCGACTCGGCGATCGCAGCGGTGCAGCGCGTCGAGGCCATCATCGCCCAGAAGAACGTCACCGCGCCCTTTGCCGGGCGGCTGGGCTTGCGCCATGTCGAAAAGGGACAGTACGTGTCCGCGGGACAGGGTTTGGTCTGGCTGCAGGCGCTCGACCCGATCTGGGTCGATTTTCCCGTGCCCGAAGCGATCATCGGCAAGTTCACGGTCGGAAGCGCGATCGAACTCGCCGCCGACGCCTTCCCAGGCACATCGTTCAAGGGCGAGGTGGAAGCGTTCGACGCGCGCCTGAGCCAAGACAGCCGGACCTTGATGGTGCGGGCGAGGCTGCCCAATCCCGATCGCACGCTGATGCCCGGCATGTTCGCCAACGTCGCCGTGCTGGCGGGCGGGGAGAAGGATTTCATCACGGTGCCGCGCACGGCGGTGACCTACGGTCTCTATGGCGATAGCGTGTGGGTGGTGAAGCCGGGCACGCCCGCGCCCACGCCAAGTCCACCGCCGACGGCCGCGACCGAGCCGGTTGCCTCGGCCGCC
>JACMJU010000018.1 GCA_014380485.1 Methyloceanibacter sp.
CAGCCAAGCCGGCGCCGAAGACTGAGGCGCCGGCCAAGCCCGCCGAGCAGGCTGCACCGCCGCCGCCAGATGCCAATGCCGTGCAGGCTGACGCTGAGAGCACCGATGCCTTGCCGGCGGAGACGGCTGAGGCGGCGTTCGTCGAGCCGGTTCCTCTGACGCGCAGACAGCGACGGCTGTTGCGGAGGCAACAGCAGGAGGGAGATCTACCCTGGCTGCGGTAAGGCACCGGCAAGTTCGGAGCTTGGCCTACTGAACCCGCGCAGTCAGCGCTTCGCTTCCGCGCGCAGCTCCTTCTTCGACAGTTTGCCGACGATGGTCTTGGGCAGATCGTCGCGAAACTCGATCTCAACCGGCAGCTCGAGCTTGGAGAGCTTCCCTCTCAGGAACTGGAGCAGTTCCGTCGCCGTAGCCGCCTTGCCTTCCTTCAGCTTCACGAAGGCCTTCGGGGCTTCGCCCCGATGGTCATCGGGAATCCCTACCACGGTCACCTCCGCGATGGCGCCGTGCGCGTAGAGCGCATCCTCGATCCGCCGCGGGTACACCTTGAAACCCGAGGTATTGATCATGTCCTTGATGCGGTCGACGATGAAGATGTAGCCGTCTTCGTCCATATAGCCCACGTCGCCGGTGCGGAAGTAGCGCCCGACAAAGACCCCTTCGGTCTCTTCCGGCTTGTTCCAATAGCCCGACATCACTTGCGGACCCGCGATGCAGATCTCGCCGGCTTCTCCGCGCGGCATCTCCCGGGTCGGATCGTCAAGCGAACGGATCGACATCTCGGTGGCGGGGAGGGGAAGACCGATCGATCCTTCTTTTCCATTCTCGACCGGATTGCAGCTCACCACGGGAGAGGTTTCGCTCAAACCGTAGCCTTCCACCACGCCGCAGCCGGATATCGCCTCGAAACCGCGTTTCACCTCGATCGGCAGCGCCGCTCCACCCGAGATGCAATAATCGAGCGAGGAGAGATCGAAATTGGCGATTTGCTGATGGCGCAGCATGGCGTTGAACAGCGTCGGCACCCCCGGCATCATGGTCGGGCGGAGCTTGCCGATCAGCTTGAGCGCCCGGATGAGCTCGAACTTGGGCAGGAGAATTATCTCCATGCCGCCGGCGATGCCGTAGTTCATCACCGTCGTCATAGCAAAAACGTGGAACAAAGGCAGGATGCCGAGCATGCGGTCCGTCTCGGTCGCCTGGCGGTTCCGCCAGGCGATGACCTGACCGACATTGATGGTGAGATTGCCGTGGGTGAGCATCGCCCCTTTGGGCGTTCCGGTGGTGCCGCCGGTATATTGCAGCACCGCGATCGCATCGGGGGAAATTGAGGGCCGGTCATAGCGGCCGTCATTGGCGAGCAGGGTGCGCTCGAGCACGATCCTGTCCCTGACCGGGGAGCGGCTCGCATTGGCGAGCTTCGTGCGTTGCAGCAATTTGAAGCCCACCGATTTCAGGGATGGCAGGAGCGCGGGGAAGCTCGCAACCACGGCCTTGTCGAGAACGCGGCGCTCGAGCATCGCTTCGACCGTCGCGAAGGTCACCGCAAGATCGAGTGTCACCATGATCCTGGTCCGGCTGTCGCGGATCTGAAACTCGATCTCTTCGAGACTGTAGAGCGGGTTGAAATTGACCACCGTCCCGCCGGCCTTCAGCACGCCGTAGTAAAAGATGAGGAATGTGGGTGTGTTGGGGAGCAGGAGCCCGACCTTGACACCCTCGCCGACGCCCATCGCCTGGAGGCCTTTGGCGGCCCGATCCGACAGATCGCCGATCTCAGCGAAACTCAGCCGCTTGCCCATGAAATAGGTGCAGGGGCGGGGGCCGTAGGCTTGGACCGCCCGGTCGAGCAAGCTGCCCATCAGGGCCGGCCTGAACCGAGCCTCCCACGCGACGCCCGGGGGGTAGGATTTGAGCCAGGGACGCTCAGGGGCCGATTCTTGGCGAGGCGCTGTCGTCGAGGATTTGGGGTCGGGCTTTCGCGCCATCAGTCTTACATTTTCATTAACTTCGGGCCGCTAAGCGGGGTGCCATTATCTCCATGGGGCGGTTGGCCGCAGGGCCGCCGAGACACTATATTGTAGCACGGCGGGTTAACGCAGCATCGGGCGCATCCATGACCCCGTCTGGATTATGCTGAAACCGTGGCGAGGCAAGGCGCAAAAACGCCAATTTTCTTGGCGACTACAACGCCGAGCTGGGAAGGAATCGGGGCAGGGAACCCGGGTGGACTCGACAAGATTTTAAGTCTATTCCAATGCCCGACTTGCCCTTGCATTAGCTATGATTTAGCCAGGGACGACTAGACACGGACCCCCCAAGGGGGCAGGGAGAGCGATATGGACGATGTGGCTTCCAAGATCATCGAGATTTTGCGTAAGAACATGAAGGATCCAACGAAGACCGTCACGCTCGAAACGCCTCTCAGTGACCTTGAGATCGAATCGCTCGACCTTGCGGTCATCGTGTTCGATATTGAGGATACTTTCGGTATCGAAATCCCGTATAATGCGAATGAAGAGGTGGAGGCGTTCGCGACGGTTGGGTCCGTCGTCGATCGGGTGAAGGGGATCATCGCAGAGACGAAGGCTTCCGGCGCAGCAGCTTAACCAGCCATATCCGCTCGGGGGCCTTCCCGGGACGTCGACCAGGCTTGGGAGTTACGGCTTAGCACTCTATGACACACACTAACGGGCGCAGGCGCGTCGTGGTCACCGGCCAGGGCGTCGTCACTCCTTTGGGCACGGGCGTAGAAAAGTTTTGGGCGGCGCTCAAGAAGGGCGAGTGCGGCATACGCCAAGTGCAAAGCTTTCCCGTCGAGGATCTCTACATCACCATCGCCGGTGAAGTGCCGGACTTCGATCCCCGGGAGCGGCTAAAGAGCAAACAGCTCATCCTCGCCGACAAATATTCGCAATATGCCGGCTGCGCGGCGCAGGAAGCCGTCATTATGTCCAAGCTCGAGGTTCCGCTCAAGGACAGCAAGGCCTATCGCGCCGCCTGCATCATCGGCTCGGGCGTTGGCGGCCTGACCACGCTCGAATTCTCCTACAAGATGCTGTTCAAGGAGAACAAGCGGGCCACCCATCCGTTGACGCTGCTCAAGGCCATCGGCAGTTCGGCCTCGGCCCATGTCAGCATCGAATATTCCATCAAAGGCCCGACCTTCGGCGTGGTGAGCGCCTGCTCGACGGCCACCCACGCCATTGGCCTGACCTACCGCATGATCCGCGAAGGTCTGGTCGATCTGGGCCTTGCGGGCGCGGCGGAAGCTTCGCTCAATTGGGGTGCGACCCGCGCCTGGCAGGCGATGCGGGTCTTGAGCCCCGACGGTCTATGGCCCTTCGCCAAGCGGCGCAACGGCACCGTTCTGGCCGAGGGGGCGGGCATTCTCATGCTCGAGGAGCTCGAGCATGCCAAGGCCCGCGGCGCGCCGATCCTCGCCGAGGTCATGGGCTACGGCATGACCGCCGACGCCGCCGACATGGTCAACCCGTCCATCGACGGCGCGTCCACGGCGATGCAGATGGCTCTCGACGACGCGAGCCTCGCCGCCTCGGACATCGACTATGTCAACGCCCACGGCACGGCGACCGCGGTCAATGACATCAACGAGACCCGCGCCATCAAGCGCGTGTTTGGCAACGCGGCGAACAAGGTTTCCATCTCTTCCACCAAGTCGATGCACGGCCATTGTCTCGGCGCCGGCGGCGGCATCGAGGCGGTCGCCGTAGTGAAGGCGATCGGCGAAGGGTTCATCCCGCCCACGGTCGGCCTCGACGAGCCGGATCCCGAATGCGACCTCGACTACACGCCGAATGTCGGCAAGTCGCGCGGGGTCAGCTACGCCATGTCGAACTCCTTCGCGTTCGGCGGCCTTAACGCCGTTCTTGTGTTCGGGCCGCCGCCGGCCTAGGCCGCTCCCCGCAGGGGCTTGGCCGCGCCCCGCGCCCCGCGCCTCACTGCAAGCCACGTCCCCGAGTTTGTTTAAGTTAGCTATGCCGCGCGATTGCGCGCTCCCATCGTGTAGCCGGTGGACCCTAGGTCCAACCTGGGCTGGGCGCCGGGGCGTGTCGCCATGTCCGACTACGCGGCAGCGGGCTCCTGCTCGACGCAGGTGGAAAGGTTTTCGAGCTCGGAAAGTGGCTCGTTAAGCAGGGCGCAATGGTGCGGTGTACGGGACGATGGCCGGATGTCAGCCCGAAAATGCCGACACGAAAAGCAGGCGCCGAACGCACGGCCATGGTTGCGTCCGATTGCTTCCCTGAGCGTTCGCCTGAGACCATCGAGAAGATCAGCGACATTGCCTCCAGTCGCCTGCTCGATGTCTTTGGCCAATGCGAGTAAGGGATCGCGCCTCAGGGCCTTCTCTGCCTGCTGCGTGAGAGCGAATTCGACCGAGCGGCCATCGCGCGAACTTTGATTCCGCGACACGTAGCCCTTCGATTCCAATGAGGCCAGCGTCCGCGATACCGTGCCCCGTGTCGATGCAAGATAGTCGGCGACGGCCGCAGGCGTCCGCGAGAAACGGTTGGCGCGTGCGAGATAACGGAGGACATCCCACTGTGCCGGGTTGAGCCGATCGGTCTGCTCGGCGAAGCGGGCCAGCCTTTCGAGCCGGTCGATCAGGTGTGCGGCCTCAAGAGCCTCGGGCGTGACGGACATAGTTGCTACTCGAAATCAATCGTTGACGAATCTAAAAAGCGATGCTAGCTAGTAGCAACTATATAAGCAAGACCCTCGGAGGATCCGCCATGACAGTCAGCGCCATCCCCGGCTACCGGCTGGGCGACCCAGTGCTTCCCAAGTCCCCGCTCACGACTGCCGATCTTGCGACGCTCAAGGCGTCCTTGCTCTTCGGAGAGGACGACATTGCCGCCCTGCGTAAGGCACACGACATCGTCAAGGACCAGGTCGAGGCCATTCTCGACGTCTGGTATGGTTTCGTCGGCAGCACGCCGCATCTTCTCGCCTATTTCAGCGATCCGAAGACCAATCAGCCGGTCGGCGCCTATCTCGACGCGGTGCGCAAGCGGTTCGGCCAATGGATTCTCGACACCTGCCAGGCTGATTACGGCGAAGCGTGGCTCGCTTGGCAGGACGAGATCGGCCGTCGTCATCATCGTTCGGGCAAGAACAAGACCGACGGCGTCGCTGCGGCGCCGCACATTCCAATGCGCTACGTGCTGGCGCTGGTCATGCCAATCTCGATTACAATGAAGCCGTTTCTCGCCAAGAAGGGACATACGGCAGCTGAGGTCGAGGCGATGCACGTGGCGTGGACCAAGGCCGTGCTGCTGCAGGCTATTCTTTGGTGCCGGCCTTATACGAAAGAGGGGGACTTCTGATGCGGCGGAGCGTGCGCGTTCTTGGGTGCTAGATCAGGCCCAGCCCCCGGAAGCTCGCATGGCCTTTCTTTCCTACAATGATGTGGTCGTGAACGATGACGCCGAGCGGCTTGCCGGCGGCCACGATCTGCTTGGTCATTTCGATATCGGCCCGCGAGGGCGTGGGATCGCCCGACGGGTGATTGTGCACCAGCACGATGGCCATTGCCGACAGCTCCAGCGCCCGTTTCACCACTTCGCGCACATAGACCGGGGTATGGTCGACGGTGCCCTTCTGCTGCACCTCGTCGGCGATGATCTGATTGCGCTTGTCGAGGAACAGAATGCGGAATTGCTCCGTGTTCTCGAACCCCATGGAAGCGCGGCAATAGTCGAGCACCAGGGCCCAGGACGAGAGCACCGGCCTCTCCAGCACCTCGCCGCGCATCACTCTGAGCGCTGCCGCGCGCACGAGCTTGAGCTCGACTACCGCCGCCTCGCCGATGCCGGGGACCTCGCATAACAGCTCTTCGGGAGCGTTCACGGCCTCGGCGAAGGTGCCGAAACGGGCGATCAGCGCCTTAGCCAGGGGTTTGGTGTCGCGCCGTGGCGCGGCGCGAAACAGGATCAGCTCGAGCAGCTCATAGTCGGGGAGGGCGTCGGCGCCCGCCTCGCGGAATCGTCGCCTGAGCCTCTCGCGATGGCCAAAATAATGTGGCTTGCCCGCATCCTTGAAGCCCATTCAGCCTTCGCTCTACTGGTATCTGTAAGGAGGCCGGTCCAACCCTCGCGGCGAGACCGTGAACACCTCGCATCCCGCCTCAGTGACCCCAACCGTGTGCTCGAACTGCGCCGACAGCGACCGGTCGCGGGTCACCGCGGTCCAGCCGTCCGATAGGATCTTCACATGCGGCTTGCCGAGATTGATCATCGGCTCGATGGTGAACAGCATGCCGGGCTTCAGCGTGAGCCCCTCGCCAGGCTCGCCATAGTGCAGAATGTTCGGCCGGTCGTGGAAGACGCGGCCCAAACCATGGCCGCAGAAATCGCGCACCACGCTGCAGCGCTCCCCTTCGGCATAGGTCTGAATAGCGGCGCCGATATCGCCAGTGGTAGCCCCGGGCCTGACCGCGGCCACCCCCCGCATCAGCGCGTTATAGGTCACTTCGAGCAGACGCTCGGCGGCGCGAGGGACCTTGCCCACCGCATACATGCGGCTCGAATCGCCGTGCCAACCGTCGACGATGAGGGTCACGTCGATATTGAGGATGTCGCCCTCTTTGAGCGCGCGGGCCCCGGGGATGCCGTGGCAAACCACATGGTTGAGCGAGGTGCAGATCGACTTGGGGAAGCCCCGGTAATTGAGCGGGGCCGGGACCGCGCCGTGGTCCATGGCGAATTCGAACACGAACCGGTCGAGCGCCTCGGTGGTCACGCCGGGCCTCACTTCGTCGACCAGGAGATCGAGGACCTCGGCCACGAGCCGGCCCGCCCTCGCCATGCCGGCGAAGGCATCCGCTCCGTGGAGTTTGATCTTGACGTCGCGCGCCTGGGCGCGGGCAAATTCGAGATTGGACATGGCAAGCGATTATAGGGATTTGACGTTCACTTAGGGGGAAATATGACAATGTGCAACGGGAGCCGCCGACTTTCCCGTCTCCCTGCAAGGATGCGGCAAGACGCTGGCGAACGGTCGACGGGGCGCTAGACTCATCCATCCGCAATCGTTTCGGACCGCCATGGCAGACCAGGAAGGCACCAGAACCGTGACCGCCGCGCTCCTCGTGATCGGCGAGGAGATCCTGTCGGGCCGCACCCGAGACGAGAACATCGCCTATATCGCGGCTTATCTGACCCGCATCGGCATCGTGCTTCGCGAAATCCGCGTGGTGGCCGATAGCAAAGCCGAGATCGCCGCCGCGGTGAACGAGCTCCGCCGGCGGTTCACCTATGTCTTCACCACCGGCGGCATCGGCCCCACCCATGACGATGTGACCACCGACGCCATCGCCATGGCCTTTGGGGTCGAGGTCATCGTCGATCCCGAGGCGGTCGCCGCCATGCGCAAGCTGTTCAGCAGGGAGGAGCTCACCCCGGCGCGCCTGCGCATGGCCCGCATTCCTAAAGGCGCCGCCCTGATCGACAACGCCATCTCCCGGGCGCCGGGCTTCATGCTCGAGAACGTCATCGTCATGGCCGGGGTGCCCCGCATCATGCAGGTCATGCTCGACGCGGTGGCCCCGCGTCTTGCCAAGGGGCGGCCGATCCTGACCCGCTCGATCCGTCTCGACGTGCCCGAAGGCGACGCCGCTCCGGGCCTCGCCGAACTCCAAGCCTCGCATCCCGAGGTTCAGATCGGCAGCTACCCGTTCTTCGAGAACAAACGTCTCGGGACCTATGTGGTGCTGCGCAGCTCTGATGAAGCGAAGCTCGAAGGCGCCGAAAATGCCCTGTGGATATTTATCCACAACGAGGGCTTCGCCGCCGCGTCCGGCGATGACAAATGAACAATTTTACGAAAAAGGCGAATCACTCAGCTTCGCGTCGGCGCGCGGCGACAGCAGTCGTTCCCAATTTGGGACGATCGCGCAAGCGGCAGGCAGCCGGCCCCAATAGCCTGCAGAATGCCAAACCGCATTCGCCCGACGACATGATCTGACGAGAGCGGCGCGACAACAGACAACGTTCTCAGGCGCGACGTTGATGATGGCAGGCGGCGCGCGCGGCGAAAGAAAAGTTGGTCAGCGCTGACGAAAGCGCGCACTAACACGCCAAGCAAACCGAGAAGTTCGCTTGCGCCCAAATAACTGCTTGTTTTGGAAAGAAAATAAAGGAGGCGCGGGGACGAACCCCGCGCCTTTGCAAGTTTATCTCTTCTTGGTGGCCTTGCGGGCGGTCTTGCGTGACGTCTTGCGCGCGGTCTTGCGTACAGTCTTGCGCGCCGCTGACTTTGCCGCTGGTTTCTTCCTCTTTGCTGCTGCCATGATGTCCCTCCTTTAGGGCTGGCTGGTTGTCAATTCACTCTAGCTACATCCGCTCGTCGCTCCACACGTATCGCATTTGAGACACGTGCCGTTACGGACGAGGGTAAAGTTCCCGCATTCTCCACATGCTTCTCCTTCATAACCCTTAATGCGCGCTTCGGCCACAAAATCTGATGCGCCGCGTTCAGCGAGCGTTTCGACGGCGCGGGCGACGTGCTCGGCCGTCTCGGCTGAAGGAACTTGAGAGGACGCGAGGGCAAAGCTTGTGGTGTGCGGCTGGGCGTCGTCGCGGGCTTCCGCCTGCAACGCACGCGCATGCGCACCAGTGCTCTGCGCTTTGCTCGGCGCAAGAAACTTCCGCTCGCTGAGGCGACCACGGGTGAAGCCTGGCGAGACGAGAGCTTCGGTGGAACGCTTGCCTTCGCCCGCGTCACCAGAGCCGAGTGTAGTGCTGCCGATCTCACTTGGATCAACATGAGCAAGCTCGTAGCGCCCAAGATAAGAAACTGCAAGCTCTCTGAACAGATAGTCGAGGATCGAGGTCGCGTTCTTGATCGCCTCGTTGCCGCGCACCGGGCCTGCCGGCTCGAAGCGCGTGAAGGTGAAGGCATCGACGAACTCTTCCAACGGAACGCCATACTGCAAAGCGACGGACACTGCGATCGCAAAGTTGTTCATGAGCGAGCGGAAGGCGGCGCCTTCCTTATGCATGTCGATAAAGATCTCGCCCAGACGACCGTCTGCATACTCGCCAGTCCTTAAATAGACCTTATGACCGCCGACTACCGCTTTCTGCGTATATCCCTTGCGCCGATCAGGCAAGCGTTCACGGTCGGCCCGCGCTCGCATGCGCTCGACGACGCGCTCGACGATGCGCTCGGCGACGACCACGGCGCGCTGCACCTGCGGCTGGTCCGAGGCGACTGCTGCGAGCACCTCGTCCTGCTCCTCCTCCTCGTCGGCAAGAAGCTGGGCATTGAGGGGCTGCGACAGCTTGGAGCCGTCGCGATAGAGCGCGTTGGCCTTGAGCGCGAGCCGCCAGGAGAGGAGGTAGGCCTCTTCGCAGTCCACGACGGAGGCGTCGTTCGGCATGTTGATGGTCTTGGAGATGGCGCCGGAGATGAAGGGTTGGGCCGCCGCCATCATGCGGATATGGCTCTCGACCGAAAGGAAGCGCCTGCCCTTGCGCCCGCACGGGGAGGCGCAGTCGAACACCGGCAAGTGCTCAGGATTGAGCCCGGGCGCGCCTTCCAGCGTCATGGCCCCGCAGGCATATTCGTTGGCGGCCTCGATCTCGCGCTTGCCGAAACCGATCTCCGCCAGGAGGTCGAAATCGGGCTGGTCGATCCGCTCGGGCGACAGGCCGAGTGTGCCGGTCAGAAAATCTTCGCCGAGCGTCCACCGATTGAACACGAATTTGATGTCGAAGGCCGAGGCCACCGCCTTCTCGATCGCGGCGATCTTGTCCGGCGTGAACCCCTTGGCCGCAAGCGCTTCGTGGTTGACGCCGGGCGCCCCGGCCAGCGTGCCATGGCCCACGGCATATTCGATGATGCGCTTGATGGCTTCTTCGGCGTAGCCCAGCCCCCGCAGCGCCTCGGGCACCATGCGATTGATGATCTTGAAATAGCCGCCGCCGGCGAGCTTCTTGAACTTGACCAGGGCGAAATCGGGCTCGATCCCGGTGGTATCGCAATCCATGACCAGCCCGATTGTGCCGGTCGGCGCGATCACCGTCGCCTGCGCGTTGCGGTAGCCGTGCTTGCGGCCGAGCTCGATCGCCTTCTCCCAGGCATGCATGGCATGCGCGAGCAACTGCGGCTGGGGGCAGGAGGCATGGTCGAGCGGCACCGGCGCCGTGGCCAGGCCCTCATAGCCCGCGTTCTCGCCCGCCGCGGCCCGCGCATGATTGCGCATGACCCGAAGCATGGCCTCGCGGTTCGCCGCATAGCCGGGGAAGGCGCCAAGCTCGCGCGCCATCTCGGCGCTCGTGGCGTAGGCCACGCCGGTCATGATGGCGCTGAGCGCTCCGCACAGCGCGCGGCCTTCCGGCGAATCGTAGGGAACGCCTGACGCCATGAGCAGGCCGCCGATATTGGCATAACCGAGCCCGAGCGTCCGGTACTCGTAAGAAAGCTGGGCGATCCGCCGCGACGGGAACTGCGCCATGGTCACGGCGATCTCAAGCACGACAGTCCACAGTCTGATCGCGTGCTCATAAGCCGCGACGTCGAAACTGCCGTCCGCCTTGCGGAACGCCATCAGATTGATCGAGGCGAGATTGCAGGCGGTGTCGTCGAGGAACATGTACTCCGAGCAGGGGTTCGACGCCTTGATCGGGCCTGCCTGGGGACAGGTATGCCAGTCGTTGATGGTGGTGTGGAACTGGATGCCGGGATCGGCGCAGGCCCAGGCGGCGTAGCCGATCTGCTCGAACAGCGCCCGCGCCTTTACGGTTTTGGCCACAGCGCCGTTCTTGCGGTAGGTCAGGTTCCATTCGCCGTCGGCCCCGACCGCGCGCAAGAAATCGTCGGTCACGCGCACCGAATTGTTGGAGTTCTGGCCCGACACGGTGCGGTAAGCCTCCGAATCCCAGTCCGTGTCGTAGGTCGGGAATTGGATTGAGGTGTAGCCCTGACGGGCGAACTGGATCACCCGGCGGATGGAATTGTCGGACACCTTGGCCTTGCGGGCGGCCCTGACTTCGCGCTTCAACGCCGGATTGCGTTTGGGATCGAAACAGTCGTCGCCGTCGCCCTCGCAATTGACGCAGGCCTTGAGGATGGCGTTGAGCCGCTCGGCGAGGATTTTCGAGCCGGTGACGAGCGCCGCCACCTTCTGCTCCTCATTGACCTTCCAGTTGATGTAGTCCTCGATATCGGGGTGGTCGATGTCGACCACGACCATCTTGGCCGCCCGGCGCGTGGTGCCGCCCGACTTGATGGCGCCCGCCGCCCGGTCGCCGATCTTGAGGAAGCTCATCAGCCCGGAGGACTTGCCGCCGCCCGAAAGGGGTTCGTTCTCGCCTCTCAGCCGCGAGAAATTGGTGCCGGTACCGGAGCCGTATTTGAAAAGACGGGCCTCCCGCACCCACAGATCCATGATCCCGCCCTCGTTGACGAGGTCGTCGTCGATCGACTGGATGAAGCAGGCATGCGGCTGGGGATGCTCATAGGCCGAGGTCGAGGCTTTGACCTCGCCGCTGGCGAAATCGACATAATAGTGACCCTGGCTCGGGCCATCGATGCCATAAGCCCAATAGAGGCCGGTATTGAACCATTGCGGGCTGTTGGGCGCCCCCATCTGCATGGCAAGCATGTAACGGAGCTCGTCGTGGAAGGCTCGCGCGTCCTCCTCGCTGGTGAAATAGCTCCCCTTCCAGCCCCAATAGGTCCAGGTGCCGGCCAGGCGGTCGAACACCTGCCGCGCGTCGGCTTCGCCGCCGAAACGCTCGGCCTCCGGCAGCGCGGCCAAAGACTGCTCGTCGGCGACCGACCGCCACAGCCAAGAGGGAACGGAATTCTCCTCGACCCGCCTCGCCTTCAACGGCACTCCCGCCTTGCGGAAGTACTTTTGCGCGAGGATGTCGGCCGCGACTTGGCTCCAATGGGCGGGGACGTGGAATCGTTCGAGCGAAAACACCACCGAGCCGTCGGGATTGCGGATCTCGCTTGCGCTCTCCCGGAACGGGACAGCGTCATAGGGCGATTTGCCCGCCTCGGTGAAACGTCTCTCGATCCGCATCTGCTCCCACCCCCTTGGAAATCGCGCTCTTTTCCGAATTGGCGCGCAACAGCCGAAACTGGGGCGATTCGTCTAAACCATCAATATATATGCAGCAACTCCCTAATTACCACTAAAGGCTGTGGGGAGTCTGGGGACGTCATGTGGAAAGGGAGGGGATAATAACAAGTGCAATCCAGAGGGGCTGGGTTCCCTCCAGGGCCGCCACCTTCGACCCCTCTTCACGACGTCTGCCGTCATCGGCGGCCACCCGATCGGTTCTATGACCATCCGGCCGAGGCGGCCGCCGCGATAGCAGCGATCGTTCCGGATGTCGTCATCGCCGCTGCCGCCTTGCGACCGGACGCGACAGCGACAACAAAGCGGCGCCTATGCCAAACGAGGCACCGGCCTGGACAGGTGTCCCCACCGAGGCCATAGTCCCCGCGCAACGACAAGCGGCAAACACGAAAAATGGGATTTGTCTCCGAGCTCTTCGCCTGGTGGACCGGCAACACCATCGGCACGCGCCTTTATACTTGGCGCAAAGGGGAGCGCGTGGGCGAGGACGGACTCGGCAACGTCTATTACCGGGAGCGCGGCGGAAGGCGCCGCTGGGTGATCTACCGAAGCCTTGCCGAGCCGTCGCAGGTCCCGCCGGAGTGGCACGCCTGGCTGCATTACACCGTCGATGTGCCGCCGACCGAAGAGAGCTACACGCCGCGGCCCTGGGAACAGCCGCATCGTCCGAACCTCACCGGGACCTACGAGGCCTACCGTCCGCCTGGCTCTACGCTCCGTCCTCACCCGGCGAAGCCTCCGCTGGATTACGAGCCGTGGCAGCCCAAATGACGCAACCGACGGCGCGCGATGCCGCGCTGCCCACACCGGTGCAGCGCTGGTCGGCGTCCGACTATGCCAAGAATGGCCGCTTCGTGCAGGAGTTCGCCGGGCCGATATTCCGTCTGCTCGGCGCCAAGCCCGGGGAGCGGATCCTCGATCTCGGCTGCGGCGACGGTGCGCTGACGGCGGAGATCAAGGCTCTCGGCGCCGATGTCGTCGGCGTCGATTTGAGCGACGAACTCTTGGCCGTGGCGCGCATGAAGGGGCTCAATGTCCGCAAGGTCGACGGCCACGCCTTGGATTTCGTGTCCGAGTTCGACGCGGTCTTTACCAACGCCGCGCTCCACTGGATGCGAAAGCCCAAATTGGTAATCGCGGGCGTAGCGCGCGCTCTTCGCCCTCGTGGCCGCTTCGTGGGCGAGTTCGGCGGCCATGGCAATGTCGCGGCGATCGCCACGGCGATACGTGCGGTTGGGGCGCTCCGCGGCAGCGATCCCGCCGCGACTGCGCCCTGGTTCTTTCCCACCACCGAGGAATATGGCCGCCTCCTCGCCGAAGGCGGCTTCACCGTCAAGGAGATCGCGCTCGTGCCGCGCCCGACCCCGCTCAAGACCGGCATGGAAGGCTGGCTCAGGACCTTCGGCCGGTCATTCTTCGATCAATTTCCCGAACCGGAGCGCTCCGAGGTGGTGGGCGAGGTCATTGAGTTACTGCGGCCCTCGCTCTCAGACACGCGCGGGCAGTGGACCGCCGACCACATTCGGCTCCGCTTCTTTGCCGAGCGCGCCGCCTGATGCGTCTCGCCACATCAATGCCCCATTCATGGACGAGGCGTTTGACGCTGGGGCATGATCGGAACGGCTGGGATCCTGCTTTCCGAAGGGGTCATGCCCGAACCCAGGAGCGCACCGGAGCGACAGTCAAGAGGCCCGTTCAGAAGGTGTGCGGCATGGCGAAACAAGCGAAGGCAGGGCGCCTGTTAGGGGCCCGGTTCCCCCTCTCGTTGCTCTTCTTTGCGCTCGCGTCGAGCCCGGCCTCCGCCGACGTCATCAGGAACCCGATCGCGGTATTCGCCGCCCTCGACAAGGTCACGGGCCGCATTTCCCATCTCGAGGTTCCCATCAACAACACCGTCGAGTTCGGCGCCCTCAAAGTGACGCCGAGGGTGTGCGACACCCGTCCGCCGACCGAGCAGCCCCACACCGCATCCTTCGTCGAGGTTGACGAGGTGAAGCTCACCGGCGAGGTGCAGCGTATCTTCACCGGCTGGATGTTCGCCGAAAGCCCCGGCCTTCACGCCGTCGAGCATCCCGTCTTCGATGTCTGGCTGACCAACTGCAAGACTAATGCGCCGCCCGCGCCTTCTGGCAGCGACGAGAATGTGGCCGGTCCCGATGCGGCACCCGGCGAAACCCCCGCGGCCCCAGC
>JACMJU010000019.1 GCA_014380485.1 Methyloceanibacter sp.
GATCGGATCGATCGGCGGATTGGTCACTTGCGCGAAATTTTGCTTGAAATAAGTGTGCAGCAGCTTCGGCCGGGACGACAGCGCCGAGAGCGGCGTGTCGGTGCCCATGGAACCGACCGCCTCCTGGCCCGACTCGGCCATCGGCATCATCAGGAATTTGAGGCTTTCCTGCGTGTAGCCGAAGGCCTGCTGGCGGTCGAGCAGGCTGACATTGGTGCGCGGGGCGGGCGGCGGCGTGCCCGGCAGCTCATGCACGCGAATCTGCGTGCGGTCGAGCCATTGCTGATAGGGATGGGCCGAAGACAGCTCGGCCTTGATCTCCTCATCGGAGATGATCCGTCCCTTGTCGAGGTCGATCAGCAGCATCTTGCCGGGTTGGAGCCGCCATTTCTCGACGATGGTCTCCTCGGCGATGGGGAGCACGCCGGTCTCAGACGCCATGATGACGAGGCCGTCCGCGGTCACGAGATAGCGCGCGGGGCGCAACCCGTTGCGGTCGAGCGTGGCCCCGATCTGTCTGCCGTCGGTGAAGGCCATGGCGGCGGGACCGTCCCAGGGTTCCATGAGACAGGCGTGGTATTCGTAGAAGGCGCGGCGTTTGGCATCCATGAGCGGATTGCCGGCCCAGGCCTCGGGGATCAGCATCATCGCCGCGTGCGCCAGGCTGTATCCGCCTTGGACCAGGAACTCGAGCGCATTGTCGAAGCAGGCGGTATCGGACTGACCCTCGTAAGAGATCGGCCAGAGTTTCTCGATGTCTTTGCCGAACAAGGGTGACGACACGCTCGCCTGCCGCGCCGCCATCCAGTTGAGGTTGCCTCTGAGCGTGTTGATCTCGCCGTTATGGGCCACCATGCGGTAGGGATGGGCCAGCTTCCAGGAGGGGAAGGTATTGGTCGAGAAGCGCTGATGCACCAGCGCCAGCGCCGAGGCGAAGAGGGGATCGTGCAGATCGCGGTAATAGGCGCCGAGCTGATAGGCGAGGAACATTCCCTTATAGACCAGCGTGCGGCATGAGAGCGACACGGTGTAGAAGCCGATCTCCCGGCCGCCGGTCTCGCCCATGATGGTGTTGGAGATCACCTTGCGCAGGAGGTAGAGCCTGCGCTCGAAATCGGTCTCATCCGCGATGCCGGGGCCCCGGCCGATGAAAACCTGCCGATGCGCCGGCTCGGTCGCGATCACCGAGGCAGACAGGCACGAATTGTCGGAAGGGACGTCGCGCCAACCGAGTAGCGTCAATCCTTCCGCCTCGATCGCGCGGGCGACGACGGACTCGCAATAGATGCGCTGCGCCTGGTTGCGCGGCATGAACATGTAGCCGACGCCGTAATGGCCGGGCTCGGGGAGCGCGATATCGAGAGGCGCGCAAGCCTGTCGCAAGAAATCGTGCGGGATTTGCACCAGGATACCCGCGCCGTCGCCCGCCAGCGGGTCGGCCCCGGCGGCGCCGCGATGAGTAAGATTCGTGAGGATCTGCAAACCATCCTCGATGATCTTGCGGCTCGGGCGTCCCTTGAGATCGGCAACGAAGCCGACCCCGCACGCATCGTGCTCGTGCTTGGGATCATAGAGTCCTTGCGCGGGCGGAGGCGAAGGCCACGCCTGAGGCGAGGAGGGCAATAACCGGCCACGAAATGCCATCGTCACTTGAACCTCGGCTACGGCACGCGCCGCCCGCGCACGAAGCGGCTCTGCCAGCGCTTCACCAGCTAAGAGAATCGACCTGGCTGAAAGCGAAGGCAGGCACCGCGGCGGCTCGCCGCCTCCCGATTGGCCCTGCGGGCGAGGACCAAAGTCAGCTCTTCGCGGAGTCCCGTGAAGCCTTGCGCCGCAGTCTCCAATACAAAGGTCAGCAAGCCTGTCCTATTCGCCTTCAAAATGACAGATTTCCTAGACGCACACAAGCGGCATTCAAGGCACGGGACCCGGGCGCCCGATCTCGTTGCGCCCCTTCTGGCGGAGCTGTGATTTGACGTGATCGCGCCCACCCGGGCTTACTCGTAAAGGCAACCTAAAGCGCCTGCCAAGAGTTCCGGCGCGCCGCACAATTCAAGCAAGAAGGAGCGTTTCATGAACGATCAAGCGAAGAGTCTGTCCGGACTGGCCGTTGGCTGCGCCTTCGCCGCGGCACTCGGTCTCGCGGCGACGAGCCAGATCGCCGGCGCCGCCGAGGAGGGCGGCAAAGAGAAATGCTACGGCGTGGCAAAGGCGGGCGCGAATGACTGCGCCGCCGGACCCGGAACGACCTGCGCCGGAACCTCAAAGATCGACTATCAGGGGAATTCCTGGAAGCTCGTGCCCAAGGGAACCTGTCTCACCATGGAACTTCCCGACGCGCGGAAAGGAAGCCTCGAGCCGCTCGCTCGCGATGTCCCGCCGGCCTAAGGATTTGTGCCTGCGAGCGCGAGGCACGGCCGTTTCGGCGGCCCGGGCTTCGCCCTCGCTCCTTACAACGATGGCCGGGGCCTCGAACCATGAGCAGCGATGACCGGAGCCCATTCCGATAAAGAGAATCGTCCCATCCCGCCCCGCGCCGGCGTCGGGCTGAAGCCCGAGCATTGCCGCGACATCCTCGAAACAGCGCCCGACATCGGCTGGTTCGAGATCCATGCCGAGAACTACATGGGGGAGGGTGGGCCGCCCCACTATTATCTCAGCGCCATCCGCGAGCGCTACCCCGTTTCCCTGCACGGTGTCGGTCTCTCGATCGGCGGCAGTGCGCCCCTAGACCGGGAGCATCTTGGCCGCCTCAAGGCGCTCAACGCGCGCTATCGGCCCTCCCTGTTCTCGGAGCATCTCGCCTGGTCCAGCCATGACAACGTCTATCTCAACGATCTTCTACCGCTGCCCTACACCGAGGAGACGCTGGCGCGGGTGTGCGAGCATATCGACGAGGTGCAGGAGGCGCTCGGGCGGCGCATGCTGCTCGAGAATCCGTCCACCTATGTAGCCTTCGCCGATGCGGCGATGAGCGAGGTGGAGTTCCTGCGCGAGGTGGTGCGACGTACCGGCTGCGGGCTTCTGCTCGACGTCAACAATGTGTTCGTCCAGTCCGTCAATCACGGCTTCGACGCGGGCCCCTTCATCGATGATTTCCCGATCGAGCATGTGGGCGAGGTTCATCTTGGCGGCCATGCGGCCGACAGCGACGACGACGGCGCGACGCTTCTGATCGACGACCATGGGCATGAAGTGACCGACGCCGTGTGGGACCTTTACGCCCATGCGCTCGCGCGCTCGGGCCCAAAGCCCACGCTTATCGAGTGGGACAACGACGTGCCGGCGTGGGAGGTCTTGTTCGCTGAGGCGAAGCGCGCGGATCGGATCATCGCCGACCGCCGGTCAAATCGCATCGCGGCCTGCCCATGACCGAGTTTGCCGAGTTGCAGCGAGAGTTCGCCGGGGCCGTGCTCGATATTGAGGCCGCGGTGCCCGCCGAGGTCAGGCGCGAGTCGGGCGGTGTGCCGTCCCGCCGCTTCGCCGTCTATCGCAACAATGTCTATGCCGGTCTGATCGGCGTGCTGGCCGGGCGGTTTCCGGTGGTGGCGCGGCTGGTCGGCAACGAATTCTTCCGCGCCTTGGCCCGCCTCTATATCGAGCGCGAACCGCCCTCATCAGCGGTTCTCCTCCGCTATGGTGCGAGCTTCCCGACCTTCATCGCGGAATTCGCCCCGGGCGCATCGGTGCCCTATCTCGCCGATATGGCCGCGCTCGAATGGGCGTGGCACAGCGCCTATCACGCGGCCGATGCCGCGCCGCTCTCACTCCAAGAGCTTGCAAGCGCGGTCGATCACGCCGCCGGCGCCGTGCTCATTTTGCATCCTTCGCTCGGCATTGTGCGCTCGCCCTATCCGATCGTGTCGATCTATGAACTCAACGCGCAAAGCGGCGCGGTCCCGCCGACGCAGGTGGCGGGGGCGGAGGATACGATGGTGGCAAGGCCCCGGCTCGAGGTTGAGATGCGCCGTCTGCCGGAGGGCGGTGCCCCGTTCATCCTCGCGCTGAAAGCGGGGAGGACGATCGGAGAGGCGTCCGCCGGCGCCTTGCAGGAGGCGCCCGGCTTCGACCTTCAGACCAATCTCACAGGGCTGATCGGAAGCGGCGCGATCGTCGCCCTTCGACCGGGCCCAGGCCGCTAACAGGACGTTGCTCGGCGGCCGCGCATTAAGGCTCGCGCAAGTTGTGGGTGATAGGCTCAGCCATTGTCCCCAACGCGTGTTTTGCGTGAAGGGGGAAGCAGGTTCCTCTCCCAAGCACCTGCCTAGAGAGAAGGGCGCCCCCTCAGACGAGAGAGCGCCCTTCTTGTTGATCGTCCGATCTTCGCGTGACGCTGGCGTTAGGCCGCCTTGCTGTCGATGACCTTCGGCTTCTCGGCCTCGATCTTGGTGGCGATCGGGATGGTACGCGGCTTCATGGCCTCGGGCAGCTCGCGCATGAGGTCGACATGCAGCAAGCCGTTCTCGAGCGCCGCGCCCTTCACCACAACATGATCGGCGAGCTGGAACCTGCGCTCGAAGCTGCGCGAAGCGATGCCGCGATGAAGGAATGTGGTGTCCTCCTGCTCGGTCCGCTTCTCGCCGCGAATGGCAAGAACATTCTCCTTCACCTCGATGGAGAGGTCGCGCTCGCCGAAGCCGGCGACGGCCATGCTGATACGATACTCGTTCTCGCCGATGCGCTCGATATTGTAGGGCGGGTAGCTCGGAGCCTCGCCCTCGAAACTGGTGAGCGTATCGAGCAACGAGCCGAGCCGGTCGAAGCCGATGGTGGAGCGGTAAAGCGGGGTAAGGTCAAAGTGCCTCATGACACATCCTCCTTGAGAAGCGATATGGTGGTGCCCGCTCAAGTCCTTGAGCCGGGCGGATGGCGCGAAGCCATAAAGCCTTCGCCCCGATCACGGATATGGGTGCGGCAAGCGAGCGCTTCAAGAGGTCTAGTGTGCTGAAAATAAAGGAGGAATTACGATATCGGTGGGGCCCCTTCGGCCGCGTCGGCACCCGATCGTCGGCCCGCGTGAACGGCGTGGCGAGCCCGGTCGGCGCTGCTATAAGAGGCGCTCGCTTAGGCGCCTTACGGCGGCGCTCGCGCTAAAGGGGCACGCTCGCTTCGATGGCTCTCATCGCGACACCCAAGAACCCGATCCCGCTCGGCGCTTCGACCGGGTATATCGAGCCGCGCAAGGGCTTGCGCTTGCGCTTCGCAAGCTGGCAGTCGGTGCTGCGCGAGCGGCGCGGCACGGTCTGCATCCTTCCCGGCCGCGCCGAGTTCATCGAGAAATATTTCGAGGTCGTGGGTGAGCTTCGCCGCCGCGGCTTCGCCGTGGCGTTGCTCGATTGGCGCGGGCAGGGGGGGTCGAGCCGGCTCACCAGGAACCCGCTCAAAGGGCATATCAACGATTTCGCCGAGTACGAGGAAGACCTCGCTTACTTTATGAAGGCGGTGGTGCTTCCCGATTGTCCGGCGCCCTATTTCGCGCTCGGCAACTCGATGGCCGCCATGGTGCTGTTCAGGGCGGCGACCAGACGCGGTTGCTGGTTCACCCGCATGGTCATGACCGCACCCATGGTGCGGATCGAGGGGCTGCCCATGTCGCACCGGATGTGCGGCCAGTTCGCCGACGGGCTGGCGCTGCTCGGCTTCGGCAAGAGCGCGGTGCCTGGCGACAAGACCAAGTACCGTCACGATCCCCCGTTCGAGGGCAATCGTCTCACCTCCGACCGCGAGCGCTTCGCTCGCAATCAATCGGTGCTGGAGGCCGCGCCCGAGCTCGCCATCGACGCACCGACCATCGGCTGGCTGAAAGCTGCGCTTGACACGATCGAAGCGGTCAACAGCGAACGGTTCGCGCCACGCATCAGGGTGCCAGTGCTGATGCTCGTGGCAGGCGACGACCAGATCGTGTCGAGCAAAGCGGTGGAGGGCCTCGCCATTCGGCTTAGAGCCGGCTCGCAGATCGTCCTCAGGGGGTCCCGCCACGAAATTATGCAAGAGCGGGACAGCATTCGCGAGCAGTTCTGGGCGGCGTTCGACGCCTTCGTTCACGGCGTCGCCATGAGCAAGGCGAGCTAGCGCGTGGACTCACAAGGGCGGTTGGACGCAAGTTACGAACGACCGAATTCAGTCGGTGAGTACCCCCCAAGACCGCACCCGGGGGACGAGCAGGGCCGCTGGGACCTACAGGGTCACTTCCAGCGTGCAAGCGAGACCGTCGGGATCGAAATCAAACTGTGCCTGGCCTAACGCCCCCTCCATCGCACCCTGGATAAGCCGCCAGCCAAATCCTCCGCGCTCCGGTGGTGTAACGCTGGGACCACCGCTCTCCCGCCAAAAGACTGTCGCCTTGTTGGACTGGGCATCGAATTCCCAAAAAATCCTCACGCAACCAACTCCATTCGACAAGGCCCCGTATTTCACCGCGTTCGTGGCGAGCTCGTGCAGCGCCATTGCCAACAGTAACGCCCGGTTCGCACTGAGCCAAATTCCATCCGACCCTTCGGTTACGATGCGCTCGCGGTGTTCTTCGCGGAAAGCCTCTAACGCCCGCGCCACGACGGAGTCGAGTGGGACCCGATCCCAGCTTTCGGCTGTCAGCAGATCGTGCGCATTGGCGAGAGCGTGCAGGCGCGCGATAAACGCCTGTTTTTCTTCGGCCGGTGCGCTATGCAATGTTTGCGTGGCGAGCGCCTGCACTGTCGCCAAAGAATTTTTGATGCGATGTTTCATCTCGCCGGCCAAGAGCCTCTCCTGCTCCTGAGCCCGTTTGCGTTCGGAGATGTCGTGGGCAATTTTCGATGCGCCGACGATCATGCCCCGGGCATCCTTCACCGGCGATACGGTCAGCGAAATGTTGACCAGAGTTCCATCCTTGCGACGGCGGAGAGTATCGTAATGGTCGACGCGCTCCCCGCGACGGATGCGCTGAAGAATTTCGGGCTCCTCATCCACGCGGTCCGACGGAATCAGAATCGTGACGGGCTGACCTACAGCCTCCTCGGCCGAATAGCCGAACAGAAGCTCCGCTCCGGCATTCCAGCTCATGATGATTCCGTTGAGGTCCTTGCTGACAATGGCGTCGTCGGACGACTCCACGATCGATGCCAGAAGCTGGGCAGCGTTTTCGGCGCGTTTGCGATCGGTGATGTCGACCAGCAAATTCACCGCGCCAATCATCCTGCCCGATGAATCAAAAAGAGGGGTTGGAAAAGGCATGAACGGCACACGGACGCCATCGGGGCGCTCCGCTATCGCTTCCATGCCGTGGACCGGCCGGCCTTGCTTCACGGCAATCGCCATTGGGCACTCCCCGAGCTCCATGGCTCTTCCGTCCGGCCAGAAAAGTTTCCACGAACCGCACCACTCGGTGTTGCCCAACTCGGGGCGCCAGCCCCAGAGAGAAGCGGCCGCTTCGTTGTAATAAGTGATGCACCCTGCGGCGTCGGTCACGTAGACCGCGGCGGGCAATACGTCGAGCAGTTGGCGAAAGAAATCGTCACCTCGCGCCAGACCCTCACCGGCTTTCACAAGAAAGTCGAGTTGCGGGTGGTCTTGGCCCGTCGGGAGGCTAACGACCGTGTCTGTCAACGAATAGCCCTCCTCAGCGAAAGCGATGCGGCCGGAGTAACGTTATCCCGTCAGGCCGTTCCCAATCAACCTGCACGAAGGGGATCACGCCAGTCTGCAGGCTTTCACAGTGCGGGCACTCATGGCTCCGCAGTGCCATGCCTTCGAGCGTTCCGTGACGCTCAATTCCAACACACGCGCATTTGGGTCCGCATCTACGACAATGGCAAACCGGTGTATTGGGGTTCAAAATGTACGGTTGTGGACATAAATCAATATTCTTTTCGTTTCGTTTATTGTCAAGACGCTCTATTACGACGTACTTTTACTTCTTTCGGCTAAGTGACATCTTGAGTATATTGCGACTTTAGAGCCGTAGGCAGTGCCCCCAAACGCAAGGTCGAACGCGACTAAGCGGACACCGCAGCTGGTCGCCCGATTAAGGGCCCAATGGGTCCGTGCGGGGGGCAGCGCACGCCTTTCCCCAGCGCTTGGCGCAGGTCTCGCGTCCATCCAAAATTCGTGCCCGGCCGCTTGGTCTCGGTCGGGCCCCTCAGCCCGAGTGGGGGCGTGAGGGGCAGCCTTCCGGGCTCAGCGGCGCGACGATTTCTTCTTTTTTGTGGGCCGCTTTTTGATGGGACTAGTCTTGCGTCTCACGGTGGAGCTTGACGCGGCCGCGCGGCGTGCGGGCGCCCGCGAAGCCGTCCGTCCGGTTGCGCGCCGATTGACACCACCTTCAGCCATACTACTCAGCTTCTTGTCGGCAGCCTTCTCCTCTTTGAGGTTGGCGTTGAGTAGTCTCACGATGCCGTCATGGCCGAGTTCTTGTGCCCAGGCAATCAGCGTGCCGTAACGGGAGATCTCGTAGTGCTCTACCGCTTGCGCGCTGCCGATAATCGCGGCGTCGAGCACCTTCTTGTCGTCGACTTCGCCGGCGACCTCATCAGCCTCTTTGATTAAGCCATCGATGGCCGGGCAATCGACGCCTTTCGGCGTCCGGCCGAGCTTCTCAAACACCTGCTCGAGGCGCGTGACTTGGATCTCGGTCTCGCGCAAATGGTTGCGCAAACCTGCTCCAAGCTCGCGACTCGTCGCTCTATCGATCAATTTCGGCAGAGCCTTAACGATTTGATTCTCGGCGTAATAGACATCCTGCAGGGTGTGCAGGAAGAGGTCGTCCATCGATTTGATGTCTTTGCTGAACAGCCCCATGGGTTGCATCCTTCCTGATCGGTTGAGAACGAACGTGGCGCCGCAGGGTTATTGGCGTTGCGGTGCTTAACTCCTTAAGCGCGCAAGGAGGGCACAGGTTCCCGCAGGCGAGATTTGCCTGGCGAGGCAACCAAGAAACGCGCGGCGGGACTGGGGCTCCGCCTTACCAATCAACTTGTGCACGCATCCCGAACCCCCTGATCACGGCGCCATCGAAGCCGAAGATGCTTGTTCCAGGCGGCACCGTTGTATTGGTGACGGTTGCCGGGATCGTCGTGACTGGGTAGTCGCCGAGGTCCGATTCAGAGTAATCGAACATCAGGCGCACATACTCGTTGAGATACCAATTGGCGCCCACGGTCCAGGTTTTCATCTCGCCGCAAAGTCCGATGCTCGGCGCTATCAAGGTCACGGTGCTCGATGCGCTAAGACCCGGGTAAAGCTGCGTGTTGCGGCATCCGCCGGCAGCATTGAAGGCGTTGTCGCTCAGATCGAGGACGTTATATTTGCCAACGATCTGCAACGCCCCCCAACCGCCGCGTTCGCCCCACCGCACGGGATTGTCGATTTTCGGACGGTCCCACTTGCCCTCCTGGTTATAGGTCTTATGGCCGCCGAAGAACCAGCTTCCGTCCACATACCAACCGGCGTATTCGGGGTTTGGAACGCCGGAAAATGGATTGGGAGTGGTGGTTAGCCGTCCAGGAGCGGGCGGATTGCTTCGTATGAAGGCGCCGCTCGGCAGCTCCACATCGGTGTGGCCGTATTCGCCTTGCAGCGAGAAAGGTCCCCACAGCGCTGCCGCCTCGAGGCCCCAAAATGTGTCCTCATCGACGATCCGCCCCGTATTGACGGCGAAGTTGGTCATGTGCAGATCAGCGCCGCGGGCCCGGTACTGAAAGAAGGCCTGATCGTTGCCGGTTTGCCGGTTTCTCACGCTCGCCCCGAAATGCAAGACCTGCGGGACGCCGTTGGTTTCCCGGTTGATCGGCGCGACGGTAGCGCGGGCGGCGAAGGTCAAGTTCTCATCGCCGATAAATCCCGGAAAGAGCGGCGTGTTGGCTATCGACCCGGTGGATTGCGACCCGCCCTCGCCGAAAATGCCGGCCGCCAACCCGAAATGATCGGTCCAATAGGCCGTCATGAAGCCAATGTGCCGGTCAAGCTCCCAGGCATTGATGAAGGCTGCGCGCTCCAAGGTATCGATATAAAGCTCGCTGGTAATGTTTTCGAACGAGTTGGGGGTCTTGAAGTTGCCGACGCGAAAATAGATCGGCGTGTCGGCAAGTTTCACGCCCTGGTATTGCAGATAAGCATCCCTGACACGCGTATCGTCGTTGGCGAAATCAACCTCGACAATGTATTTCACGTCGTAATACACGACGCCTTCCATGCCGAGACGAGCGCGCCTGATCTCGGTCGCCGAGAGATCGGGGAAGCTTGTAATGCGCTTGTCCTGGTCGGCGTGTTCGTACTCGGCCTCGACGCGGCCTCGAAGCTTCAACTTGAACTTGCCGTTGGCGCTGGAGAATTCCGGCGCGCCCTTCCACTTTACTTTCAAGTCGAGATCGCTCTTGCCGGAATCTGCCGCCGCCGGTTTCGCCGTAGCGGCTTGCGCCTTGGCGTCCGCGACCTGCTTCTGCAACTCTTCGATTGTTGCCTTCAGATCATCGATTTGGCTTTGAACGGACTGCAGGTCCTGCGCCTTGGCCTCCGAGATGCAGATCGCCAAGACACCACACGCGCCGGCGAGCAGATAACGATGAACCTTGTTTAGTCCCCACATCATGTCCCCCTCCATTTAGGTAAATTGAACCGTCCCCTTCTTTGCGGTCTTCAAGCCGCTCTTGAGTCACGCACGCGGATTCGTAGGCGCAGAACGGCGAGCTCCGCCGCACGCTCACGTGAGGTACGCGCGAAGCTGTATTCCTGCGTTTCACGCCGAAAGCCCCCGCTCTATCCACAGAATATAGCGACCCCGGCCTTAGAGCTGACAGCAGATTATTCGGAGTTAGGTCGAAGGCTGCCGGGGGTGTAGTGCGGCGAGCACACCGCGCTTCATCCGTAGCGTGCTGCGGCCTGCAACGTGCCTCCTACCCGACCTTGCCTTGTACCGAAAAGCCTTGCGCTTCGAATGCGGTCGCAGCCTCGGACGACAACAGAAAATCGAGGAATTTGCGCGCCTCCGGCTTTGCGGAAGCGGTCAGTGCGACCGGGTAGAGAATCTTGGGATGGCTGTTCTCGGGAAAGGTGCCGACGACGCGGACCGCCTGCTCGGACTTGGCATCGGTCCCGTAAACGATGCCGAGAGGGGCCTCGCCCCTGGCGACGAAGACGAGAGCCGCGCGAACATTCTCCGCCTGCGCGACACGGGGGGATACTGCATCCCACACCCCGAGATAAGTAAGCGCGGCCTTACCGTACTTCCCTGCAGGCACGGAATCGACGCTTGCCATTGCAAGCTTGCCGTCGGAGCCGAGAGCCTGGAGCAGGGGAAAATTCTTTTCAATCGAGAGCGAGACGGTGGAGTCTTTGGGCGCAATCAAGACCAGCGTGTTGCCGAGCAACGTGTGGCGCGAAGCGATTTCGATCAGCGTCCTTTCTTGCAGATAGTCCATCCAGTCGAGATCGGCCGAAAAGAAGATATCGGCCGGCGCGCCTGCTTCGATCTGCTTGGCGAGCGCCGAAGAGGCGGCATAGCTGATGGTGACCTTGTCTCCGGTCTTCGCCTGGTAAAGCTTGGCGGCATCGTCGAGCGCGTTCTTGAGACTTGCGGCTGCGAACACAGTGATGTCGGCCGCCTGCGCCGCCGTGGCCAAAAGAGGCGCGGCTAGAAAACCCAGAATTAGTTTCAGGATGCCGCGCCGGGACGTGTTGACGGACATTGTCGCCCTCTTTCAAACCCAGAGCGATATATCGGTATGGAAATATCGCTTTCGCAAGCCGGTTTCTCGATGGCATAAAGGCGACTGCTCGTTACCAAGTGAATTCGTGGATCGCGCCCGTCGTGTTCGCACTGACGCCCGAGGAATGGACTGCCATCGAGCTCTCGCTGCGCGTCGCCACGGTTGCGACAGCGGCGAGTTTGCCGATCGGCATTCTGGTCGCGCTTATCCTGGCCCGCGGCCGGTTCTTCGGACGCAGCCTGCTCAACGCCCTGGTGCTGGTTCCGTTGGTGCTGCCGCCCGTGGTTACGGGTTACGTGCTTTTGCTGGCGTTCGGCCGGCAGGGTCCACTCGGCCGCTGGTTCGCCGAACATCTCGGTATTGTCTTCGGCTTCCGCTGGACCGGAGCGGCGCTGGCCTGCGCCGTCATGGGATTTCCCCTGATGGTCCGCGCCATCCAGCTGTCAATCGAGGCGGTTGACAGAAAGCTCGAGCAGGCCGCGACCACGCTCGGTGCAAACAGATTGTGGGTCTTGGCCACGGTTACTCTGCCTCTGGTCACGCCAGGAATCCTGGCCGGCGCCATTCTCGCCTTCGCCCGGGCCATGGGTGAGTTCGGTGCAACCATAACTTTCGTTTCCAATATTCCCGGAGAGACCCAGACGCTGCCCACGCTTATCTACACCTTCACGCAGGTGCCGGGAGGCGATGCGGCCGCGCTCCGTCTTACGATTATTTCGCTGGTGATCTCCCTTGCCGCCGTGCTCGCCTCCGAAGCCATTGCGCAGCGTGTCAGTCGGAGGCTCGAGGCGGCATGAGCGTCGAGGTCTCCGCGCAAACAATCCTTGGCGACTTCGTCCTCGATGCAAGCTTCAAGAGCGATAGCAGGGTGACAGGCATTTTCGGCCCGTCGGGGTCGGGCAAAACGAGCGTCATGAATGTCATCGCCGGACTCCTTCGCCCGGCGCGCGGTCGTGTCGTTGTTGACGATGTCGTTCTGCTGGATACGGAAGCGGGGATATTTCTCCCCACACATCGACGGCGTATCGGTTACGTATTTCAGGAAAGCCGCCTGTTTCCTCATCTTTCGGTAAAGGGCAATTTGCTGTACGGACGATTCTTCACACCGCGTCCAAGTCGTTACGCCTCTTTTGACGAGGTCGTAAGCCTCCTCGATCTTGACGCATTGCTGACCCGCGGAACCTACGCTCTGTCGGGGGGCGAAAGACAGCGCGTCGCGATCGGGCGTGCCCTCCTTGCATCCCCACGGCTCTTGCTTATGGACGAGCCGCTGTCATCGCTCGATGAGAAGCGAAAAGAGGAGGTCATACCTTTTCTCGAGCGCCTGCGAGACCAAGCGCGGGTGCCGATCGTCTATGTGAGTCACGTCTTTTCCGAGATCGACCGGCTGTCGGGAAAGGTCGTCAGAATGTCCGACGGACAGGTGCTCGATCCGCTCTAGCGAGCCAAGTGAGAGTTACCGGCCTAGCCCGACAAGAGTTTGACGGCTTCCGCGTGGAGGCGCGGATCGCCCGCGGCAAGGATGCGCCCGCCGCCTCTTGGATCGCCTCCCTCCCAGGTGGAGACGACACCGCCGGCGCGCTCGACGATCGGGATCAGGGGAATGATGTCGAACGGCTGGAGGCCGGCTTCGGCCACGAGATCGATATGCCCCATCGCCAGCAGACAGTAATTGTAGCAGTCGGCGCCGAAGCGCCGGAGGCGAACCGCGCCGGTCAGGGTCGCGAAGCGGCTGCGCTCGTCCGCGGTCGTGAGGAAGTCGGTGCTGGTGGTGACGAGCATCGCCTCTCCAAGATCGGTGCAAGCCCGGGTGCGCATGGTCTTGGTCGCGCCGTCATGGCGAAAGAACGATTCCTTCTCGCCGCTCCAGAAGCGCTCGCGGGTGAAGGGCTGGTCCATCATTCCGAGCACAGGCGCGCCGTCCCGAGTCAGTCCAATGAGCGTGCCCCAAAGCGGCATGCCGAGGATGAAAGAACGCGTGCCGTCGATCGGGTCGATGACCCAGCAATAATCCGCCTCGCTGTTCTTGGGGCCGAATTCCTCGCCGAGGATGCCGTGGGACGGGTAGGCTGTGGCGAGCGCCTCGCGGATGGCGCTTTCGGCGTTGCGATCGGCGGCGGTGACCGGATCGAAGAGGTCGCCGCCTTTATGGTCAATTTTCTGCGCTGTGCGAAAATGCGGCAAAATGACCCCGCCCGCCTTGTCGGCAAGCGCGTGGGCGGTGGCCAGCAGGGCCGCAAATTCGAGATCTCTGGACTCTTGCACGGAGAGAGGGTTGAGGCCGTTTTGCCTTGTGAGTCAAGGCTTCGAGGCTTCAGCGACAAGCCGACAGATAGGAGATCAGAGATCTCCGTGACCGATATGCATCAGTGTCTCGGAAATGTCCCGGGCAAGGTCGCTCAATCTTGCTTTTTGTGCGGCGCAATGACATATTGTTGCAACGCGGTATGGCTCTCCAGGCCATTCCGCTGCCCTCCTTGGGCGTTTCCTCCCTAGACTTGGGCCGCTCCTCAAAGGGGCGGCCCCTTTTTTATGCCGATTGTCAGCTATTCGGCGGCCGCGCGCGGGACGGCAAGGCCGGAAATACCGGCGATCAGCGCCCCCACCATGGCTTCGAGGTCGCCGCGCAGGCGTTCGAATCCGTCCGATTTCTCGAAGCTCGTCTCGTCCATATAGAGGGCGCGGTTGATCTCGATCTGCAACACGTGCTGGCCCTTATGGGGCCGGCCGTAATGCTCGGTGATGTAACCCCCGGCATAGGGCTTGTTGAGAGCGACGGCATAGCCGAGCACCTTGAGCTGGGCGGCGGCGAGGCTGGTGAGTTCGCCGTTGCATGAGGTGCCGAAGCGGTCGCCGAGGACGAAATCCGGGCGCATGCCCCCCTGATCGGCGATCGGGCTCGACGGCATCGAATGGCAGTCGATGAGCACGGCGCAGCCGAAATCGCGCATGGCCTCCGCAAGAAGGCTGCTCAACGTGTCGTGGTAGGGGGTGTAGAGACGGTTGATCCGTTCCAGGGCGGCGCCCACGGAAAGCGGCTCACGGTAGATCTCGTCGGTCTCGGACACGATTCTCGCGATCGTGCCGAGTCCGCCGACCACCCGTATCGACTGCGTGTTGGCGTAATGGGGCAGCCCGTCGCGGAACAGAACCGGATCAAGCTCGTAAGGCTCGCGGTTGACGTCGAGGAAAGCGCGGGGGAAATGGGCATAGAGGAGGGGTGCGCCGAGCGCGGTCACGAAGGCGAACAGCTCCTCGACATAGGCGTCTTCCGAGCGCCTGAGCGCGAGCGAATCGAGCCGGGAGGCGGCGAGAAAGGCTTTCGGATAGACGCGGCCGCTATGGGGCGAGTTGAAGACCAGCGGCACTTTCAACGTCTCGGGCCGCGCCACCATAAAGGGCGGCGCCAGCTCGGTTTCGATCGTTTCAACCTCTTTTGGGCTCATTGCCGATCCTCAGAGCAGGGAATCGCCGGTAAACTCTGCCAATGAGAGTTGAACCTGTCCAGGCGTGTTCTGCCTTGTGCCCAGACCAAATAGACGCGATGATTTGGGGTTCAAAGGGGGGCCCGGTCAGGCGCCCCGCGCCAATGCCATTTACCAAGTCATTTACCAAGTTTGTGTACGCCGACAGGCGATAACAGGGGGACGAGGGATGGAGGCGAACGATCCAAGGGCGCGCAGTGTTCAGCGGATACTCCTCGCCGAGGACGACGAGGATATGCGCCGCTTCCTGGTGAAGGCGCTCGAGAAGGCCGGTTACGACGTCATCGCGTTCGGGAACGGGCTCGAGGCCTATGAGCGGCTGAAGGAGGAGCCCTTCACCTTGCTCCTGACCGATATCGTGATGCCGGAGATGGACGGCATCGAGCTCGCGCGCAAAGCGAGCGAACTCGATCCCGAACTCAAGATCATGTTCATCACCGGCTTCGCCGCGGTCGCCTTGAACCCGGACAACCAGGCGCCGAAGGATGCGAAAATCCTGTCGAAGCCCTTTCACCTGCGCGACCTGGTTGATCAAGTGGAACGGATGCTGACGGCGTGATCGGCAGGCTGATCGGCAGACAGCGCGGGTTGCCTTGACGGCAGCTCACCCGATATAGAAGCTGAACTTCCTTCGGAAGCGGGCGCGTAGCTCAGCGGTATGAGCACTGCGTTGACATCGCAGGGGTCACTGGTTCGATCCCAGTCGCGCCCACCACTTAACGCTTCGATTTTCAGTTCTGCTGGGGTGGCACGGAACCAGGCGATTGGTGCAATATGGCAGCATGGCTGGACGTGCGAGCGCAACGTCGGGGGATACGCCATCCCAGCCGAGCAGGGACTTGCCCCCTGCGGGGGGACACGGTCTGCGTTGGCGCCATTCTTAAGGACGAGGATGCCTTCGTCGAAGAGTGGGTTGCCTATCACCGCATCCTTGGGGTTGACCACTTCTATCTCTACGACAATGACCCCCGCCAACCGTTAAGCGAGATACTTGCTCGGCACGGGGACTACGTAACCGTGCGCCCATGGCTCATCGGCCATGACAACCCTTCCCATCGAGGTCGTACGAAGCAGATCAAGGCGTATACCCATTGCCTTGAAAACGGTGCCGGTCGTTACGACTGGGTGGGGTTCATCGATTGCGATGAGTTTATCGCGCTTGAAGAGCACCGCGACCTCAAGGCGTTTTTGGCTGAGTTCGAGGGCCATGACTCAATCGCGCTGAACTGGCATGTGTTCGGTCACAACGGATACTACGACGATCCTCCGGGCCTCGTCATCGAATGCCTGACGCGTCGGATGAAAGAACCCCGAGCGATGACGAAGAGCTTGTCGAGGCCGGGAGCCATCGTTTCCTTCCAAAATGCGCATCTCTGTCGCTTGATGGCGGGATGCACGTGCGTGGATGCAAACAAACAGCCATACCGCGACGCGCTTTACCCAGGCAAAACCCGCGTCGCACGCATCAATCACTATCAATGCCGCTCATTTACGAATTGGATGCGCAAGCCTGAACGCGGTGAGGTGGGAACCTTTGCGGAGGAGCCAGCCAATGCTTGGCGTTTCAGCGAGGAGGGCTGCTTACGTCAGTTTGTAGGCCAGATTGCGGTAGACAAGAATGAGCACGTCGACATGTCCATGTTGCGGCACGTGGAGCCCGTCAGACGCTACCTCAGCCAGTTGCGGAGCGGGAACGAGGTTGGGCAAAAGTCCATTGTTGATTTGGCGGCGACAGCGACGCTGAACAAAGAACGTCAGTTACGCCCGCCAAGGAACCGACAACTCGATGATTCCGTCCTCAAAAAGTTGATGAGGTCGCTTCGATCAACGTTCCATTCGTTCCTATTGCTGCCAGGTGACGCACGACACAGTCCACGGTTCCTTTGGTTCCTGCTCAGCGGCAAGTTAACCCAAGCCGTGGCGATGATTGCCGGTCGTCGGCGGAGAAACGCCATTGTTTTGGCACGAGCGATCTCCAAGACGCAAAACTGGCCGGAAGCTGTTCGGCGGTGGCAGCAAGTTATCGATCAGTTCGGCGAAGATGCTTCCCCGGCGGCGTTCGCCGGATTGTCGAGGGCGCATCAGGGTTGTGGCAATTTAGACGCGGCTGAAGCCACTGTTCAGCAAGGTCGGGCCAAGTACCCAACGGACATCGGTCTGGCTATTAGGTGGGCCGGCGTCGCCGCCTCTCACAAGCATTGGCAAGAGGCTGAGCGTCGCTCGCGAACGATTCTGGATCATGCAAATGGTGACGTACCGGCCCAAGCGTACCTGCAGTTGAGCGCGTCCCTCCGTCGACAAGACAAGATCGAGGAAGCGGAGGAATTCCTTCGGCAGGGTCTGAGCAAGCACCCGGCAGATGTTCGGTTGGCTAAGAGCTACGTCGAAGTCGCTAAGCGTTTGCCGGATGCAGCCACGCGTTGGCAAGCAATCCTCGATCAGCTGAATGGCAGTTGCCCCACGTTGTTTTACTTGCTGGCGAGCCGTGCTCATCGCGAGCAGGGAGACCTAAACGAAGCTGCGAGGGTCGTTCGCCAAGGCTTAGCCAACGAACCCCGCGAGATGAGGCTGCTTACGGAGCACATCGAAATTGCATGGGCTTGTCGGGACTGGGGGCAAGTTGCTGAAATCTCTGATGTGGCCATGAGAATCATCGAAACATCATCGAGCCGTTCCATCAACGACCGTGTCTTTGCTACTGTTTGCCATGGACTGATGAAGGGCCAAAATTATGATCGGGTGATTGCCGCCGTTCAGCATGCGAAGCGCCGCAAAGGCGACAGCAGGCTACTCTTGTCAATTGAAGGTCTTGCATACCTGCGTTCGTCCCAGACGGAATTTGCCCGGGCCCACAGGAACCAAGTTTGGCAGAAAGCCAAAAAAGACGGGCGCCTCGCCCTTCAGCCTGCCCCAGCGCCGCCGTACGCGCACGCCCCGAATCTGGCTTTCTTCAAGTCTCTCTCCCGGACCGACGAGCTCAGCCGAAAGTCCGGAGATCCCCGGTTTTGCGTGTACACCGCACTATTCGGTGAATACGACGATCTTCGATCTCCAGCATATGTGCCCGCCGGACTGAACTTCATCTGCTTTTCAGATAGAGCCCGTGACGTTGCGGGGTGGGATGTCCGTGTCGTCGATCAAGGACCAGAAAGCCCGGCCGCGAAGAGCCGGCTGCTAAAACTTCTACCGTACGATTACCTCGAGGATTACGACTGCTCACTCTATATCGACGCCAACGTCATTTTTTTGGCTGATCCGCTTGTCGTCTATCGTCGCTGGTTGAAAGGCAAATCCTTCGTCGCCTGGAGCCACCCGGAGCGTGCCGGTGTTTACGAAGAGATAGAAGCAATACTTGTTAATTTCCGTCACGCTCCGGACGGTCTCATCGACCAATACCTCCACTTCCGTCAGCAGAAAGTTCCGGACCAGACGGGACTTGTCGAAGCTTTGTTCCTTTGGCGGGATCATCGAGACGCCGCTATCCGGAAGCTCATGGAGGAATGGTGGGAAACCCTTAGGCGCTTCAAGTGCCACCGCGATCAGCCCGCTCTGGGATACCTTATGTGGCGAGACGGGATCCGCCCCGATGTGCTGCCGGCCTATCTCGGCACAAGCCGCGACAACGATTTCTTCCGCAAATTACCGCACAGAAAGACGGCGCTCGAGGTTGAGCTGGAAAATGTCAAGCCGCGCCGTCCGGTTAAAACTCAGGCCGGCGTTCGCGCCAGTGCGAAGGCGACAAACTGGTCGATGAATTCCGCGCAGCCAACCGTTCCACGCTTGACTTGGGTTTGCCGTCATGCGTTCCGGAGCAGCGCCTCCACTGTCATGCGTGGCCAGCAGCTATCCGAAATGGCGCGGCGTCTTCTTGCCGACGTGGAGGTCAGCTACGTAGACGAGACCCAACTTGGTGCGCAATCCGGGTCGGTGCTCGTTCTGACCAAGGGCTTTTTGAAAGGGGTGACGCTCGACGATCTTTCCGAGTTGAAGGAGCGAGGGAACATAATCTGCGCCGACCCTATCGACGACCCGGTACGGGATGAACTTCTCGATTGCATCGACGTTTACATTGCCGCATCCATGACGCAATTCATCCACTATTCCAAGCAGTACGCCGACACCGATAAGTTGGTGCACTTAGTAACGCATCATTCCGATCCTCGATTGAGCGGGATTAAAGGGCCGGATGATCGCTGCAGGATCGGCTACTTCGGCGAAATCGCCAACGCCCGTTACGTCAACGAATTGCAGGACACGATTAATTTTTGTCTCGTCGACACTGCGACCGCAAACGCAACCTGGATACCTAAACTGCGCGAATGCAATGTGCATTACGCACTGCGCAAAGCGCGGCGTATCGATGGCTTTAAGCCATTCCTTAAGGGATTCACGGCCGCGAGTTGCCGATCCAACATTATTGTCCCCCGAGACGAGAGCGACGCTCGCTACTATTTGGGCTCCGACTATCCATTCATCCTCAAGGATGAATCGTTGAACGCCGTCCTGGAAATGATTGAGCATGCGAAGTCGTCCTTCGCGGGGGCTGAGTGGCGTCGGGGCTTGGAAATAATGGAGTCGGTGCGGCAGAGATGCGATCCCACACAAATCGCAAGCCAACTCAAGGCACTTCTTGCTCGCTGCCGTTGACCCTACCCAAACAGAGACAGGCATTTCGAGAACGTTGGCAGGCTGCCGCTAGCCTTCCGCCGCCCTCGCTCGGCCATGTTGACGCTCTGGTAACGTTCCAGGCGCTGTAATTACCCGCGCGCCACGATGCTGCCTCCAGGCAATGGTAGCCTCATGCTGCACCGTGGCCGCTCGTTGGAACCGCCATTCTGGCCTTCACGTTTCAAATCGGCCAATACGAAAGGGACCCTCCCATGCGTGCTCCAGGTTTGATCCTCTCCGTTCTAGGCTTTGTCGCGCTGATGGTTGTCGCGCCCAACCTGGTCAAGGCGCAGCCGAGCGTGGCGCCTTTGGCGCTTGGCCAAACCAGCGAAGGCGAGGCGGAGGATGTCGGCTATCGGTACCGGCGAAATCGCTACGCTCGCCCGTATTATCGGCCCTACTATCGGCCCTACTATCAGCCGTACTACCGGCCGTATGCCTATTACCAGCCTTACTATTATCGGCCGTACAATCCCTACTACTATCGGCCCTACTACCGTCCGGGTATCAGTCTCTGGTTCGGCTTCTAAGCTCGGCCCGCCGGCTCGCCGCCGCAGGGGAATCGTTTCCCGTCCCGCCGGGGAACGCTGCGGTCATCACGCCTAAAACGCTGAGACGCCCGGCGATCCGAGCCTAAGGACGCGCGCCTAAGCGTCGACGATCACCTTAAAGCCGCCATAGATCATGCGCTTGGGGTCGAACGGCATCGCCTTGAGGTCCATCATCTTGGCAAGACGCTTGTCCTTCATGGCTTTCTTGTTCACCCTGTCGCGATGGCCGCGCGATTTATAGGTGATGTAGGAGAATACCACGGTCTCGTTGGGCTTCCGCTTGACGCTGCGCGGGAACGACGTCCACTTGCCCATCTTCACGTCGTCGGCGACACATTCCCGGAATTCGAGCGCACCATGATCGCGCCAGACCTTGCCTGCCTTGCGCGCCATGGTTCGGTAGGCGGCAAGGTTCTTCTTGGGGACCGGCACGATAAATCCATCGACATAGGCCATGGTGTTCTCCTTCGCGCTTCTGTTCGGTTTCTAGATCCGTTCTATTTGGGAAAAAGGGCGAAATAGGGCTGCGCCTCCTTCACCGCGCGGGCGAAGGATGGACGCTTCATCAGCCGATCGAAATATCTTGCCACGGTCTTGTGAGTGTCGGCGAACGGCATCACCTCGTTGGCATAGAAGAGCGCCGGCGCGGCCGCGCAGTCAGCCATGCTGAAGTCGTCGCCCATGGCCCATGTCTTTGCCGCCATCTCCTGGTCGATCATGCCGTAGGCGGTCGCAAGCAAACTCTTCGCTTGCTCCACGCCGTAAGGGTCGTTCTTCGCCTGAGGCCGCAGCCTGTCGAGCACGATCTTCTGCATCGGCTCGTGCACGTAGAAATCATAGAAGCGATCGCGCAGGCGCGTTTGCCGCGCAAGGTCGGCGTCCCGGGGGAGGAGCTGCGTCCTCCCCGGATAATGCTGCGCCAAATACTCGATGATGATGCTCGACTCAGGCACGGTGCGATCCTTGGCGTCGTCGCGCAGCACCGGCATCTTGCCGATAGGCCACATCTTCTTGAAGTCTTCGGCCGACCGCGCGTCGGCAAGATCGACGATATGGGGCTCGAACGGCGTGTCGTTCTCATAAAGGGCGATCAGCACCTTTTGGCAAAACGAGGCAAGCGGGTGGAAAAAGAGCTTGAGGGTCATGTTGCGGGCTCGGCTTATCGGCTAAGTCAGCGCCATGATAAACGACGCGGAGGCGGCAAGGGATGCTGCCGTCCGCACGTGATTCCAGGCAGTCCATGCCGACAGATATCTCTTCCACACGCTCGCGCCCTCGGCGCTCTTAGCGCTGACAGAGGCGAGCCTGTTGTTGAGCGGCACGTTGAACACGATTGTCACGAGAATGGTACCGACGAGATAGAGCAGGCTACCGGCAAGCAGATAGGGGGCGCTCGCGCCGGACCATCCAATCAGCGCCGCTATCGCCAAAACGAGCGACAGGACCGCCGTCCCGAAGAAGACAAAAAAGAACACCGGGTTCAACACTACGACATTGATGGACTGCATGGCGGAAATGCCGCCTTCCGGCGTGAGCCGGCCAAGTGCGGTCATGATAAAGGCCGAGAAGGCGAAGAAGATCCCGGCGACCAGGCCCGTGCCGAGGGCGGACAGGAACGTCAGTGCAAACATCAAGCGCTCCAACGCCGTCCCTCGTGTCGCCCGGCCTGCGCTAGGCGGCTAGAGGCTGCCTGCGCCGACAATGCGCGGTCATGACTCTCAGGGCTTGCCGGCATAGGCCCGCTCCAGCGCGGCGATGTCGAACTTCTTCATTTGCAGAAAAGCCTTCGTGACCCGCTTCACCTTCGCCGGGTCGGGATCGATCAACATCTCGTAGAGAATTTTGGGAACGACCTGCCAGGAGAGGCCGAATTTGTCTTTCAGCCAGCCGCAAGGACCCTCCGACCCGCCTTGTGACAGCTTCTGCCAGAAATAGTCGATCTCCTTCTGGTCATCACAGTGGATCTGGAATGAAATCGCCTCGCTGAACTTGAAGTGCGGGCCGCCATTGAGGCCTGCGAAGGGTTGCCCGTCGAGTTCGAACTCCACGGCCATCACCGAGCCCGCCTCCTTGCCGTGGATCTCTTGTCCCTCGTCGACGTAGCGGCTGATCCTTCCCATCCGGGAGTTCTTGAAGACAGAACAATAGAACTTGGCCGCTTCCTCGGCCTCGGTGTCGAACCACAAGCACGGATTCATCTTCGACGCGGCGATCGGCATGATTTACTCGCTCCTGACCGGTGAGGGGTTCCTGCAACTCAGGCAGCGCTGGTCTGCGGTGCCGAGCCGGCCTTCTCGGCGTCGTCGTACTCGTCGTGGCGCCGCACCCAATCCATGATCTCGGTCTCGTTGCGGCCCTTCGGCGTGGTGTCGAGATAGATGAAAGCGCCGACCACCTCCTCATTGCCGCGCGCGTAGCTGGAGTAGGTGTGAAAGACGTCGCCGTTCTCGTCCTTGAAGAAGACGCTCAAACCCGGCAGCTCATCGTGTTGGTAATTCGGGTCGGTGATCGTTTGGTAATTGTAGTCGATCGCGCCGCCCGCCAGATCGGTCTTCGAGAACGACACATGAAAGTCGAAATTGAAGTCGTTGCCGTAAGACGACACCCATTTTGCCTTCCAACCCATGCGCTTTTTGTAGGCCTCGATCTTGGCAAGGGGCGCGCGCGAAACGCGGACATAGGTGACGCCGTGATTCTCGAGATGGACGATCGCGCCCTCGGCGTGGTCGGCTACCAGCGAACAGCTCGGGCACCCAGCCTCCCAGTCCGGACCGAACATGAAATGGTGGATGACCAATTGGCTGTTCCCGCCGAAAAGCTCGGCCAGCGTCTTTTTTCCCTGCGGCGTGTCGAAGAGATAGTTCTTCTCGACCTTTACCCATGGTAGGGCGCGCCGTTCCGTGGCGACAAGATCGCGCATGCGTGTCAGCGCCTTCTCGTTCTTAAGGTGCGCCTTGCGCGCGGATAGCCATTCGTCGCGCGTTACAACATCGTGCTTTTGCATGTTCGACCTCTAACGAATACAGGCGGTTAAAGTTCAAGCGGAAACGAATGATGCTCATGCGAGACTCGCCACTGGCCGTTGTCCTTGCGCAATCCGACGGTCAGTCGCAGCCGGGGCGTGTCGTCCTTCTTCAATTCCTCCTTCGAACCGCAGCGCAGCAAGGCGGTGGCGAACGCAACATCGTCTCCCGCCGTGTTGTCGAGCGACACGATGTCGAACGAACCGTCGCCTTCCCGCTGCCACTTGAAAAATTCCGGCCAAGTCTGCCGATAGGCATCGAGACCTTTCACAACGACCGGCGGCGGCACGTCGAACATCACCATGTCTTCGGTATGATGAGCCGAAACACCCTCAATCTCTTGGGCCCGAACGGACTTTGCCCAGGCTTCGATCAAGTCGCGAATTTGGCGTTCATCAGACATTTTTCGACCTAATCCCCGCCTATTCCAGCTTCGGGTACGAGTTGGTCCCGCGGCCCTGTCAATTGGCGACCGGCGTCATCCAGCCGACACCCGCGCCACCCGGCTCCATCAGAATGGCGATGCGGCCGACACCCGGTACATCGAAGATCGGCTTCATCAATTTGGCGCCGGCCTTGACCGCCCGTTCGACGCGCTTATCCACGTCGTCGACCGCCAAATAGGACATCCAGCTCTCCGGCACGCCAGCGAACTCCGGCGCATCGACGGAGAAGATGCCGGCGACCGGCTTGCCTTGCACCATGGCGCACCAATAGGTGCCTCCGCCGGGCATCTGCATCGGCTCGAAGCTCCAGCCGATGGTGTCGCGGTAAAATGCCTTGGCGCGCTCGACATCGCGCGTCATCAACTCATTCCAATAGAACGTCCCGTGCGACCCGCGGGTCTGCTGTTCCGCGCACTCTCCGTCGCGTTGAGGTACTGCCGTTTGTGACATCTGACTCTCCTGTCTTACGGTTACGCCAAGTAGCGTTCGAGCTTGTCGAGGCAGCCTGTCCAACCCTCGATGTGCCGGTCGCGCGCGGGCTCGTCGAAGAACTTCTCGTGGATCAGGGTAAGGATCGAGCCGGCACCGTCAGGCTTGATCAGGACGGTGACCAGCGACTCGCGCTCGGGCATGGTGCGCCACGCCCAGGTGAAGACCAGCTTCTGGTTGGGCACCACCTCCCGATAGACGCCGCTCACGTGATGTTGCTCGCCGTCCTCGGTTGAGAAGGCGACGGCATAGCGGCCGCCCACTCTGACATCGATGAAGGCTTCCTTGACCGGCCCGGAGTCGGGACCGAACCATTTCAGGATTTTCTCGGGGTCGGTCCAGGCGGCGTAGACCTTTTGCGGCGGGGCATTGAGACGACGTTTGAGGGTGAGGCTTGGCTTGATGGCGAGGCTGGCTTGGGCTTGCATGAATCTTCCTCCACAAAGGCGGCGAGCCGGTCGAGCTGTTCCGACCAGAAGCGCTGATAGTGATTGAGCCAGTGCATGGCTTGCTCCATCGGGGCAGCGGCCAGCTGGCAGGTGACCGTGCGGCCAACCTTGTTCCTTGTGATCAATCCGGCGTCAGACAACGCATCCAGATGCTTCATGACGGCGGGAAGCGACATGGAAAACGGCTTCGCAAGCTCACTTACGGAAACGCGCTCGCTTCGGTCGAGTTGCGCCAGCAGCGCCCGGCGCGTCGGGTCGGCGAGCGCGGCAAAGGTGCGGTCGAGCGCGGTGTCTTGATACTTAACCATAAGGTTAAGTGTAGGCTCAACGTCTGGAGGTGTCAATCGCGTTCCGCCAGAACCCGGACAACGTCGAGAAAAGGTCGGAATCGTTGACAGGACGGGCCGACCTTCCTATGGTCCGCCCGCTTGCCGCGGCTCCCATGGATGGCCGCGCCGACCCTTTTTCCCAGCAGCGATGGACGCTTTGCCATGAAGATCAAGAATTCGCTCCGAGCCTTGCGCAAGCGCCATCGCAACAACCGCGTGGTGAGGCGGCGCGGACGGGTCTACGTCATCAACAAGACCAATCGCCGCTACAAGGCGAGGCAAGGCTGATCCCGATGCGGTCCCGCCCGAGTGTCCGCGTAGCACCGCAAAACGCGCCCGCGTTCCTTCTCGCCGCGCTGCTCTTTGCCGTCATTTTCTGTATTGGCACGCCGGCCGGGGCGTTCGAGGACGAGTCAATAGACCCGATCGAGCAACCCGCGGAAGTCAGCCCGGACGGCGCCGACACGCCGTCGATGGAAGCGCCGTCCGCGGACGACAAGACCGCGCCGAACGTGCTCGATCGCAGCTTCATGCGGCCCGACCTCAAGAGAGGCAGCGAAGAGGCGCCGCCGCCGCTTTCGGCCGAGGAAAGCAAGCAAGACAAACTCGGGGCGCCGCTCGACGATCTGCCGCTTCCGACCCCGGTCGAAAGGCCCAGGGTGCTTGGCGAATTGTACGCGCAGCTTGGCAAGGCCAAGGATGCAGAGACCGCGGCGCCGATCATGGAGGCCATCGAAAATCTCTGGCGTGCAACCGGCAGCGCCACGGTCGACCTTCTCATCAGCCGGGCTGTGCGGCTCACCGAAGCAACGGATCTCGCGCTTGCTTTGGAGATTCTCGACGCGATCGTCGCCATCGCGCCGGAGGAGGCCGAGGCTTGGTATCTCCGCGCCAAGGTGCAGTACGTGCAGAGGCGATACGAACTTGCCCTCGCCGATCTCAGACGGGCGCTCGATCGCGACCCCAAGCATTATCGGGCGCTTGACGATCTCGGCCTCGTGCTCGAGGCTCTCGGCACCAAGAAGGAGGCGCTCGAGGCCTATCGCCACGCGCTACAGGTCAATCCATTTCTCGAGGATACGCGCAAGGCGGTCGAGTTTCTCTCCCGCGAGGTCGGCGACAGGGACATTTAGCGGGCCCGGTTCTCCGCCCGCGCTGCCGCAAGCCCTATAGATCTTCCGAGTCGTCCCCGACGAAGGCGATGCGAAGCATATTGGTGGCGCCGGGCGTTCCGAGCGGCACCCCGGCGGAGATGATGACGCGCTGACCGGGAAGCGCGAAACCTTCTTGATAGGCGATGCGGCAAGCCTTGGCGACCATGTCGTCGAGGTCGCGGGGGTCGTCGGTGAGCACGCAGTGCAAGCCCCACACCAGAGCGAGCTTGCGCCCGGTGGCGGGGATCGGCGTCAAGGCGATGATGGGCTGCTGTGGGCGCTCGCGGGCGGCGCGCAAGCTGGTCGCGCCGGAGGCCGTGTAACAAATAATGGCGGCGAGGTTGAGGGTCTCGGCCACGGTGCGGGCGGCGGCCGAAATCGCGTCGGCGCCGGTCGCTTCAGGGCCGATGCGCTGGGCGTGGATGATCGCGTCGTAAAGGGGATCGCGCTCGACCTCTATGGCGACACGATCCATGGTTGCCACCGCCTCGACCGGGTATTTACCGACCGCCGACTCGGCCGACAGCATCACCGCATCGGCACCTTCGAACACGGCAGTGGCGACGTCGGAAACCTCGGCCCTGGTCGGGTGGGGCGCGAAGATCATCGATTCGAGCATCTGCGTGGCGACCACCACCGGCTTGCCGGCGTTGCGCGCGGCGCGGGTGATCTGCTTTTGAAGGCCCGGGACCTTCTCCACCGGCATCTCCACGCCGAGATCGCCGCGCGCCACCATGATGGCGTCGGCGAGTTCGATGATCTCCTCGAGGTGATTGAGCGCGGACGGCTTCTCGATCTTGGCCATGATCGAGGAGCGGCCGCGGGAAAGCTTGCGTGCTTCGGCGATATCCTCGCCGCGTTGCACGAAAGACAGCGCGATCCAGGAGACGCCGAGCGACATGGCGAAGTCCACGTCGGCGCGGTCCTTCTCGGTCATGGCGCCGAAGGGAAGCACGGTATCGGGAAGGCTGATGCCCTTGCGGCTGCCGAGCAGGCCGCTGGTCATCACCTCGGCGTCGATGCGGACGTCGCTGGCCTCGACGATGCGAAGCCTGAATTTGCCGTCGTCGAGGAGCAGCGTGTGACCGGGCTCGACGGCCTGAAAGATTTCCGGATGCGGCAGATGCACGCGGCCCAGGCCGCCGACCGATTCGCGGCGGACGAAGCTCACCACGTCGCCCTCGGTCAATCTGATCCCGCCCGACTCGAACTTGCCGATGCGGAGCTTGGGCCCCTGGAGGTCGACCAGGATGCCGATAGGCCGGGAGAACTCGGTCTCGAGCCTGCGGACGGCGTCGTGAATGTCGCGCAGCCCGTCATGCGTGGCGTGGCTCATGTTCACGCGGAACACGTCGGCGCCCGCCTCGAATAGGCGCCGCATCGTTTCTTCGTTATTGGAGGCAGGACCGAGCGTGGCGACGATCTTGACCCGGCGATTTCGCCTCATTGGGACTTCGCTTCGCCCTCTGGATCGGTGAGGCTGACCGCCCAGTCCCGTTCCTCGCCGGTATCGACCTCGAAGAAACCGGTGCGCTTATAGCCGCGCTTCACGCAGTCCTTGGTATCGCGGATCGTGAACGCCTTGTCGTCGGTGCACATGTAAAGAGTGCCGGCCCATTCTCCGCCGCGGTCGTAATCGACGGCGTGGATGTAATAGAACCGGCCGATTAACACGCCCTTGAGCAAGGTCTCGCAGGTGTGGGAGGCGATGTTCCACCAGCCCTCGGTCGCCCAGCCTTCGGCGTCCTTGTAGCCGATCGCAACGCCGACCCGGCTTGCCGTGGTGTTGCAGAGCTTGAGATCGGCGCGGGCGGGCGTTGCGCCAAGGAAGGCGAGGAGGGCCACCAAGAAACAGAGGCGCGAGCCTCGCCCCCGGGCAAAGGGAGCGGCCAGGGGGACCTTGCCGGCGGTCCGGATCGAGTTAAGACCAAGCATCATCCCGCTAGCAGCCCGCCCATTAAAGAATACCGAAGGGTAGCACCGAATTGGTTGCGTTTCTCTCACCAGGGCGCCGATTATAGTGCCGCGGTTTGGCGGCGAAAGACCTGCCGAAAATCGTGGGTAAATGCGTCGCAACCGGGGCCGGGATCAAGCTTTTTCTTGCCGCCGGGGAGGGGGCGCGCGAAGAAAGGGAGACGCGAAGCCTGACCGCTTGGAGCGAAGTCTGGATACTCTTCCACAAGAAGATTTGGGCACCACGCCCTACCGGAGCATCGAAGGCGACGCGCGCACGGGCCTCCTCATCGTCTGCGACCACGCGGAGAACACGATCCCGCCGGCCTATGACCGGCTCGGCCTGAAGGAACAGGACCTACATCGCCACATTGCCTACGATCTCGGCGCTGCCGCCGTGGCCGAGCGTCTGGCCCAGGCGCTGGGTGCACCGGCGGTGCTGTCACGCTACTCGCGGCTTCTGATCGATCCCAATCGCGGCCTCGACGATCCGACGCTCGTCATGCAGATCTCCGATGGGCTCGTGGTACCGGGTAATGCCGGCCTCGACGCTGAGGCCCTCCAATCCCGGATCGAAAATTACTACCAGCCCTACCACCAGGCGATCGAGCGCGCCGTGGATTCGGCCGTCTCGCTCGGAAAGCCGCCGGTGATCGTCTCGGTGCACAGTTTCGCTCAAGCCTGGAAAGGCGTGGGGCGGCCGTGGGCGGTCGGCGTCTTGTGGGACAAGGATCCGCGGCTCGCCATTCCTCTGCTCGAGGCTTTGCGGGCTCTTCCCGGGATCGAGGTCGGCGACAACGTTCCCTATTCCGGACAACTCAAAGGCGATACGCTCTACCGGCACGGGACCGGGCGCGGATTGGCGCATGCGCTGATCGAGCTGCGGCAGGATCTGATCCTCGGTCCGGAAGGGCAGGCCGAATGGGCCACGCGATTGGCTCAGGTTTTACGCAAGGTGCTGGACGCCGCCGGCGGCGCTCTCCATGCCATCGCGCTGCATGGCTCCTTCACCGACGAAACCAGGCGCGCGCGTGGCGAAACTGGCAGAACGGAGCGATCGGCCATGGATGAGAAGACGAAGATCGAGATCGAGGCGGCCGCCTTCCGGCGGCTGCTGAAGCATCTGCGCGGGCGGACCGATGTGCAGAATATCGACCTCATGGAGTTGGCCGGGTTTTGCCGGAATTGCCTCGCCGACTGGTGTCGCGAGGCGGCTGCCGAAAAAGGCCTTCCCCTCAGCAAGGACGAGGCGAGGGAATTGGTCTACGGCATGACCTACGAGGGGTGGAAGGCGAAATATCAGGCCGAAGCCCCGGCGAAGCCACGCCGGCAGAGCCGATAGATCGCGCCAGGCCCTTAAGCCGTCCGGTGCTCTGGATAAGCGGGATAAGCTGCGCGCGCAGCTTGCCGCCGCGAAAAGGCGCGCCTTAAGCTCGCCAAGTCGAATCGAAAAGCCCAGAGGTCCTGAACGTGCAACTCCAGACATCAGCCAAAGACCAGCTTCGTGCCTTCGTCGCCCGCATCGAGCGGCTCGAAGAGGAAAAGGCCGCGCTCGCCGCCGATTTGCGCGAGGTCTATGCCGAGGCCAAGGGCACCGGCTTCGACGTGAAGGCGCTGAGGTCGGTGGTCCGCTTGCGCAAGCAGGACGAGAACAAGAGGCGTGAGGACGAGGCCGTACTGTCCACCTATCTCCACGCTCTCGGCATGGCCGAGGCGGAAGCGGCCTAGAAATTGGCCTTGGCGTTGGCAGGTTAGGAGGCCCGCGCGCTTAGCGGGTGCTTTGGGCGAGCCGCGTCGGAGCCGACGTCGCCATCTCCGCATAGAAGCTTTTCACGGCCTGACCGGAGAAGCGCTGGGCCGAGGCCAAGCCCTGGTAGCCCGAGCTCGGGCGGAACGTAAAGGCGCTCGGCCGGTCCATGTCATCAAACAGGTAATCGATGTTTCCCTGCGCGGGATGGGCCAGCGGCGCCACGGTACGGCTGTAGGTGACCGACGCATCGGTCATGAGGCCCGCAATCTCGAAGGGGACGTAGCTCAGCTCATCGGGATGGTCGTCGTCGACCTCGGGCGCGCCAACGACTTCGGCGTCCTCATAGGTGGGTGGAGCATCGGCGGGTCGGGGAGCAGCCTCCTTGGCTGACGGGCGCAAGAGACTCAAGATCGGCAACGACATGCCGCCCACGCTGGCATAGGTGAAGAGGCGCCCGGGAGGAGGCGGCGCGCGGGGATCGTCGGCGATGTCCGCCGTGGCGGGCGTATAGGAGGCGAGCATCGGCTGTGCCGTCTCGATTTCGGTCGCCGCATCGTGTTCCGCCTCGGCTACGACATCGACGGTCGGCTGGGTGTCGGCACGCGGCAACGGCGCGGCCGAAGCGACCATGGTCTTGCCGACCATGCCCTTGGCCATGGCAAGCTTATAGTCCTTCACGGTGATCGGCTTGCCATCGGTCGGCAGATACTTGGTCTTGCCGTCGGGGAAGAGCGCGGCGAGTTCGAGCCGCGGGACGCGCGGCCACATGCGAACATGCCCGGTATCGACATGGACGAAAGGAATGCCCGAGGTCGGGTAGTAACCGACACCGCCGACCTCCTGCACGAGCGCGGAGTTCCGCAACGTCTTCACCGGAATATCGGGGAAGTGGATATCGGCGGCCTTGCCGAGGATGTGTTGGCTTTTCTTCGCCTGGCCGCCGCCCTTACGCCGCATCGACGCGTTGGTCGCGGCGCTCCGGTAGGCCGAAACGAGGTGGAGTGGCTGCTGCGAGCCGAGTTGCTTGTGCACCGTCCAGATCAGGTCGATCAGGGCGGGATCCATCTTGGTCTCTTGATTGGCCCGCCAATCGCGCATGAAGCTATTGATCTGTTTCAGCGCCGCCTGGTCGTACTTGCCGTCACGCTTGAAGGTGACGGTCAAGGTCTCCTTGGTGTGGATGTTGAACATGCTGAGGGTGCGCGTCTCACCGAGCGCACTGGCGCGATAGGCGGTCGCAGTACACCACGTCGCCGCGATGAGCGTGAGGCTTGCGCCCAACAGGGCGCGACGTGCGACAGTCCCCCGAATTCGCATCCCCGTCGTGAGCCTTTCCCTCGCCGGCACTCCCGATGCCAGCTCCCCGTCAAGGCGTGGGACCCCCGTAAGGCCACACACTACGCGGGCGACACTTCCCAATGCCGTCCGTTAACGTTGAGTATTAGCCAAATTGCGGGAAAAACAAGGCGAACGGCTTAACCCGACCTGGAATTTCTGGGTACAGTTAACAAGATTTCCCCAGGTTATTCACTGGCTTAGAGGCGCAAGGCTGCCGCCATGCGCGCATCGTGACCGTAAAGATCTCCGTAGGTTGAGGTCGAACCGTCAGGATTCACTTTAAGAGTGAAATAGGTGATGTGGACAGGAATCCGCTGTCGCAAAGGAACTTGTTGATCATAGCCGGTATCGAGGGCCGACAGCGTACGGACCCGGCTCCAGCCCTGGTCATGCTTCATGATGATCGCCGCCAACTGGTCGGGATTCTGCACCCGCATGCAACCATGGCTCTCCGCCCGCACCGGGTATGCGAAGAGATGCTTTTGCGGGGTGTCGTGCATGTAGACGTCGTGCTTGTTGGGGAAGACGAACTTCACTTGGCCGAGCACGTTGCTGGGTCCCGGCGGCTGGAAGAGTTCGAGGCTGCGGATATCGACCCGGCTCCAGTCGATCGCGCCCGGATCGATCTCCCGGCCGCCATAGCGGATGCGCAGGCCGTGGCGCTGGAACACCGCGGTGTTCCACCCGCCCCTACGAAAGAACCAGGCGGCCTCCTGACGGAGATAGGGCCTGATCTCGTCGACCTTGATCGAGGTGGGTACGTTCCAATAGGGACCGAAGACCACCGTCTGCATCTCATTGGAGAAGATCGGCGTCTGCGTGTGGGGCTTACCCACGACGACGCGCGTCGAATAGACCGGGCCGTCGTCCGCGACCACGCGAAGCATGAACTCGGGAATGTTGACGGTCACGTAGAATTCGCCGAGATCGTGGGGGAGCCAACGCCAACGTTCCATATTGAGGAGCACGGCCCTGATTTTCGCCGGCTCGCGCGCTTCACGCGGCTGCCTGCCGTGATTGAGCAGCCGCCTTGTACCGGCCCCGACGGCGCCATCGGGCGCGGCACCGTGAGCGAGCTGGAAGCGCCGTACCGCTTCGGCGACCTGCTCGTCGAATGTCGACTCCGCCGCCAGCGTTCCGTCCGGATTCTTGGACGGCATGTCGAGCCGTTTCCGGAGCAGCGCCACCTGCTCATGCTCGATGCCGAGTGTGAGCACGGGACCGTCGGGAATTTCGACCGCTTGCTTGGGCGTCTCGGCCTTGCCGCCGCGAAGCTCGAGCAATTTCTGTCTCAGCGCCTCGAATTGAGGCTGATCGGGCTGAAAGCTTCTGAGATAGGCGGCGGGATCGGAGCGAATGACGATCGACTCCATCACTTCGGTCGGATTGGGCAAAACGAGCGCGGGATCGAGATTGGCAGAGAGCCGCGAAGGCGCGATCCGGCCACCGCGCGCATCGCGGGCATAGTCGAGGACGGCATAGCTGATCTTGATCTCGGCGTCGGCGAGCCACTCCGTGGCAGTTGCGTTCGTGGCATCGAACGCGTCGCCCTTGGGCAGCACATAGTCGGACGCGCGTAAGCCATAGTCGTCGGCCTTCTCGATCTCGACGATGACGGCATTGCCACGATCGGTCACGCCGTTCTCGTCGACCCACAGCAAGCGTTGATCGGCAACCGCGTAGTACTCGACGAGCGCGCCCCGCCCGCTTTTCTTGGCCTCGGTGGTTATCGTGAACTTGGCCGCGAGCCGGTCTTGAATCACGATGCGGATCGATTCGGTTCGGGTGATCAGCGACTGGGGCGCGTCGGGCTCGGCGGCAGAAGCCGGCCCGTCCAAGGGAGCGGCCAGAAGCAAAGTTAACGCGACACGATAAATGGGCCTCATGATGCTGTGCTCCCTCAGGCCGATTCGACAGGCCAGGACCCCCACTCTAGAGCGGACCCGTGGCCCTAAACTTAACGTCCCCCAACTCCTCAACTTTCGGGCGCGCTTCAGACTTTCCTGCCAGGATCGCGGCGGCGGTCAGTGCACCCGGGCCTCGAGCCCGATCTCGCGCATCTTGCGATACAGAGTCGACCGGCCGATCCCGAGCCTCCGGGCGATCTCGGTCATCCGTCCCCGATAGCGGCCAAAGGCAAGCCGGATCATGTCGGCCTCGACCGCTTCGAGCGAGCGGATGTCGCCGGTATCGCTCAGCGCCGGAATGCCGATCGCATCCTTGCCGTTGGCTTGCGGCACGTTGACGGTCAACGGCGTCGCGGCGGAGCCGCCGAGCATGACGGGCCCTGCGATGCGGGGCGCCGGATCCTTCGGCGCCGGCGCAGGCGGCACCGTGACCGCATAACCCTCCACATGGGCTGCGATCTGCGGAAACTCGTTCACCGTGAGCGTAGGCGCATCGGCCAGAACCACGGCGCGGAACACGGCGTTCTCGAGCTGGCGGATATTGCCGGGCCAACTGTAGCGCTGAAGCATGGCGACCGCGTCGGCATCGATGCCGTCGACGCGCTTGCCCTCCTCGGCGGCGAATCTGGCGATGAAGTGGCGCACGAGCTCGGGCACGTCTTCAAGCCGCATTCGCAGCGGCGGCACCCAGATGGGAAAGACGTTGAGCCGGTAATAGAGGTCCTCGCGGAAGCGGCCCTCGTTGACGAGAGCGATCAGATTCTGATTGGTCGCCGCGATCAGCCGGAAATCGACCTTGACCTTGTGCTTTGGGCCGACGGGATCGATCTCGCCGTCGTGCAGGGCGCGCTGCAACTTCATCTGGGCGTCGAGGGACAACGCGCCGATCTCATCGAGGAAGAGCGTGCCTTGGTCGGCTTCGGCGAATTTGCCGATGCGCTTCTCGGAGGCGCCCTTCTCATGGCCGATCAGAATGCTCTCGACCAGATGCTCGGGGGTCGTCCCGCAATTCACGGTGACGAACGGCCCCGATTGGCGGGCGCTCTCGCCTTGAATGGCGCGGGCGATCAGTTCCTTACCGACGCCCGGTTCGCCCTCGATCAGAATGGGAGTGGTCGAATTGGCGGCGCGCGTCCCAAGTTCCAGCACCCGTGTCATGACATCGCTGCCCGCAATCAAATCGGCGAAGCCGAGCTCGCCCTTGGCCGAAGCCTTGATGCGGACCAGCTCGTCCGCCAACGCCTCGATCTTGAGCGCGTTCTTGATCGAGACCTCGAGCCGCTCCGGGCTCACCGGCTTGACGACGAAGTCGACGGCGCCGGCCCGCATCGCCATGATCGCGGCGTCGATGCTGCCATGGGCCGTCTGCACGATGAAAGGCGGCTTACGCGGCAGCGCGCGCATGGCGGAGAGAACCGCGAGCCCGTCGGTACCCGGCATGATGAGGTCGAGAAGGACGAGGCAGATTTCGCCCGAGCTGTCGGCCTTGAGGGCGGCAAGTGCCGTTTCGCCGCTGTCGGCCGTGGCGACGTGGTAGCCGAACCGCTTGATGGACTCTTCGAGAATACGACGTTGAGAAGGGTCGTCATCGACGACCAGGACGCATTTGGGCATGACGCAGCACTCGTTACGTTACGCGACGGACTGAACAGCGGACAGGCGCCGATGCCGTGACCCCAGGCGAAGCGGGCCGTTCCTCGTGCCAAATTTGTGCGTTGGAAGGGTAAACATCCCCTTTATCTTGGTTCGATTTTGGTGAGGCTGGCGCGGTCTTACGTCCGCGAAAAGGTCGCAAACGGGTGGCCTTTGGTCCTTGCCGGGGGGCGCTGCCCCTCCCACACTATATGGCGTCAACTGCCAACGAGGTCCAAGCCAGCGATGCTGCCGAAATTCCTCAACCCATCAGAGCACCCCCTCCTTGCCGCCTCCGTCTCCGCCAAAGGGACTGCGAAGCCGCGCGAAATTGCCGAAAGGGGGGGAGAGGCGAAGCTCGGGACGCTGCCCGAATGGAAGCTTGCCGATCTCTATGAGGGGACGGATTCGCCCAAGCTCAAGGCCGATCTCCAGACCTCCGAGCGCGCGGCCGATTCCATGCAGGACCGCTATGCCGGCAAGCTCGCCAAGCTCCTCGATGGCGGTAAAGGGGGGGCGGCGCTGGCGGAAGCCGTGCGTGAGTTCGAGGCGCTCAACGACATCATGGGCCGCATCGTGTCCTATGCGAGCCTGCTCTATGCCGCCGATACCTCCGACCCCAAGCGGCAGAAATTCTTCGGCGACATTCAGGAGAAGATCACCGCCATCTCCTCGAAGCTCCTGTTCTTTCCGCTCGAGCTGAACCGCCTCGACGATGCCGAGCTCGAGACGGCGATGTCGAAATCCGAGCTCGGCCATTATCGTCCTTGGCTCGAGGATCTGCGCAAGGAGAAGCCCTATCAGCTCGACGACAAGCTCGAGCAGCTGTTCCACGAGAAAGCGGTGACGGCGCGGGGCGCCTGGGACCGCCTCTTCAACGAGACGATGACGGCGCTAAGATTCGAGACCGATGGCGAGAAGCTCAGCCTTGAGCCCACGCTCAATCGCCTGCTCGATCCGGACGAAGCAAAGCGCCGCGGAGCATCCGAGGCCTTGGCCAAGGTGTTCAAGGAGAATGTGCGGCTGTTCACTCTGATCACCAACACGCTGGCCAAGGACAAGGAGATCGGGGATCGCTGGCGCGGTTTCGTCGGCGTCGCCGATTCGCGCCACCTCGCCAACCGGGTCGAGAAGGAGGTGGTCGATGCGCTGGTGGCGGCGGTTCGCGACGCTTACCCCCGTATTTCGCACCGTTATTACGCGATGAAGGCGAAGTGGCTCGGCAAGAAGACGCTGCCCCATTGGGACCGGAACGCGCCGCTACCGGAAGAACCCCAGCAGGTGATCTCTTGGGCCGATGCGCAAAAAACCGTGCTCGCGGCCTACGGCAATTTCTCGCCCCGCATGGCCGACATCGCCGGCCAGTTCTTTGCCAAAGGCTGGATCGACGCGCCGGTGCGGGAAGGCAAGTCGCCGGGCGCCTTCTCTCATCCCACCGTGCCGAGCGCGCACCCCTATATCCTGCTCAACTATCAGGGGAAGCCGCGCGACGTGATGACGCTGGCGCACGAGCTCGGCCACGGTGTGCACCAGATCCTGGCCAATGTGCAGGGGCCGCTGATGGCGCCGACGCCGCTAACCCTCGCCGAGACCGCGAGCGTGTTCGGAGAAATGCTGACGTTTCGCGCTCTGCTCAAGCAAGCGCCGAGCCCGCGCGAGCGCAAGGCGCTGCTGGCGGCCAAGGTCGAGGACATGATCAATACGGTGGTCCGCCAGATCGCCTTCTACAATTTCGAACGCAAGGTGCACACCGAGCGGCGCGACGGCGAACTCACCAGCGACCGGCTCGGCGAGATCTGGCTCGAAGTGCAGCGCGAGAGCTTGGGACCGGCCATCGGGCTAAAGCCAGGCTACGAGACCTTCTGGTGCTATATCCCGCATTTCATCCACGCACCGTTCTACGTCTACGCCTACGCCTTTGGCGATTGCCTCGTGAACTCGCTCTATGCCGTCTACGAGAAGGCCGACGAGGGTTTTGCCGAGCGCTATCTCGCTATGCTCGCGGCGGGGGGGACCAAGCATCACAAGGAGCTGCTCGCACCCTTCGGCCTCGATGCTTCCGACCCGAATTTCTGGTCGATGGGGCTCAAAGTGATCGAGGGCCTGATCGACGAGCTTGAGGCCATCGACCAGAAGTCCGCCAAACGGTAGGCGCTGTTGTACTTTCTGTACAACTCCGTTATACGAGATGTATAACGGAGAACGGCCATGAAAATCGAGATCAAGCGTATCGGCAATTCGGAGGGTTTCATCCTGCCACGCGAGCTGATGCAGCGCCTCGGGCTGAAGCGCGGGCAGGCGCTGCACATTACGGAATTGGCTGGGGGCGGTTTCCAAGCGCTCCCTTATGATCCGGATTTCGAGAAGACGATGGAGATCGTCGACGAGATCATCGATGAGTATCGCGACACGCTCTCGGCGCTCGCCAAGTGACGGAGCCCAAGTGGTTCACCTATGAACAAGCCATCGCTGCCCATAGCGCTCAGCTTATCCGCTATGGCGGCGCATCGGGTCTCAGGGACGAGGGCGCATTGCGCTCGGCGTTGGACCGCCCCGTAAACAAATGGCACTACGAGCGCGCTCGCTTGCCGGAGCTTGCGGCGGCCTACGCGTTCGGTCTCGCCAAGAACCACCCTTTTGTCGACGGCAATAAGCGCATTGCGTTCATTGCCATGGTTGCGTTCCTCCGCAAGAATGGCGTTCTGTTTCGACCTGATCAGGCTCAGTCCACGGCAATCATTCTCGCTGTTGCGGCCGGTGAGGTGAGCGAAGAAAGTTTGACGCGCTGGATTGGCGACAACTGGCCGGGGGATGCTTCATCACCATGACGCAGGTTTCGCTCGTTCCCATTCTGCTCTGGGTTGCGGCGCTTGCCGCGGCGGGCATTGCAATCTGGCGTGGACCGCGCCCCATCACGCGCGGCTTCGTCGTCGACCGGCTGCTGCGCTATCTGTTCGTCTTCCCCCTCGGGCTCCAAGGGCTGTGGGGTTTTGCCGGCCACGTCTTTTTTCCCGCGCAATCCGCCGCCGCGATCGGCTGGCCCGACACGCCGTTCCAACTTGAAGTGGGCATGGCCAATCTCGGGCTCGGACTCGCCTCGGTCTATGCCGCCTTCAGGGGCTTCGAAGCGCGGCTCGCGGCGGCTCTCGCCGCCGCCTCCTTCCTGATCGGCGCCGGTCTCATCCACATCAAGGATATCGTGGCGGAGGGGAATTTCGCTCCGGGTAACGCGGGACCGATCATGGTCACCGACTTTCTCACCCCCATCGCCGTCCTCGTTCTGCTCTTCCTCGCGAGCGATGCGTGGAGACCGAAATCGCCGGCGACGCTTGCACTCGAGGCTGAGCTTGAGGTGGCGCGCAAGGCGATACAGGATTATCGCGACGCCTTCAGCAATCTTGGCAGATAGGCACGCTCGCGGAACGCGACCGTCAGTGCCGGGCGAAGACTTCCGTTGTGCCGTCCTTCTTGACGAGCAGCACGTCGTAGGGCTCGGTCTTGTCGCCTTGCTCCATTCCCGGCGAGCCCACCGGCATGCCCGGCACGGCGAGACCGAGCGCGTCGGGCCGCTCGGATAGAAGCCGCTCGATGTCGGACGCCGGCACATGGCCCTCGATGACATAAGCGCCGATCTTGGCGGTGTGACAGGCTGCGAGGTCCTCCCCGATCCCCGCTTGGCGCTTGATGCGGTCGAGCATCGACGGCGTGGCGGCGCTGACCTTCACGGTGAAGCCGTTTGTCTCGAGATGCTTCACCCACGCGCCGCAACATTGGCAGGTGGGGGATCTCCACACTTCGACCGGGCCTTCCGCCGCCGCAAGGGCCGGCCAAGCCCACAGCATGGTCAGACAAAGGACGAGCAATCGGTTCATGATCACGGGCTCTTGTTGAAGGGCCAAGAATGACTCGCTTCGAGAGCGGCGGCAATTCGCCTTCGTCTCAATGTTCTCTTGGCGCCTGCCGCTCCTATATGAGGGGAGAACCCTCTTTCCGGGAACCCCATGACCGATCGCCGATCCGACAAGGAGAAGAACCGTTTCAGCGCCCGCGCGCTCCGCTATGGCAGGGTCGGCGCCAACGTCGGCGGGGTGGCGGCGCGTATCGCCGCACGGCGGCTCTTCGGGCTCGACCCGGAGCGCGAGAGGGATGCCGCCTCGCTTGCCTCAGCCCTTGGCGGCCTCAAGGGCCCGATCATGAAGGTGGCGCAGCTCCTTGCCACCATCCCCGAGGCGCTCCCCGCCGAATATGCCGCCGAGCTCGGTCAGCTTCAGAGCCAGGCCCCGCCGATGGGCTGGCCCTTCGTGCGGCGGCGCATGGCGGCGGAGCTTGGGCCCGAATGGGAGGGGAAGTTCGCGCGCTTCGCCCATGAAGCGGCGGCCTCAGCCTCGCTCGGCCAGGTGCATCGCGCCGTGAGTCATGACGGCCGGGCGCTCGCCGCCAAGCTGCAATATCCCGACATGCAGTCCGCGGTGGAGGCCGACCTTGCTCAGCTCGCCGTCCTCTTTTCCGTTCATGCCCGCATGCGCCCAGCCATCGACACCTCGGAAATGCTGAAGGAAATCTCGGCTCGGTTGCGCGAGGAGCTCGACTACGATCTCGAAGCGCGGCACACGCGGCTCTACGGGATCATCTTCAGCGACGAGCCGCTCATTCGCGTACCCGAAGTGCTTCCCGAACTCTCGACCAGGCGTCTCCTCACCATGACCTGGCTCGAAGGCAGGCGGCTGCTCGATTACACGGCCCGGCCGCTCGAAGAGCGCAACAGAATAGCGCGCGCCATGTTCCGCGCCTGGTGGTACCCGTTCAGCCAGTACGGGGTGATCCACGGCGATCCCCATCTCGGCAATTACACCGTGTTCGAGGATGGCGAGGGGAGGGCGGCCGGAATCAATCTGCTCGACTATGGCTGCATGCGCACCTTCGCCCCCAAATTCATCCAGGGCGTGATCGACCTCTATCACGGCCTCCTTAGAGGGGATCGCGCGCTGGTCGTGCATGCCTATGAGACCTGGGGCTTCGCCGGCCTCTCCAACGAGTTGATCGATATCCTCAATATCTGGGCGAACTTCATCTACGGCCCGATGCTCGATGATCGCGTCCGCACCATCGCCGATCGGGTGAGCCCGGGCATGTATGGGAGGAAGGAGGCCTTCACGGTGCATCGCGGCTTACAGGAAAAGGGTCCGGTCAAGGTGCCGCGCGAATTCGTGTTTATGGACCGGGCTGCGATCGGGCTTGGCGGGGTGTTCCTTCATCTCAGCGCCGAGCTCAACTACCACCGCCTGTTCAACGACACGATCGCCGGGGCCGTGCTTGCCGATGTGGCGGGACGCCAGCGCGCGACCTTTGCGGACGCCCGCGTCCCTCTGCCTGAGGGTTCCATCTAGGCGTCGGCCCGAGGCGCAGGGCCGATTATTGCCCATGCGCCAAGCTTTATGGTATTGGCGCGGGAGAGAGCAATAAAGCGAGCGTCAGAGGGCAAGGCAATGCGCATCGATCCGCAAGAGGGCAGTCCGGCGATGGACTATCCCGAGCACGTAAAGACCTACAAATTGTTCTGCAAGCTGGCGGCCTATGGGATCGCCGGCGCGGTCCTGGTCATGGTGCTTCTAGCGGTGTTTGTGGCTTGAGCGGCCAGATTTGTCACGTGAGCGCGGCGTTGCTGCGCTGCCCCCTTTAGCCTTTGACATCAATCTGCACCGGCGCTTCTCGCCCGGCGCATCCTTTGAGCCGCAAAGACCGCAATGATCGCGATTGGCGTGCCCGCCGAAGATCAGCACGAGCCGCGCATCGGGCTGACGCCCGAGACGGTGAAGAAGCTCGTCAAAGCCGGGGCGAGCGTCGCAATCCGCGCCGGCGCCGGCTCCCGGTCCCACTTCTCCGATGAGGATTACAAGGCGGCAGGGGCGAAGATCGCCAAGACCGACGCCGAGGCGGTCGGCGATGCCGACATCGTGCTAACCGTCAGGCGGCCGCGCGCCGAGATCGTCAACAGCATGAAGAAGGGCGCGTCGGTGATCGGAATGCTCGATCCGTTCTCCGATGCAGAAGGTCTCGACGCGCTCGCCAAGACGGGCGTTGCGCTGTTCGCCATGGAGCTGATGCCGCGCATCTCCCGCGCGCAGAGCATGGACGTGCTGTCGTCGCAATCGAACCTCGCGGGCTACAAGGCCGTGGTGGATGCGGCCGCCACGTTCGAGCGGGCTCTACCGATGATGATGACGGCGGCGGGCACGGTGCCGGCCGCTCGGGTGTTCGTCATGGGCGTGGGCGTCGCCGGGCTGCAAGCCATCGCCACGGCGCGCAGGCTCGGCGCCATCGTCACCGCCACCGATGTGCGCCCCGCGGTCAAGGAACAGGTGGCCTCGCTCGGCGCGAAATTCATCGCGGTCGAGGACGAGGAGTTCAAGCAGGCCGAGACCGCCGGCGGCTACGCCAAGGAGATGTCGGACGCCTATAAGAAGAAACAAGCGGCGCTTGTCGCCGAGCACGTCAAGAGCCAGGATATCGTCATCACCACGGCGCTGATCCCGGGACGGCCCGCGCCAAAGCTCATCTCCAAGGAGATGATCGAGAGCATGAAGCCCGGCTCGGTGATCGTCGATCTCGCGGTCGAGCGCGGCGGCAATGCCGAGCTGGCCAAGCCCAGCGAGATCGTCGCCCATAAGGGCGTGCGCATTTTTGGCAAGCTCAATTTGCCGGGCGAGGTGCCGGTCAATGCCTCGAGCCTTTACGCCCGCAACCTCCAAGCCTTCGTCGAACCTTTGATCGACAAAGAGAAGAATACGCTCGCCATCAATTGGGACGACGAGCTGGTCAAGGGCACGCTCATTGCGCGCGACGGCGCTATCGTCAACGCTATGATTGCCGAAAGGCTCGGCGCCAAGCCGGCAAACGCCCCGGCGAAGAAGAGCGGCGCCAAGCGGCAGCCGAAGGAGGCCAAATGATGAAGAACCGTTTGCTCGGCCTCGCGCTTGGCGTGCTCGCACTCGCCGTGAGTGCCGAATGGCTGTTTGCCGGGACGGCGCTGGCGCAGGAGGCGGCCGCGCCGGAGGGCGGGCACGAATTCGTCTTCCACTTCTCCATTTTCGTGCTGGCGATCTTCGTCGGCTATTTCGTGGTGTGGAGCGTGACGCCCGCCCTGCATACGCCGCTTATGTCGGTAACCAACGCCATCTCCTCGGTGATCGTGGTCGGCGCGCTGCTGGCCGTGGCCGTCGAGGGCGCCGATGCGCCCGGCTCCTCGGGTCATGTCCTCGCCAAGCTGCTCGGTTTTGCCGCGCTTATCATGGCGAGCGTCAACATTTTCGGCGGCTTCCTCGTCACCCAGCGCATGCTCGGCATGTATCAGAAGAAAAAGAAATGAGCTCGGATCTCGTCGCGCTGCTCTATCTCGTCGCGGGCGTCCTCTTCATCCTGGCGCTCCGCGGGCTGTCCTCGCCCGAGACCTCGCGGCGCGGGAACTATCTCGGCATGGCCGGCATGGCCATCGCCGTCCTCACCACGCTCGCCGTGGCGCGGCCGCAGGAGCCGCTCACCTGGGCGATGATCGTAGGCGGCGTCGCCATCGGCGGGGGCATTGGTGCTGCGATCGCGCGGCGCATTCCCATGACCGCGATGCCGGAGCTGGTTGCCGCGTTCCACTCGCTGGTCGGCATGGCGGCGGTGCTGGTTGCGGCCGCAGCATTCTATGCGCCTGAGGCCTTCGGTATCGGCGCTCCGGGCGCAATCCCCACCGCGAGCCTGATCGAGATGTCGCTGGGCGCGGCCATCGGCGCCGTCACCTTCACCGGCTCGGTCATCGCCTTCTTGAAACTTTCCGGGCGCATGTCGGGCAAGCCCATCCTCCTGCCCGCGCGTCATCTCATCAACATCGCGCTCGCGGTGTTGCTCGTGATCTGCGTCGTGATGTTCTGCCTGGAGCAGAGCGCGGTCTATTTCTGGGCGGTCGCGGTGCTGTCCTTCCTGCTCGGCATCCTCATTATCGTTCCCATCGGCGGCGCCGACATGCCGGTGGTCATCTCGATGCTGAATTCCTATTCGGGGTGGGCGGCGGCCGGCATCGGCTTCACCCTCGGCAATTCGGCGCTCATCATCACAGGCGCGCTGGTCGGCTCGTCGGGCGCGATCCTCTCCTACATCATGTGTAAGGGGATGAACCGCTCCTTCATCAGCGTGATCCTCGGCGGGTTCGGCGGCGAGGTGGCGGGGCCGGCCGCGGGCGCCGAGCAGAAGCCGGTGAAGCTGGGGTCGGCGGAGGATGCGGCCTTTCTGATGAAGAATGCCGGCAAGGTGATCGTGGTGCCGGGTTACGGCATGGCGGTGGCGCAGGCCCAACATGCGCTGCGCGAGATGGCCGACGGACTGAAGGAGGCCGGCGTCGAGGTGAAATACGCCATTCATCCGGTGGCGGGTCGCATGCCGGGCCACATGAATGTCCTGCTGGCCGAGGCCAATGTGCCCTATGACGAGGTATTCGAACTCGAGGATATCAATTCCGAATTTCCGCAGGCCGACGTGGTCTATGTGATCGGCGCCAATGACGTCACCAACCCCGCGGCCGAGGACGATCCCTCCTCGCCGATCTATGGCATGCCGGTGCTCCAAGTGTGGAAGGCCGGGACCGTGCTGTTCAACAAGCGGTCGCTCGCCTCGGGCTATGCCGGCATCGACAATCCGCTGTTCTATCGCGACAACACCATGATGGTGCTCGGCGATGCCAAGAAGATGACCGAGGAAATCGCCAAGTCATTGTGACCTCCCTGCCGGTTAATCGCCGCAAACCCATCGAAGAATCGCCCAATTGCGGCTCCATTCCACCGCTAGAGCGCCCGGCACGAAGATTTTGATCTCAATAAATCTTGCCTTCAACGCCGGGGCAGGGGATAGGACCCCGCTTCCGCTGAACCTTTCTTAAGCATGCGACGTCTAGGGGAGTGGAGCTGCCGCGCTGCGGTTCGGGATGCGCCCGGCTCTCCGCAAGGGTTTTGCCGTGACGCTCTGCGCTCCGGCACCCCCTATCGGGAGCGAGTTGAACCTATATGAAAGCATCATTCAAAGAGCATTCATGAATGTCACCAATTAAGTCGCCCCACCGCTTTTAACGAAATGACCCGAAAGGTATTGCTTGAACCATGCTGAACCTCATCCTTGCACTTGCCGGTATCTTCGGGCTGATCGTCGGCATCGGCCGATTGCTGCACCGATATTTCATCTATTTGCCCGACCGCACGCGCGTCGATCCTAAGGACGCGGGGCTTCAGGGCGTCGAGGAAATCGCCTTCAAGGCGACCGACGGCACCAAGCTTATCGCCTGGTATCGGCCCGCGCGCGGGTCGAAACCGACGCTGCTCTACTTCACCGGCAATAGCGGGAACGCGGCCAGTCGCGCGGGCAAGGTCCGGACGATCGCCGCCGACGGTTATGGCGTGTTCATGCTCAATTATCGCCGCTATGGCGGGTCGGAGGGCAGGCCGAGCGAGTCGAGGATCGCCGCCGACGCCGTCAGCGCCTACGATTGTCTGCGCGGGCTCGGCATAGCCCCGCACGACGTTATCGCTTACGGCGAATCGCTCGGCACGGCGGTCGCGACCAGGCTCTCGCTCCAGCGCCATATCGAGGCGCTCGTGCTCGAAGCGCCGTTCACCTCAATCGTCGATGTCGGCAGGCTGATGTGGAAGGGCTTTCCGCTCGCGCTCATCATGGCCGATCAATATCGCACCATCGATCGCATCGCTGAGGTGACAGTGCCGCTCTTTATCGTTCACGGCGGCAGGGACGCGATCATCCCTCTCGATCAGGCGCGGCGCGTCTTTCATGCCGCCAACCAACCGAAAAATCTGACCGTCGTGCCGCAAGCGGGCCATAACGACCTGTTCGACCGGGGCGCGTGGGAGAGAGTGCGCGGCTTTCTCGATGCGCTCCGCCCGGCGCCGGTGGTCAAGGCCGGGGGCCGGATCGAGATCGCGGCGGCGGCGAGCGGCGAGGCGCGGTAACCGCCTCGGTTATCCTCCGTCATTCCGGCGTAAGCCGGACTCCAGAGAAGCAGGCACGCAGATTGCGCCTGGATACCGGCTTTCGCCGGTATGACGAGACTTCGGATTAAGTGATTATCGGCGCGGGCCGCGCGGCTTGGCGGCAGCCGTCGCGCCGACGCCGCCACCGCCTTCACGCTGCGCCTTTTTACGGGCGAGCTTCCGCGCCCGGCGGATGGCCTCGGCCTTCTCGCGGGCGCGCTTCTCTGACGGTTTTTCGTAGTAGTTGCGGAGCTTCATCTCGCGGAAGATGCCTTCGCGCTGCATCTTCTTTTTCAAGGCCCTCAGGGCCTGATCGACATTGTTATCGCGAACGACGACTTGCACGAGCGTTTCTCTCTCTCCGCTGGCCCGGGTGATTGTCAGGATTGGAGGCGGAAGGCCAAATTAAACCCCGGCCGGAAACCGATCGGGGTTCCGCCGCAGGTGCTCTAACAGAAGGGCCGCATCTTGTCCAGATCGGGTCGCTCTCAGCTCTTGGGATAGAGCCGGGTGACGTGGCCCATCTTGCGGCCCTGGCGCGCTTCGGGCTTGCCGTAGAGATGGATGGCGGTATCGGGCTCGGCGGCAAGTTCGCGCCATCTGTCGACATCGGCGCCGATCAAATTGGTCATCACCGCATCGCTATGGCGCGCAGTTTCGCCCAGCGGCCAGCCCGAGATGGCCCTGATATGGCTCTCGAATTGACTGATGAGGCAGGCATCGAGCGTCCAATGCCCGGAATTGTGCACCCGCGGCGCGAACTCGTTGACGATCAGCTCGGGCCGCTCTCCCTTTCGCGCGAACATCTCGACGCACAGCACCCCGACATGGGCGAGCGCGTCAGCGATCTTGCCGGCGATGGTCCTCGCCTCGACCGCCAAGGCCGGCGCAATGCGGGCCGGTGCACGGCTGATGGCGAGAATGCCGCCCTGATGCACGTTCTCGACCGGATCGTAGAACTGGAGCTCGCCCCGCTGTCCCCGAACGACGATCACCGAAACCTCGCATTCGAAGGGCACGATTCCTTCGACCAGCGCCGGTACCGGGCCGATGGCCGCGAGCGCAGGCACGGCGTCCTCCTCGTTCCGGATCGGGACTTGACCCTTGCCGTCATAGCCGAAGCGCCGCGTCTTGAGCAGGGCCGGATATCGCACTCGCCCAAGCGCGTTTCGCAAATCGTCGAGCGAATCGACCGGTGCGTAGGGTGCGACGGGAATGCCAAGCCCATTGACGAAGTCCTTCTCGGCGAGCCGGTCTTGGGCCACGGCGAACGACTTCGCCGGAGGAAAGACGGGAACGATGCGCGCAGCGGCTTCAAGCGCCGCGGCGGGCACGTTCTCGAACTCGCAGGTCACGACGTCGACGCACGAGGCAAATTGCGCGATCGCGTCGCCGTCGCCATAGGAGCCGACCGATTTCGCCGCCGCGACGTCGAAGGCCGGGGCCTCGGCCTCGTCGGAATAGATGTGAGCCTTGAGGCCGAGTCTGGCGGCAGCCATGGCGAGCATGCGGCCGAGCTGGCCGCCGCCGAGGATACCGATCGTGCTGCCGGGGGGCAGCTCGCGGTCAGGCATTATCCTCGACCGCCTCGGCGACGGAATCGGTTTGTGCCGCGCGCCAGGCCATGACGCGGGCGGCAAGGCGCCCATCGCTGAGGGCGAGGATCTGGGCCGCGAGAAGCGCCGCATTGGCGGCGCCGGCCTCGCCGATGGCGAGCGTTCCCACCGGTACGCCCGCCGGCATCTGGGCGATGGAGAGAAGACTGTCGAGGCCCTTCAGCGTGCGGCTCTCGATCGGAACGCCGAGGACCGGCAGCTCGGTCATCGAGGCGGTCATGCCGGGAAGGTGGGCGGCCCCGCCGGCGCCGGCGATGATGACCTTGAGCCCGCGCTCGCGCGCGCTCGTGGCATAGGCGTAGAGCCGCTGCGGCGTGCGGTGCGCCGACACGACCTTGGTCTCGTAGGCGATTTTGAGCGCGTCGAGAACGGAGGCCGCCGCCTTGAGCGTCGGCCAGTCGGAGCGGCTGCCCATGATGATGCCGATGACGGGCTTTTCAGCGCTCATTGCGCAATTCTCGCGGGAAGGAACAGGCCTGGCGGTGGAAAGCGCGGGATTATAGGGGCGGGCTCTTGCTTGGCAAGGTACGTTCTGAAGATCAAATCAGGCGATGATGTCGGGAAGGAGCTGGTCTTCGATCCGGGCGATCTCGTCCTTGAGAGCGAGTTTCTTCTTCTTGAGGCGCTTGAGCTGAAGGGCGTCAGCGCGGCCCGATTCCTCGAGCGCATTGATGGCGCTGTCGAGATCGCGATGCTCTTGCTTGAGCCTGAGCAACGTCGCCCGGAGCTCGCGAATCTCCTCGCTCTCCATCGGACGTCCCCTGCTCCTTGCCTCTCCCCGGGACGGCCGAAAGTATCGCGGCGAACCGGGAACGGTGCAAGACCTTGGCGCGATTTGCGCACGGGTAGCAGCGATTCGATCCCGCGCAAGAACGAGGGGACGGCAGGCCGGCATTAGACAAATCGTCGTCGATTTGACACAATAGGCGAACCGAGACCAACTGATACGGAGGTCCGAAATGGCGCTAGACGCACACCTCGAGGAGTTGTCCGAAAAGCATCGTGCTTTGGATCGTAGGATCGAAGAGGAGTTGGCCCGGCCAACCTCGGACGACCTCAAAATCGCGGAATGGAAGCGTCAAAAATTGCGTCTCAAGGATGAGATGGAGCGTCTCAAGCACGAGCTGAGCCACTAGAGCTCATCCCGCGCTCAGGAGTTTTGACAAGGCCGTGGGGGGCGCAAGATCCGCTCGCGCTCGAGCGGCCTTTCGTTTTCAGGCCATGCCGCAATCTCGCGCCGGCCGCGCTCATACGTCGGCGGCGCCCTCGGGCCACATCAGCCAGTCGCGGGCGGTGTCCTCTTCGCCCGGAGCGAAATGCTCCACCTCGCAGGACATGAAGGGCGCCACCAGGCTCGACCAGAGGTGATGCGTGTCGGGGCTTGCGACGATGGCACAGCGGCTGAAATCCTTGAGATGCCGCAGGCTGAACTTGATGTCATGCCAGAACGCGCTCGCATCCATGCCCTCGAAATCCTTGACGATCTCGAGCACGCGCACGCGGCCGTGGCGCCCGATGAAAGTCTCCAGCCGTTCGGCCAGAGTATCGAATTCCTGCGTCGAGACGCGGCCCTCGAGCACGATCTCGACCGCTTTCGCGTTGTCGTATTCCTTGTAGGTGAGCATGGGGCACCGCGGGGCGGAGGCGAGGGGCAGTTTTCGGCATGGTAGCCATGGGCGCCGGTCGCGGGAAGTGGGCGTGGGCGTGCGAGCTTAGCCCGTTGTGCTCGCTTGCTTTTCCGGAATCGGGTGACAGGCTTCGGCGGTTGACGGAATATTAGGCTTAACGCATCCATAAAGGGTGGCGATGACACGCTGTTGCCGCCTTTTTCGCCGCTAATTGCGACAGAGGACGGGGAGACCTGCCATTAACAAGCTCATTATTTCGCTGTTGGTGCTCAGCGCGGTCGTCTGCGCGGCTATTTACATGATCGTGAGCCCTCAGCCCGGGATCAAACGGGCGGAGAGCCCGCCGCCGTCGCGGACGCTCGCCTATCAGGACAAGATCGTCCGGGCGGACGATGCACCGAGCGAGGACGGGTCGCAAAAGCAGGCGGCTCCGGCCCCGAGCGCCGCGGCTCAAGCCACGCAGGCCCCGGCCGTTTCGGAAGCAGGCCCTAATACAGCGGAGCAGGATTCGACCGACATGGCGGCCTTGCCTCCGGACGAGGGCGCGACCGGCGATCCCAACGCGCTTCCCTGGCAGCGCGCCGCGCCCAATCCAGCTTCCGGGCCGGGAATGGATGAAGAGGCGCCCGATCCCATGGCGCAGCCCGGAGAGTATGACGACCCCTCGGACCCGATGGCCGGGTTGCCGGAGGACGCCGATCCCAATGCCTGGCCGGGCGGACCGGAGGAGGAGCCCCAGGATTGGGTGCAGGTGCTGGTGTCCGGCGCCGGGATGCACGGCACGGCCTCGGAGGATGCGCCCATGCTGTTCGCCTTCCCTTACGGCCGCACGTTGAGAGTGGTGTCGCGTTATGAAGGCTGGGTCGAGGTCACCGATCCGAGAAGCGCCGCGACCGGTTGGATGCAGGCTCATTTTCTTGGACCTGTCGCCGCGCCGGGGACGCCGCAGGACGCCGAGGCGATGTATGACGAGGAGGAGCCGCGCTGGCGCGGGCGCTGGTGGCGGCGCAGTGGCGGCGCCTTCACCGACATGATCAACCGGGCTCTCGGCGGTCGTTGACCGCTTCTGCCCGTTCGCAGCCTGAACTTTATGCTTAGTCGATCTCCGACCATCGCCGCGCTTGAGTAGGGCGTGGCGTTAGGTGTAGTCTTTCGCTTGACGGTGGGGCCGATGCGGAGATCGGCATGCGTAGCCCGTTGCCGTCGGTGTGGCTCATCGGGGCCGCCCTTTACACTGCCCTCATCCTCTTTCTGATCCGGCCTTCCTCCGAGGAATGGCCTTTGCCGCCTCCAACCGGCGAGACGGTGAGGGCGAAACAGCCGGTAGCATCGGTAGCATCGGTGGCAGCGGTAACCGAGCCCAAGGTCGAGCGCCGCAACGAATGGGTCCAGGTTGCCGCCTACACCACCGTCGTCCGCTCGCGACCGTCCTTGGCCGCGCCGGTATTATTGGCCTATTCGGCGGGACGGCCGCTTCGGGTGATCGCGCGCGAGGCGGGCTTCGTCCACATCCAGGATCTCGGCAGCGGACAGCTCGGCTGGGTCAAGGAAGGCGCGCTCGGCCCCTTTGTCGGAGGCTACCGGGAGCGTGAGCATGGCCCTGCCGCGCCGCAAATAGCGGCTGTGGCGCCACCGCAAACGACAGTGTCGACACCTCACGAACCGGTGGCGATCGCGGCCAAAAAAGCTCCGCAAACTGTGGCGGTCCGGCCAGAACGCGAGACCGTCGCTTCGATCGAGGGTTGGAATCGGGGCCTCTCGAGGAAGCGGCGCGACAGGCCTCAGCGTGTCGCCCTGCGCCGGCAGGAGACGGACTTCGCTGCTATGTTCGGGCGCGCCTTCAGGGGCTTTTGAGCCACGGGCGATTCCCTCGCCAAATCACCGCCGCTTCGAGAGGTCCCTGACCAGATCCGGGAAGCCTTCGATCACGACCATCGACCGGCCGTTCACACGATAGGCGAAATGGGCTCGTTCTGCTCGCTGAGAGGATGCCCAGGAGAGGGATGCCCGGCATCGTGACCGTCAGTCCGATGCTCATTGTCTGGATGACCGGCCGTGGCCGGGGACTTGCCGTCATGGCCGTTGGCGTTCTTTCCCGCCACGCGGAGTTCGCGTGCTACGGCGGAGCGGGCGGCCTGGTTCTGCGTGTAGAGCTCCATATGCGCGCTATCTTCCTCGGCCACAGGGGTGAGGGCTTCGTCCATATAGAGCTTGGCTCGCGGGTCGGCCTCGACCTTGCGCACGATGCGTTTCAGATGCCGCCAGCGCCGCGCCACCATGACGAGCTTGCGGGCGATGTCGGCGGCGTAGCGGCCGTAGAACGCGAGCGGCGATTCGAGCGGCAGGCCTGAGCGCCGGTCGTGACGGTATTTGACGCGGAAGATGCCCCATTGCAGCGGATGCAGATTCTCGACCGGCACCGCGCTCGAGAACCAGAACAAGACCGGCATCAGAGACCGGATATTGATGCCGCTGGCATAAGCGCGCCGCACGATGGTCTCAAGGTGATCGTCGGTATAGAAATGGCCCCAGGCGGTGCGATAGGCCTCCTTCCACTCGGCTTCCGTCATCTTGGGATGGGCGGTGACGACGTGCTCGACATCGTATTTGTTCATGTCGGGGTCCATCCACACGCCCTTCTCAGACAGCACCTTGTGGTCCTCCGAGCCCGGTAGCGGGGTGAGGATGAAAAATTCGAGCATGTCGAGCGGCAACTCTTTCTTGATGATCTCGAGGTCGTGCTTGATCGACTCGGGCGTGTCGTTCTCGAAGCCGAGAATGTAGCCGGCATAGGTCATGATGCCGACCCGTTTCCATTCGAGCAGCATCTTGCGGTATTCGGTGATCTTGTTCTGCCGTTTCTTGGCGGCGATCAGATTGGCGGGATTGATGTTTTCGAGCCCGATGAACACGCGGGTGACGCCGGCGCGCCGCGATTTGTCGATGAAGTTCGGAATGCGGTGGCAGAGCGTATCGACCTGAATGCAGAAGCGGATGTCGAGGCCGTCCTCCTCGCGCAGCTTGATGAGCCGGTCGTAGATCGCTTCCCAGTCCTTGTTGCGGGCGAAATTGTCATCGGTAATGAAGAAGCGGTTGATCCCCTGCTCGCAATTCAAGCGGATGATCTGCTCGACCGAATTGGGAGAGCGGCAGCGCGACTTCCGGCCCTGCACATTGATGATGGTGCAGAAGGAGCACTGGAAGGGGCAGCCGCGGCCGGCGTCGAAGCTCGTCACATTGCCGATGGTGCGCCTGACAAAGTCGACCGGCAGGAAGGGCGGGGCGGCGATGTCGCCGATATCCGGCAGATGCTTCATGTGATCGTAGAGGGGTCGCAGTTCCCCTCGTGCGGCGTCGAGGATCACCTCGTCGAGGCCTTCCTCGGCCTCGCCCGCATAGATCGACACGCCGAGGCTTTGCGCCTCCTTGATGTCGTCCGGGAGTTCCTCAAGCATGGAGAGGCAGCCCGACACATGGAAGCCGCCAATCATCACTTGCACGCCGGCCGCACGCAAAGGCCGCGCAATGTCGACGGCGCGGGGGAATTCGTTCGACTGCGCGCCGACGATCCCGACCAGCCCTTGCCCGCCATTCTCGGCAATGCGGCGCGCGATCTCGCGCGGGCGCACACGGGTATTGGTCTCGTCCATGGCCATGACATCGATCGGCAGATCGGAGCCGAGCAACTGCCGCTCGGCCGCGCCGAGGGCAAGGCTATAGACCGCGGCGAGCGAGTTCGACGGCATGGTCGAGCGCAGCCACTGCACGACATAGCCGTCATTGTCGTAGTGCGACGGCTTGATCAGGATGAGCTGAAAGCGCGGCGTTGATGTCGTTTTGCTGATCATCCCTCAAATCCCAAACGAGGCGATTGTCCCGGCGCGAAGGCTTAAAGGTGAGCGGGCACTTGCGCGCTACCCGTGAATGGCCCTTTGGCCCGTCCTTGATCGCGTTCGAAAGCCGGACGCAGAGCCCCCGAGCCCATTTTTGCGCTGTTTCGCAGTGCTTTGATTCACTCAAACACATTATATCGCGGGGGTCCAATACGGATTAGGGACCGACCTGGGCCGAGGGCGGATTTCCGCCGGATTGGCGCGCCCGGTCGAACTCGGCGATGTCCTTCGCCAGGAAGTAGTTGAGCATGGTGCGGATCGTCGCGATCACCGCGAGCTTCGAGATATCGTCCCAGGTGGGCGCGACCGCCGTGCGCACGAGATCGGCGGCGAGCGCAAATTCCAGCGCGAGCAAGATCCAGGTCGCGAATTTGAGCCAGATCTCCCCGGCCGATCATCTCGTCGGCGGTGCGGCTGAGCGCGGATCCCACCAATCCGGCCAGCGCCTGGATCGCGCCGTAGCTCACGACGAGAACGGCGGCCGCTTCGATGGCAAGGGCGACGAACCCTGCAATCTCCTTGAATTGCTCCTCGAGCCCTATGCCGGTTCCCCCCTTCAAGCCACCGTCAGATTGGCGCCAAGCAGCGGCCCGGTGCAAGCCGGATTTGCCGCCGAGGGTTCGGTTCACACCGTCTTCGCCATCTCGCGGAGCTTGAATTTCTGGATCTTGCCCGTCGAGGTCTTGGGCAGATCGATGAACACGACATGGCGCGGGCATTTGTAGCGGGCGAGCTTCTCCTTGCACCAGGCAATGATCTCGTCTTCGGTGACTTGCGCGCCTGGCCGCGTCTCGACAAAAGCGCAGGGCGTCTCACCCCATTTGGTGTCGGGCTTGGCGACGACGGCGGCGGCCGCTACCGAGGGATGCTTGTAGAGCACGTCCTCGACCTCGATGGATGAGATGTTCTCCCCGCCCGATATGATGATGTCCTTTGACCGGTCCTTGAGCTGGATATAGCCGTCGGGGTGCATCACGCCGAGATCGCCGGAATGGAACCAGCCGCCGGCGAACGTCTCGTCGGTGGCTTGTTTGTTGTTCAGATAGCCCTTCATCACGATATTGCCGCGGAACATGACCTCGCCCAGCGTCTCGCCGTCACGGGCGACCTCTTCCATGGTCTCGGGGTCCATCACCGCGAGACCTTCGAGAGCGTGATAGCGCACGCCCTGACGGATGCGCTTTTCGAGCCGCTGCTCGGGCGGAAGCTCGTCCCAGGCGGCGTGCCATTCATTCAGCGTGGCGGGACCATAGGTCTCGGTCAGGCCGTAGAGATGAGTGAGTTCGAACCCGGCCTCGTCCATTTTGGCGAGCACGGCGGCCGGCGGCGGGGCCGCGGCATGGCTGAAGGCGACGCGCTGGGGAAAAAGGCGCCGCTCGTCGTCGGTGGCGTTGAGCAAGGCCGACATGACGAAGGGGGCTCCGGAGAGATGCGACACCTTATGGTCGGCGATGGCGTCGTATATCGGCTTGGCCCGCATCGCGCGGAGGCAGACATGAGTCCCTGAGAGCAGCGAGATCGACCAGGGAAAGCACCAGCCATTGCAGTGGAACATCGGCAGCGTCCACAGATAGACCGGGTGCTGGCCCATGCCGGTCGCGAGCGCGTTGGCGTAGCACATGAGCGCCGCGCCGCGATGATGATAGACCACGCCCTTGGGGTTGCCAGTGGTGCCGCTGGTATAGTTGAGAGCGATCGCGTTCCATTCATCTTCCGGCATCGTCCATGCAAATTGGGGGTCGCCGGAGGCGACAAAATCCTCGTAATCGAGATTGCCCAGTCTCGTTCCTTCGACCCCGCATTCGAGGTCGCGGTAATCGATCACCAGCGGCTTCACCTTGGCCTGCTTGAGGGCTTCGGCGAGCACGGGGCCGAACTCGGTGTCGCCGATCAGGACCTTGGTGTTGGCGTGGTCGAGCATGAAGGCGACGGCGGACGCGTCCAGCCGGGTGTTGATGGCGTGCAGCACGGCGCCCACCATGGGCGCGCCGTAATGCGCCTCCAGCATTGCCGGGGTGTTGGCGAGCATGGCTGAAACGGTATCGCCCAGGCCGATCCCGCGCGCGGCGAGGGCGGAGGCAAGCTTGCGGCTCCGCGCGTAGAATTCCGCGTAGGTGGTGCGCGTCTTGCCGTGGATGATGGCGGCGTGGCCGGGGTGGACGCTTGCGGCGCGTTCCAAGAACACAAGCGGAGTCAACGGCTGGTAATTCGCCGGTGTCTTTTCGAGGCCGGTGTCATAAGGGTTGGCCATTCAACCATCCCCCGAGGCGCGTTTCCTTATCGCAGCCTAGCGAAGGGATAAGCCGATCGGCAATCGGAAACCGGAAAATCGAGGGAGGCTGGCGCGCCGCGAATAACCGTTAGCTGGCGCGGCCCCGAACCGATTTCGGCGCGCCTAACCCTCCCGCAGGGGATAGGCGGACTATTCCGACGGGGCGTCGGTGCGCTTCAGGTCTTTCAGCTTGGCGAAGACGGACTCGATGTCGGGCGTCTCTTCCTCTTCGTCGGGCGCCGTCATGGCGGCGCGGGCCTCTTGCGCCAGCGCGGTGGCCATCGGCCGCTCGGGCTCGGGCTGAGGCTCCGGGGGCGGGGCGGTGGTCTCTTCGGTCGGCAACAACGTTCCGGCCTTGGGCGGCTCGGCCAGGCCCGCCTCTTTGCGCTCGCGCTCGAGCCGCGCCGCCGCCTTCTTCACCTCGGCGTCGAGGTCGATCTGAGAACACAGCCCGAGCGTCACCGGGTCCTGGGCCTGGAGATTGGGCGAATTCCAGTGGCTCCGCTCGCGGATGGCGATGATGGTCGGCTTGGTGGTGCCGACCAGCCGCATGATCTGCGAGTCCTTGAGCTCGGGATGGTTCTTCAACAGCCAGAGAATTGCGTTCGGCCGGTCCTGACGACGCGACACCGGCGTGTAGCGCGGGCCGCGCTTGGTCTTCACCTCGGGCACCTCGACCTTGGGCTCGGAGAGCTTGAGCCGGTGCGAAGGGTTGAGCTCCGCCTTGGCAATCTCCTCGCGGGAGAGCTGTCCCGATGAGATCGGGTCCATGCCCTTGATGCCATGGGCCACGTCGCCGTCGGCGATGCCTTTGACCTCGAGCACGTGCAGCCCGCAGAACTCGGCGATCTGCTCGAAAGTGAGCGAGGTGTTGTCGACCAGCCAGACGGCGGTCGCTTTCGGCATCAGCGGGGTGCGGTCCATAGCTCCAAACCTTGAGGGGCGGCGCGGTCTTCCGCCCCTTCGGCGAAAGACGAAATCCGGGATCACATGAAGGGGAACGACATCTATATAGGGCGTGATCGTCTTTTAGGCAATTGTCGATTGGGGCTGTTGGGATCGAGACGCTCGAATCATGAGGCCGCTAGCGCACTTCCAGGACGATCTTGCCGATATGGCCGGGATCCTCGATCCGGCGGTGAGCGTCGGCGGCATCGACGAGGCTGAAGGTGGAGTCGATCACGGGCTTGAATTTTCCTTGGGCGATGAGCGGCCAGACACGCTGCTCGACTCCTTTCGTCATGCGGGCCTTGGTCTCAGCGGTCTGGGCGCGGAGCGTCGAGCCGGTGAGGGTAAGCCGCCGCAGCATCAGCCGCATCAAATCGATCTCGACTTTGGAGCCTTTGAGGAAGGCGATCTGCACGATCCGGCCGTCCAGCGCGGCGGCGCGTAGATTGCGCTCGACATAGTCGCCGCCCACCATGTCGAGAATGACATTGGCGCCCTCGCCCCCGGTCGCGACGCGCACGGCCTCGACGAAGTCTACGTCACGATAGTTGACGGCGCGCACGGCGCCGAGCGCCACTGCCGCCCGGGCCTTCTCGGCACTTCCCACCGTCACGATGACGCGGGCGCCGAGCGCGGCTCCGATCTGGATCGCCGTGGTTCCGATACCGCTCGTGCCGCCATGCACCAACAGCCATTCGCCGGGCTTGAGCGAAGCGCGCTCGAACACATTATGCCACACCGTGAACACGGTCTCGGGCAGGGCGGCGGCCTCGACCAGAGAGAGACCCGGCGGCACCGGCAGAGTGGTGTCTTCGGGCGCCACGGCGTATTCCGCATAGCCGCCGCCATTGACGAGGGCGCAGACGAGGTCGCCTTGCTTGAAGCGGGTTGCGCCCGGTCCAAGCCCCACGACCTTGCCGGCGACCTCGAGCCCAAGAAGATCGGACGCGCCCTTGGGCGCGGGGTAGAGACCCTGACGCTGGAGCACGTCGGGACGGTTGATGCCGGCAGCGGCAACCTCGATCAGGACCTCGCCCGGACCGGGCTCGGGCACGGGCCTTGTCCCCGGCACGAGCATCTCGGGACCGCCGGCGCCCTTGGCTTCGATCGCGGTCATGGTCTTTGGCAGCATCGCGCTCTTCATCCTCAAGGGTGATGACAGTTAGGGGATTAGCACGAGGTCGCATAGTGCTAGGATGCGCCCATGGATCTCGACGATCTCCAGCCGGTCAAAAAGGCCAAGACCTACGAGCTTGGCCAAGAACTCAGCAAACACTCGGTGGGCGATCTCGAAGCACTCATCGACGCGCTGAAGGCCGAGATCGCTCGCGTGGAACAAGCGCTTGGCGCCAAGCAATCGTCGAAGAGCGCTGCCGAGGCGGCGTTCAAGAGCTGAGGCGGCACCACGCGATCTTCATTTAGGTAAATCGCGGCTTAGCATTAACTCGTCCTTAGGAGTTTCGCGTTAGGGTTTCGGTCATCCAGTCCTCTGGATCTGAGTGGCTATCCACTCTGTTTGACGCCTCCCTGTTAACTTCCTGAGCCGCCGCATGGCGGCTCTTTTTTTTGCCCGATTCAGTCGCTTTAACCTTTGCGGTTGGAAGGCGACGCGTCGGCTTCCGCATGGCATACTATGCCGCCGGGCTCGGGCGTAGACGGGAGTGGGCGATGGCGGGGAGATCGAAGAGCGGCGACCGCGACGATAACGTTACGATCTCATTCGGCGCAAAATTCGCGCGCTCGGATCAATTTAAATCGGTTTTTCGCGAAGGCATGGCGCTGGTCGAGGCGGCGGCGACCTATCTCGACGGCGATGGCCGAAAAGAAGCGCGCAAGCTCAGACCGCCTCATTCGCTCGCTTACGCCACCGAAAGCATGAGGCTCACCACACGGTTAATGCAGCTTGCCTCTTGGCTCCTGATCCGCCGCGCCGTCAGCGAGGGCGAGCTCACACCCGAGCAGGCGGTCGAGGAGCAGCGCAAGATCAAGCTGCCGGTCATCGGCAGCGAGCAGCTGAGAGGCGAGCTTGGATCCTTGCCGCCCCGCTTGCGCGAGCTGATCGAACAAAGCGTCAAGCTTCAGGAGCGGGTGATCCGGCTCGATCAGATGCTCGGCCATGAATTGTTGCCGGCGGCCGGGGGCGCCGACCACCCGCTCAAGACGCAGCTCTCGCGTTTGCGGGCGGCCTTCGGCAAAGAATCCGAATAGCCACTCCGGCCGCTCAGCACGCTATTTGAGGAAACCCTCGTATTTCCGCTTGAAGCGGGTGAGCCGTCCGCCGCGATCGATGAGATGCTGGCCGCCGCCGGTCCAGGCCGGATGGGTCTTTGAATCGATGTCGAGCTTGAGCGTATCGTTCTCGGCCCCATAGGTCGAATAGGTCACGAACTCGGTGCCGTCGGTCATCACCACTTTGATGCGGTGGTAGTCCGGATGGATGTCCTTCTTCATGGCTTGGGCCTTCGCAAATCGGCGGCTTTGGTTGAGCGGAGCCTATAACGGAACTTCCCAGGGGCTGCAAGACTGCGCCGGAAAGGCGCCAAACGGCCCCTTTCCGCCGGGCGCTTCCACCCTTAAAGTCTGACCCTTACAACGAAGCTGGGCCCAATCTTCGTGCAACTCGTAAAGCAACAGCCTCAAGGCCGCGAGCGCCCCCGGCACATCTCCGATGCGGGCACTAATGGGGAGGAGGCGAACCGCGCCTCGCTTCGCTCGCTCGGGGCGCTCAAGCCCTATCTCCTTCGCCATAAGGAGATGCTCGCCGTCGCGCTGATCGCGCTGCTCGTCTCGGCCGGCGCCACGCTTGCCGTGCCGCTCGCCGTCAGACGCATGATCGATGTCGGCTTCTCGGGAATCGAGCCGGACCTCGTCAACAAATATTTCGCCACGCTGGCCGGCATCGGCCTGGTCCTCGCGCTCGCCAGCGCGGCGCGCTTCTACGCGGTGAATTGGCTGGGCGAGCGGGTGGTCGCGGACATTCGCCGCGACGTGTTTGCGAATTTGACGGGTTTGAGTCCCGCGTTCTATGAGGTCTCGCATTCGGGCGAGATAATGTCGCGTATCACCGCCGATACGACCCAGGTGAAGGCGGCCGCAAGCACGGCGATCTCGCAGGCGCTGCGCAACGTCCTCCTGCTGGTCGGCGCCGCCGTCATGATGATCGTGACCAGCCCAAAATTGTCGCTCGCGGTGCTGATCGCCATTCCCGTTATCGTGCTGCCGCTCGTGGCCTATGGCCGCTCGGTCAAGGCGCTCTCACGCGAAGCGCAAGACACTTTGGCGCAGGCCTCCGCCTATGCCAGCGAGAGTCTTGCCCAGGTGAGGGTGATGCAGGCCTTCACCCATGAGCGGGGGGCTGCGGCGCGGTTCGGCGCGGCAATCGAGCGCTCCTTCGCCGCAGCCAATGCACGGGCCAAGGCGCGCGCCGGGCTTACGGCCATCGCCATCTTCCTCGTCTTTGCGAGCGTTGTCGGCGTGCTGTGGTACGGCGCTCAAGAGGTGCTGTCGGGGGCCATGACCGGGGGCAGACTTTCACAGTTCGTGCTCTATGCCGTGCTGGCAGCGAGCGCCGTGGGCGGGCTCAGCGAGGTTTGGGGCGACGTGGCCCAATCGCTCGGCGCCGCCGAGCGCTTGAGCGAGTTGCTTCGGGTTCAGTCCAGCATCAAGTCTCCGCCCCATCCGAAGCCGTTGCCGCTGCCGCCACGCGGGGAAGTCGCCTTCCGCGATGTTTCCTTCTCCTATCCATCGCGGCCGGAGATGCGCGCGCTCGATCATGTAAGCTTTCATGCGGCGCCGGGCGAGCGGGTGGCGTTGGTGGGGCCGTCGGGCGCGGGCAAGACCACGATCTTCGCGCTGCTGCTTCGCTTCTACGACCCCGATCGGGGGACGGTCGCGATTGACGGGCTCGGCGTCAACGAGGTGGCCCTCGATGAGCTTCGCGCCCGCTTCGCGCTCGTGCCGCAAGAGACGGCGCTGTTCGCCGACACGGTCGCCGCCAATATCGCCTATGGCGCCAATGACGCGAGCGGGAGCGAAATCGAGGCTGCCGCTCGGGCCGCCTTTGCCCACGATTTCATCACGGCATTACCGCAGGGCTACGACACCATACTGGGGGAGGGCGGGATGACGCTCTCGGCCGGACAGCGCCAGAGGATTGCCATTGCCCGCGCGGTGCTGCGCAACGCGCCAATCCTGCTCCTGGACGAGGCGACCAGCGCGCTCGATGCCGAGAGCGAGACCCTGGTGCAGCGGGCGCTCGACAAGATCATGGAGGGCCGCACAACGCTCGTGATCGCGCATCGGCTCACGACGGTGATGCGGGCCGACCGCATTCTCGTGTTCGACCACGGGCGTCTGGTCGAAGAGGGAACGCATCAGAGCCTGATCGGCAAGGGGGGCATCTATAAGCGGCTGGCCGAGTTGCAATTCGCGCCCGACGCTGCCGAGTAAGGGACAAGCTCGGCGCGTGACGGGGAGCGCTAGCGCTCTGTCAGTTTCAATTCGATGCGCCGGTTCCTGCCGAGCGCCTCGTCGCTTTCGGCCGGGTCGACCGGCTGGAACTCGCCGAAACCGGCGGCAACCAGCCGGTTTGCCGGAACGCCCTGCGACATGAGATAGCGCACCACCGAGATCGCACGCGCGCTCGACAGCTCCCAGTTGGACGGAAATTCCGGCGTGACAATGGGCCTGATGTCGGTATGGCCGTCGATGCGCATCACCCAGGCAATGTCGGGAGGAATCTGCGTCTCGAGCTCGCGCAATGCCGCGGCAAGCTTGTCGAGCTGTGACGTGGCCTCAAACTTCACCTCGGCGGAGCCGGTATCGAACAACACGTCGGAAGGAAATACGAACCGATCGCCGACGATCTGGAAATCCGACCGGCTGCCAAGCGCCTCTTTCAATTTACCGAAAAAGTCTGAGCGGTAGCGCGCGAGTTCCTTCACTTTCTTGGCCAGGGCGACGTTCAGCCGCTGGCCGAGATCGGCGATCTTGGCCTGGCTGTCCTTGTCCTTGGCCTCGGAAGCTTCGAGCGCTTCCTGGAGCGCGGCAAGCTGGAGCCTGAGCGCCGCAAGCTGCTGGTTCAGCAACTCGACCTTGGCGAGAGCGTCGTTGGTGATCTGCTTCTGCTCTTCGAGAGAAGTGCCAAGGGCGCGGGCGCGATCCTCGGCCCCCTGCGTCTGACCTCCCGCCGCGCCGAGCAGCCCGGTCAGGCGCTCGGTCTCCTTATCCTTCTCGCCCAAGGTAGCCTGGAGCGCCGCCAGATTGTCCTCGACCGACTCCTTCTTCGAGTGCTCGAGCGCGAGCAGCTCGGTCAGCTCGGCCAGCTGGCGGTTCAGCTTGGTCAGCATGGTGTCCTTGCCGCTCGCGGCCTGGGTGACGACGAAATTGGCGAGCATGAACAGCGCCATGAGGAAGGTCACCACCAGGAGCAGCGTGGACAGCATGTCCACGAAGCCCGGCCAATAATTGGCCTGGAAGCGTCCGCGGCGGGCGCGCGCCAACGACATGGCTATTTACGCTCCTCGCGCGCCGGCAATTTTGCCTTGTCGGTGATCTGGCGCAGGACGGTGGCGAGTTCCTGTTGCTGCTGAGCCTGCTCGTCGGCCCATTCGCGTACGACCTTCTGCTCGGCGCGCATTTGGCGGATCAGCTTGTCCACTCCGGCGGCGAGATCTTTGACGGCATCGCCCGTGTTGTCGTTCAGCAATCTGAGCTCGACTTTTTCGCTCAAGTCGGCGAGCGAGCGCTGCATATCGAGAAGGGCGAAACGGACTTGCGGCGCCACGCCCACAGCGCCGGGCGCTTCGGCCAATTGCAGCTCGGTGATTCCGGAAAGCCAGTCCTCGAGCTCGGTATAGAAGCGGCCCTGCGCGTGGCCGGCCTGCAAGTCGAGGAAGCCGAGGATGAGAGAGCCGGCGAGGCCGAACATCGAGCACGAGAAGGCGGTAGCCATGCCTTTGAGCGGGCCGGCGAGACCTTCCTTCAATTGATCGAAAAGCAGAACGCTTTCGCCGGCATTGGTATCGAGCGCGCTGATGGTGGCGCCGACTGTGCTCACCGTCTCGAGCAATCCCCAGAAGGTACCGAGCAGGCCGAGAAAGATGAGCAAGCCGACCAGGTAGCGCGTGGTCTCGCGCTGCTCCTCGAGGCGCGAGGCGACCGAATCGAGCAATGAGCGCATCGCTCCGGTGGCAAGCGAGAGATGGCCGGTGCGGTCCCGCAACATCGTGGCCATGGGCGCGAGCAGGACCGGACTCTTGTCGAGGCTTAGTCCGGGATCGGAGATGCGGAAATTGTTCACCCAATTGATCTCGGGATAGAGCCTGAGGACTTGCCGGAACGCATAGACGATGCCGACCAGGAGCACGCCGATGATGAGCGCGTTCAGGCCGGGATTGGCCATGAAGCTTTTGCGCAGCTGCTGGGTCTGGCCGTCGAGGATGATCGCAAGCAGTGCGGCGAGGATGAGGAACAGGGTCATGCGCCAGAGAAAGACCTGGGGGCGCGTGAGTTTGACCTTGTAGGTAACCGGTGCCATGAGCCGCAATGGTCTTTCAAGTCGGTCGAACGGTTCGAGCTTAACCGAATACTACAACAGGCAAAACGGCAACCTCAGGGCGGACCTTCCGCTGGAACCGCCCCGGCCTAACCTAAGGTGTTGCAGCACGGTCGGGGCCGGCTCGGGCGGATTTGACGAGTTTGAGCAGCCGCCGGTGGATCGGCTCATTGCCGGCGACGACGCTTCCCCGTGCCAGCATGGCGTCCTTGCCTTCGGCGTCGCTCACATACCCCCCGGCCTCGCGCAGCACAACGATTCCGGCAGCGAGATCCCAGGGCCGCAGATTGCTTTCCCAGAAGCCGTCGAGCCTGCCGGTAGCGGTCCAGGCCAGGTCGAGCGCGGCGGAACCGAGGCGCCGCACGCCGGCGGATGCGGCCATGACGGCGCGGAGTTCGTCGAGATAGAGATCGTGCGCGGGCCTGCCGCTATGGGGGATGCCGGTGCCGATGACCGCGTCCGCAATCTCGGTCCGCGCCGCGACCCTGATGCGGCGATCGTTGAGAAAGGCGCCCTTGCCCCTCTCGGCGGTGAAGATCTCGTGCGTCGCCGGGTTGAGGATCAGCCCCGCCACCAGCTCACCCTCGCGCTCGAGCGCGATCGAAATGGCGAAATGGGGGATGCCGTGCAGGAAGTTGGTGGTGCCGTCCAAGGGATCGACGATGAAACGGTGCGTGCGGTCGGCGCCTTCGACCTCGCCCCGCTCTTCCATGAGGAGTCCGTAGCCGGGTCGCCCGCGGACAAGCTCGGCATGCAAGATCTCTTCGGCGCGATGGTCGGCGGCGCTGACGAAATTGGCCGGGCCCTTGAGCGAGACCTGGAGCTGCTCCACCTCGCCGAAATCGCGGGCGAGACTGCGCGCGGCCTTGCGGGCGGCGGCGAGCATCACATTCATCAGCGCCGAGGCGGGCATGGCGATTCCCGTGTCAGTCCCGCAAGCGGCGGGCATCCGGTAAACAGCAAGAGGCGTTGCTCAAATAGCCAGCGTCACCGTGTACTGGATTCCTGCTTGTGCGGGAATGACGGAATGCCGGGCCCTAATCGGCGCGGCGCACGTAGGTGAGCGCGTTGGTATCGACGACCACGCGCTCGCCCACCCCGACAAAAGGGGGCACCATGACGCGGACCCCGTTTTCGAGCATCGCCGGCTTGTAGGATGAGGCGGCGGTCTGCCCCTTCATCACCGGCTCGGCCTCGACTACCGCCAACGTCACCTGGTCGGGCAAAGTGATGCCGATCGGTCTGCCCTCATGGCTCTCGACCGTCACCTTCATGCCGTCCTGGAGAAAGGCGGCGCGTTCTTCAAGGAAGTCGGCGGGGATCTGGATCTGGTCGTAGGTGACCATGTCCATGAAGGTGAGCATGTCGCCTTCGGCGAAGAGGAACTGGTAGTCCTTCTGCTCGAGCCTCACGCGCTCGACCGTCTCGGAGGAGCGGAAGCGCTCATTCAGTTTGGTGCCGTCGATCGCGTTCTTGAGCTCGACTTGTGCGTAAGCCGGTCCCTTGCCGGGCTTGACGTGCTGAGTCTTCACCGCGACCCACAGCGCGCCTTTGTGCTGGATGACGTTGCCGGGCCGTATCTCGTTGCCGTTGATCTTCATGAAATGCCTTGGCGAAAGGGTGGGCGCCCTTTAAGGCGCGCGGCCCTGCCGCTGTCAAGTGCGGGCCGCGACGGCTACTCGCTCAGCCGCTCGCCGCGCCAGTCCTCGGCCGCCTTCTCGGCCTTGGCGCGCTCTTCCGGCGTCAGCTTGGACAGCACAATATCGAGCGAGAAGTCGCTGACCCCGGCGCCTCGTGCCAGCAAATGCCATTTCGCGGCTTGCACGGGGTCGGCCACCAGCGCCACGCCATTGGCGTAGAGCCGCGCCAGCCGGTTCTGGGCGACGGGGTTGCCCTGCTCGGCGGCGAGGCGGAAGAGCTTGGCGGCGCGGGCCTCGTTGGTGGCCACGCCTTGGCCCTTGAACAGCATCACGCCGTACTCGACCTGGGCGTCGACCAAGCCGGCATCGGCCGCCCGTCCCGTCCACTCCGCAGCCTTGGTCTTGTCGAGGGGCACGCCGCGGCCGAATTGGTACAAGGCGCCGAGGTCGTATTGGGCTTGCGGATTGCCGGCCGCGGCGGCCTTCTGCATCCACTCCGCGGCTTTGGCGTCGTCGGCGGCGCGCCCTTTGCCGTCCAAATAGATGAGCGCGAGATTGTATTGCGCGGCAGGATTGCCGCTCCGCGCCGATTTCTCAAACAAATCGGCGGCGATGCGAAGGTCTTTTTTTACGCCGAGACCTTCGGCGACCATCAGCCCCAGCGAGAACTGAGCGTTGCCGTCACCGAGATCGGCGGCCTTGGCATAGGCGTCGGCCGCCTTGCCATAGTCCTGGGCCACGCCGAGCCCCTCCGCATAGATCTCGCCCATGAGGGTGAAGGCTTCCTTGGAGCCTTGCGCCGCCTCTTGCTCGGCGAGTTTGAGCGCGGTGAGATAACGGCCTCGAGAATAGGCGGCGTAGGAGGGATTTTCCGCCGCGGCCGCTCGCGCTGGCGCAAGCGCGGCCGCCAGCACCAAGGCCAAGATGGCGATGCGGAGTCTCAAGCCGGTCACGCGGCACTCCGCGATTGGCGAACGGCGCGATCGATCTCTGCGATCAGCCGAGAAGCGTCGTCATGCCGCCAAAGGCCAGCCGCGGGCGCGACGAAATCCGCGCCGAGAGCGGCCAGTCTTGCCGCCTCCCCGGCACCTGCAACGTTCCAGGCGACGCAAGGCACCACGAAAATCTCCGACCACCAGGAAATTAGATCAGCACACTGATCGATTGCATCAATATCGCTCTCGTCCTCCGGACCGAAGGCGACGTAGTCGACGCCCATTTCGGCTAGCAGCATGGCGTCGTGACGGCTCAGGCCGCATTGCGCGCCAATATTTGCATTCGGGCCGAGAAGCTTGCGCGACTCGGCATAGGCGGTGGGGTCCGCTTCGATATGCACGCCGTCGGCGCCCAGGCGTAAGGCAAGCCCGGCATCGTTTGCGACAAGACAGGCGAGCCCGTGTCCCTGCACGAGGTGGACGAGGGTCGCGGAATCATCGTCGAGCGGCGGTTGGCCGGTGCAGAGCAGGACGCAAGCCGGATCGGTGTTCGACAACGCGTGCGCGAGCCGGGCTGAAAGGATAGCCGAAGGCTGCAGCGGAAACTGAAGATAGAGCCGGCACCCACGCTTGATTGCAGCCGTCATCCACGCACTCCCGCTGCGTCGCTCGCCTTGAGCGACCGCTCAAATAGCGCCTGTCTCAAATCACACGGCTCTCGGCGCTGTCAATGTCCCCGGGCCGGAACCAACCGGCGAGGCCCACCGTTGTTGAAGATTAGCCGCAGGGTCACCACATTGACATCAAGTCGTGGGTGCACCAGCCTGATACGGGTTGGCAAAAAGAACGGCGCTGAGTTGGAGAGGGGTGCAGCGCGATGGGTCAATCTGATGCCGTGCAACAGGCTGCCGAGCGGCTCGACTCGGCTGTCGACCAGCTTGAGACGTTCGTGCGGCAGGTCTTTGCCGAAGCGGAAGATGGCGTTTCCCTGACGGCGCTGCGGGAACAGATCCGCTTCCTGACCGATGAACGCGACCGACTGCTCCACGACCTCGATACCGAAAAGAGCCGCGGGCGCCGCCTGGCAGCCGCCAACGAAGAGGTCTCCGGCCGGCTCGAGGCCGTGATGATGACACTCAAGGACTTGATGCCGGCCGCTCCGGGGTAGATCATGCCCGGGGGGCGGTCTTGGGGGTGTCATGGGTGAATTCAGCGTAACGTTGAACGACCGAGCCTATCGGCTCGAGTGCGGGGAAGGCGAGGAAACCCACCTCATCGCGCTCGCCGAATATCTCGGCACTCATGTCGAAACCATGAAGCGAAAATTCGGCCAGGTCGGCGACGACCGCCTGATCCTCATGGCGGCGCTCGTCGTCACCGACGAATTGTGGGAGCTGAGGCGCCAGATGCAGGAGCTGAAATCATCCGTTGCCGAGGCGCGCCGCGACCGGTCGGTCGCCGCTGAATCGGCAAAGTCGGTCGACGCCGATCTCGCCGTGCGGATCGGCGCCGTGGCCGACCGGCTGGAACTGCTCAACGAGCGATTCGGGAGCGAGGTGCAGGCGCCGATCAGAGCCAGGAAGCGGCCCTAGGCCGACCTTGTCGCACAAGTTTCCTTCGCTATAGTTCGAGAGGGCAGGCTGCGAGGCGCGTTAGGAGCACAATTCCCAGGGCCCTATATGATCCTATGGGAGCCGACGCTGGCGGGGACCGTGGTCTCCGCCATTTGGCGCCCACCTACGAATGTAGGGACGCCCGGGATCTTCGCTCCGACGGCCATCGCGGCCTGGCCATCTTGATGATGCTTCCGCTAACCCTTCCTTCGTGTTGACCCGGTCGAGACTGGCGGCGAGGGCGGCGATTCGGTATTGACGCCGGCGAGAGTTCTCTTGGGCGACGAGGCGGATCGGCGGCGGCCATGCGTATGCTGTTCTTGGGCGATGTGGTCGGCCGGTCCGGGCGCAGCGCCATCATCGAGCGACTGCCGGGCCTGCGCGAACGCTATCGCATCGACTTCGTGGTAGTGAACGGCGAGAACGCCGCCGGCGGGTTCGGCATCACCGAGCCTATTCTCATCGAGTTGCTCGACGCCGGCGCCGACGTGGTGACGACCGGCAATCATGTGTTCGACCAGCGCGAGACGCTCACCTTCATCGAGCGCTACGATCGCCTGCTTCGACCGATCAATTTCCCGCCGGGCACGCCCGGAAAGGGCGCCGGCCTGTTCACGGCCAAGTCCGGCGCCGAGGTTCTGGTGCTCAACGTTCAGGGGCGCGTGTTCATGGCCGATCTCGACGACCCCTTTCGCGCCGTTGAGCGCGAACTCGAAGCTTGCGGACTGAAAGAACGGGCCGACGCCATTCTGATCGACTTCCACGCCGAAGCGACGTCGGAAAAGGAGGCCATGGGCCATTTCGTCGACGGGCGCGCGACCGCGGTGATCGGCACCCATACCCATGTGCCCACCGCGGACGATCAAGTCCTGCCCAAAGGCACCGCCTATATCAGCGACGCCGGAATGTGCGGCGATTTCGATTCGATTCTGGGGATGGACAAGGAGGAGCCGCTGCAACGGTTCCTCACCAAGATCCCGGCCGGGCGCTTCGCGCCGTCGCTCGGCGAGGCCACGCTGTGCGGGGTCGCCATCGAGGTCGATGATCAGACCGGTTTGGCCCGCGCCATCGCGCCGCTGCGGCTTGGCGGCAGACTGTCGCAGACCGAACCCGCCTTCTGGTCGTCGGAAGCTTAGACCGAGCGGGGCCGCGAGCGCTCGCCGTTGACGGCGGACGATCGGCCATGAGCCAGCAGGCGCCGCAAGCAGAGTATCGCTTCATCGAGATGAAGCAGGGCGCGGTCCGCATTACCGCCATCATCGGACAGCGATAGCCGCGCTTTGGCCACATGGTCTGCAGCCTCGGAGCAGAGCTCCGGGAGTGTCATCGCCGGCATTGTTTTGTCCTCGTCCTTGGCGGCGCCCGGCTTCACGAACGGCTTCATACGTGCCCCCGTTGATGCAAAGCGCGCGCGGTGCTTGCGAGTCGCCAAGCTTTCATTTGTCGGGCCGTTAGGGTTAAGGCTTCGCTAAGCAGGGCCGCGAGCCCTTAGCGGCGGGTGGATTTTGCGGCATGGGCGGCCTATAAGGCCGCTAACCAAAAAGGGTTCGGGAATGGCCGGCCATTCGAAATTCAAGAACATCCAATTCCGTAAGGGCGCCCAGGACAAGAAGCGCTCGAAGCTCTTCTCCAAGCTCGCCCGCGAGATCACCGCGGCGGCGAAGATGGGCTTGCCCGATCCCGTCATGAACCCGCGGCTCAGGACCGCGGTGCAGGCGGCGCGCGCCCAGAACATGCCCAAGGACAATATCGAGCGCGCCATCAAGAAGAGCCAGGAGGCGGGCGGCGCCAATTACGAAGAAGTGCGTTACGAGGGCTTCGGCGCGGGCGGCGTCGGCGTCATCGTCGAAGCGCTCACCGACAATCGCAACCGCACGGCAAGCGAGGTGCGCTCGATCTTCACCAAGTTCGGCGGCAATCTCGGCGAGACCGGCGCGGTGTCGTTCAATTTCGACAGGCTCGGTGCGATCGAGTTCGACGCCGGCACAGCCACCGCCGATCAGATGTTCGAGGCGGCGATCGAGGCCGGCGCCGAGGATTGCGATTCGGGCGCCGAGGGTCACATTATCTACTGCCACCCCGACCAACTGCACTAGGTTGCCAAGGCGCTCGAGGCGAAATTCGGCGAGCCCCGGACCGCGCGCATCCTATGGCGGCCGAAGAGCACCGTGCCTGCCGACGAGGAAGCCGGGCAGCGCCTGTTGCGCATGATCGAAACGCTGGAAGATTCTGACGACGTGCAGAACGTCTATGCCAATTTCGAAATCGCCGACGAGGTGCTCGAGCGCCTCAGCGCCTAGAGGAGGGCGCTTCGGCGGCTGCGCGGAGATTGGGCGCCCCTGCGCGACGTGGCAAACCTTTAGGGATGAGCTGTGTCCGATCCTGCCGCAACGCTTTCCAACGAGCGGCTCCGCCTTACCCTCGCGTTACGCGACTGGCTGGTGGGCGAAGCGCGCGACATCGCCAACCCCAACGTCATTCTCGAGGGGCTTTCCTTAAAGCTCCGCGATGCGGGCGTGCCGATCGACCAGGCGGTAAGCGCGGTTGAGTTGCGGCATGCGGAACGGGCGGCCAATGCGCGCATCTGGGAGTTCGGGAGCCCGGCACGCGAGCATCTCTATGGGCATGACCGCGGCTCGGAAGCAACGGGACGGCGCCCGCTCGCCGAGGCGCATCGCCTCAACCAATGGGTCTTCTCGTGGCTTCCCGACTTGCCGGACGATACCTACGACATCGTTCCGGCGCTTAAGGCCGCCGGGTATACGCAGCACATCGCCGTTCCCGTCGTGCTGCCGAACGGCATGCATAACGGTTTCACCTTCGCCACGCGCGCGCCGAACGGTTTCTCGGACGAGGACATCGCCGTGCTGCGCTCAATCGTGCCGACGCTGGCGGCACTTCAGGAAATTCTGGCGCTGCGGCGGGTCATGCGCGAGGTGATGCGAATGTATGTGGGCAACGAGCCGCATCTCCGCATTCTCTCGGGTGACGTCAGGCGGGGCGAAGTGCTGCGCATTCGCGCGGCGATTCTATTCGCCGATATGCGCGATTTTACCGGCATCACCTCGCACCTGTCGGAAGAGGCGGCAACCGCGCTCGTCAACGATTACTACGACTGTGTGGTGCCGCCGATCGATGAGCGCGGCGGGGAGGTGCTGAAATTCATGGGCGACGGCATCCTCGCGATCTTCCGCGCCGGGGAAGACTCCGGCAGCGAGGCTTGCTTGCGCGCGTTCGCGGCCGCACGCGCCGGTCTCTTGCGGGTCGCGCGACACAACGAAGAGAGCAACATCCGCTTCGGAGTCGGGATCGCGCTTCATTTCGGCAATGCCGCCTTTGGTAATGTGGGCTCCGGCGCGCGCCTCGACTACACGGTGATCGGCCGTGACGTAAATCTCGCTTCGCGCCTCGCCGATCTGTGCAGCGAATTGGGCGAGGGTCTGCTGCTGTCCGATATTTTTCAAAGCCATTTGTCGGAACAGGAGCTCCGCGAGCTGGGGGCGTTCTCGCTAAAAGGAGTCGCCGACGCGCAGACCGTGTTTGCGCCGGTCGGACCGTGACCATGGGTTGGCGGCTTCGCGACAGCGAGCAAATCATCACAGGCAATGAGGTGTTGCTCGGCCGCAAGCATGTCCTCGTCGGACTGACGCGCGTCCGCAACGAAGCGCTGCTTCTGCCGGATACGCTCGAATATCTCGCGCGCCATGTCGATGCCATCGTCGCCTATGACGACGCCAGCACCGACGAGACGGTCGACATCTTGCGCCGGCATCCCAAGGTCGCGCTGATCGTGGCGAACGGGGCGTGGGAGCAGGACGTGGCGGCGCGCAAGCGCGCGGAGGGACGCCATCGCGGCCTCCTGCTCGATATGGCGCGCGCCGATCTGCCGCACGATTGGATGCTTTGCTTCGATCCCGACGAACGGATCACCGGGAACTTGCGTGGTTTCCTGAGCGGGCTGGGCGACGACGATTGCGATGCCGTGCGGGTCAAGCTGTTCGACGCCTATATGACCCAAGACGATCATGCGCCCTATAGGTCCGGCCGCGAATTGCTCGACTTCCGCCGCTTCTACGGTCCCGAGCAGAGGGACATTCTGATGCTATGGCGCAATCGCCCCGAGATCGTCTTCGCCGAAGGCGACGGCCGGACGCCTCGCGGCATGGCCCGCGTCAAGACGGACCTCTATTGCCAGCATTACGGAAAGTCGCTCTCGGTCGCGCATTGGGAGGAGACTTGCGATTATTACATCCGCCACTTCCCGTTCGATACCTATGGGAAGAAATGGACCGCGCGCAAAGGCCAGGGGATCCACACCTGGTCGGACTTCAAGCGGCCCCTTTATGAATGGGGCGAAGCGCTGTTCGCCAACGCCGTTCCCATGCCCACGGAAAAATAGGGACGGCAGCTCGCGCCGCCGCCCCATGTTGCCTCATTGCTCCGACGATGGGGGAGTATCGTCGGATTCTTTGGGCGCGTCGGCGCCATCTGGGTCGCCTTGGCCGGGCGCGGGCGAATCAAATTGCGGTCTTGGCCCGTGACCGTGACGGGCGCGGAACCGCGCTTCGAGCTCGGCGACTTTCTCGAGCTGCTCCGGGGTGAGTTTGCCGCGGAGAGCTTCGATCGCCTTCAACAGGTCTTCCGCACTCTTGGCCCGGGCGATGACATGATCGGCCATGCGCTTGGCAAGCTCGAACGGCTCTTTTTTCCCCTCGGTCGCATCGGGAAAGGGCGGCCGCTTCATCACGGCAAGCATGGCATCGGTGAAATCGCGCCAGACATCGAGCTGGTTGGCCCGGATGCCGATCTCCGTCTCCACGATGCTCAGTCTTTGGGCGAGGCGGTCGGGACCCCGTCCATGCCAGCCATGCTTGAAGCCACGACCATGATGAGGAGCGTCGCATCGCGCCGATTTCCCGTGATAATGCGATCCCCGCCTCATGCCGGCGGAGGACTCGCCCCAGGCTGAGGTCAGGAGGGCGAGCCCGGAGATGCCGAGGATCGCCACCACGAGCAGGGGCACAAATTTGGGAGTGGTTTTCATATTCGAATGTCCTTGAGCCGTTGCTATGCGCTCCTGTCCTAGGGACTCAAGTTTGCGCCGCTAGGTCTTGGCGTGTCCGAACATTGCTCGCGGCGGGAATTTCGTGTCGAACCATGTCCCGTGGGCCAAGCCGCTGGTTTTCGTCACAAAAATGCGCTCGTTCAAGGCCCGTCTGCGAGGTTAGAACAGGGCATGAGCAAAGCCGCGAGTTCGATGACCGCTCCCCAGCGCATTCTCGTCGTCGACGACGATCCGGAAATTCGCAAGCTCTTAGCCCGCTATATCGAGAGCCAGGGCTTCCGCGTGCTGCTGGCGGCAAGCTGCGCCGAGCTGCGCGATCGGCTTGCCACCAGCCAGGTCGATCTCATCGTGCTCGATGTCATGCTGCCCGACGGCTCGGGCCTCGAAGTTTGCCGGGACTTGCGAGCCCGGCGCTCGAGCATTCCCATCATTTTGCTTACCGCGCTCAAAGAGGATATCGACCGCATCGTCGGCCTCGAGATCGGGGCGGATGACTATCTCGGCAAGCCGTTCAATCCGCGCGAGCTGATTGCGCGGGTGCGTGCGGTGCTCCGCCGCCGCGCCGGGGTACTGCCGTCCGGCAGCGAGGCGAAGATCTATCGCTTCGAAGGGTTTACCGCCGACCCGCACACGCGGCGCGTGACCGATCCGCAAGGAGACGACATCGAGCTGACTGGCGCCGAGTTCGATCTGCTCAAGACTTTTCTCGAACGGCCGGGCCGCGTGCTATCGCGCGATCAACTGCTCGATCTCACGCGCGGCCGCGAGGCCGATGCGCTCGACCGCTCGATCGACGTTCTCGTCAGCCGGCTGCGCCGCAAGCTCGCCGGCGGCAGCGCATCGCAGCTGTTCAAGACGGTACGCAATGGCGGCTATCAGCTCGCCGCCAAGGTCGAGGTTCAGTAGGTCATGAACACTCTCCGCGTCAAAATCGCCCTGCTCCTGGTGGTGGCGATCGTCTCGGTCGTGGGCCTGCTGACGGTCGTGCTGTTCTACCTGCTGGGGCCGCCTAAGCGCGTGTACTCGCTTGCACCCGTGGCGCTGCAAGTCGAGACCCTCCTTCGCGTCGTCGATGAAGGCGGGGGCGCCGTTTCGCTCGTTCCGCAGCCGGCGCCGGGGCGTATCAGTGAACGTCTCACGCCGAGACTGCGCGAGGCGCTCGCGGCGCGCGATTTGGATCTTGCCGCGACCGTCTCACGCGACGGCTGGCGCGCGCCGCTGATGGTCTCGGTTCCGATCGGGAACCGCGGCTTCGTCGTGTTTCCCATCACCGACTTGCCGCCTCAAGGGGTGCCGTGGCGGGGCCTGCTCAGATGGCTGCTCCTCATCACCATAGGGGCTACGGCCATCGCCGTGTTCGTGGCCAACCGCATGGTCCGGCCGCTCGCCCTTCTGGAGAGCGCGGTCGAGTCGGTCGGGCCCGACGGAACGCTGCCGACGCTGCCCGAGCGGGGTCCGGCGGAGGTCAGGGCAACGGCCAAGGCCATAAATTCGCTCTCCTCACGGCTCAAGCGCGCCATGGAAAGCCGCATGCGGCTCGTGGCGGCGGCCGGTCACGATCTGCGCACGCCGATCACCCGCATGCGGTTGAGGGCCGAGTTCGTCGAGGATGAGGAGGAGCGTGCGCGATGGCTCACCGATCTCGACGAGCTGGAGCGGATTGCCGACAGCGCAATCCTGCTGGTGCGCGAGGAATCGGTCAAAGCCCCGCCTGAGCTGATCCAACTCGACGAATTGGTCGGATCGATTGGCGCCGAACTCAGGGATCAGAATCTCGACGTGACCGAAACGGCGGTCGCGCCGGTCAAGGTGCGCGCGAGCCGGCTTACGCTCAATCGGGCGCTGCGCAACCTCATCATCAATGCGGCAACGCATGGCGTCCGCGCGCGGGTCGCCGTTGCCCGCGCCAACGGAACGGCGCGCATCGTCATCGAGGACGACGGCCCGGGACTTCCACCCGATCTCCTCGACCAAGTGTTCGAGCCGTTCTTCCGCGCCGATCCCGCGCGCCGGCAGGATATTCGTGGCGCGGGACTTGGACTCACCATTGCGCGAGAGATCGTGCAGCGCGCCGGGGGCACAATCAGCATCTCCAATCGCGTAGGCGGCGGCTTAAGACAAGTTGTCGAATTGCCGAAAGCGGAGGAAGCGCTCAATTGACGGGGGTCGTCAATTGGCGCGCGCCTTTTTTCTTGCGGATGGCGGGGCTTAGCCCGCGCGATGCGCGGGGAGACCTGCGCGCTTCGGTTCGAAGCGGATGAGCGCGGTGCTTCGCCTGACGACCAGAGCGTGGTGAGCCGCGCTTCGCCGGTCGTCCGGAGCGGCCGGCAATATTCGCCGCGCGTTCTGGAAGGCCCAGGAAAGGCCGGACGAAGCGCCGGCGACAGAAGCGCGGGCGAAAGTTTGGGTGCGCGCACTTGTCCCTGCGGTGGCCGCCGACAAGACTCCGTGCAGTCCATGGGAAAAGCCCTGCGCGTTCTGGAAGGCCCAGGAAAGGCTGGACGAAGCGCCGGCGACGGAGGCGCGGGCGAAGGTTTGGGCGCGCGCGCGTGTCCCTGTCGCGGCCGCCGACAGGACTCCGCGCAGTCCATGGGCAAAGCCCCGCGTGTTCTGCACAGACCAGGAAAGGCCGGACGAAGCGCC
>JACMJU010000020.1 GCA_014380485.1 Methyloceanibacter sp.
CGCGAAACCGCTCGGCAAGGCTCGCGACATGAGCGCGCTCGGCATGCATGCCGGGGACGAGTTCGAGCGCCGCATCGATGGCGCCAAGCACGGGCGGAGGCAGCGCCGTTGCGTAGATCACGCCGGCGCAGCGATTGATCAGATAGTCGCGCACCGTCTCGGTCGAGGCGACAAAGCCTCCGAAGGCGCCGAGCGCTTTGGAGAAGGTGCCGATCACAATGTCGGCCTCACCCGACAAGCCCGCGCCCCCTTCCCCGAGGATTCCGGTTGCGTGCGCGTCGTCAACGATCAGGCAGGCGTCATGCGCGCGCGCAAGCGCGGCGATGTCACCGAGCGGCGCCACATCGCCATCCATGGAGAAGACGCTCTCGGTGAGGATGAATTTCGGCCTTTCGTCGCCTTGATATCGAGCGAGAAGCGCGCCGAGATGGGCGGCGTCGCAGTGACGATAGCGGATCTGCCGCGCCCCCGCCGCCTGGCAGCCGAAATGCATGCTCGCGTGATTGAGGCGGTCGGCAAAGACGAGAGGTTCGGCGCCAAGCACGCTCCTGTCGAGAAGGGCCTGGAGCGCGGCCGCGTTGGTTTGGAAGCCGGACGCCATGACGAGCGCCGCTTGCTTTCCTTTCAGGCGCGCGAGTTTGGCCTCGATCGGCGCAAACAGGTCGAGGTTGCCGGTGACGAGGCGCGAGGCGCCCGAGCCCACGCCCCAGCCTTGCGCCCACGCAATTGCCCGACCAATCAAGGCCTCGTTGAAGCGCAAGCCCAGATAGTCGTTGCTGGAGAAATTGAGGTAGGACCGTCCCTCGACGTCGATGGTCCGCGCCTCGTGCGCGGCAACCGCAAGCAAGGATCGCCGCAGGCCGTCGCGGGCGCGTTGATCGAGAAAGGCCTGGTACCGGCTTTCGCTTCCGACCATGATCCTGTATTAGCGAAGGGCCTATCCTCCAGCAATCGCGACGAATCGCACGTGTCGGAAACCCTTAAAATCACGAATCCTATCAACGGCAAGGCGCGGCAAGCGGAGAGCGCGGGCGAGCCTGATCGAGCGCCGGAAACCCGCCATGACTGGACGAGCGAGGAGGTCCTCGACCTTCTTAGCCAACCCCTGCTCGACCTGGTCGATCAGGCGCGAGCGGTGCACCGGCGCTACCACAGTGATGGCGCGATGCAGCTCGCAAGCCTGCTCTCGATCAAGACCGGCGCCTGTCCCGAGGACTGCAAATATTGCGCGCAATCGGCGCATTACGCCAAGACCACCGGGCTCAAGCGCGAGACGCTGCTCGATGTCGACGATGTGCTTGAAAACGCCAAACGCGCAAAGGATGCAGGCGCCTCGCGTTTCTGCATGGGCGCGGCCTGGCGCGAGGTGAAGGACGGGCAAGCCTTCGACAGCGTGCTCGCGATGGTCAAGGGCGTTCGCGCCCTCGGTATGGAGGCGTGCGTCACCCTCGGCATGCTGACGCAAGCGCAGGCCGACCGCCTCGGCGAAGCGGGCCTGACCGCCTACAACCATAATCTCGATACGTCGCCCGAGTTTTACGGCGAGATCGTCACCACGCGAACCTACCAAGACCGGCTGGAGACGCTCGCGCGCGTTCGCAAGGCCGGTATCCAGGTCTGCTGCGGCGGCATCATCGGCATGGGAGAAACCGTCCCCGACCGGGCGCGGCTGCTCCAGACGCTTGCCAATCTTAACCCCCATCCCGAAAGCGTGCCGATCAACGCGCTTGTCGCGGTGGCCGGCACGCCGCTGGCTGATCGGCCGCCGGTCGATGCGCTCGAGCTGGTACGCATGGTGGCGGCGGCGCGCATCATGATGCCGCTGTCACGGGTCAGACTATCGGCCGGGCGGCGGGAGTTGTCGAAGGAGGCGCAGATTCTCTGCTTCCTCGCCGGCGCCAACTCGATCTTCTACGGCGACAAGCTGCTGACCGCCGCCAACAACGATGCCGCCGACGATCTTGCGCTGATCGCCGAGGCCGGCCTTAGCGTTGAGCCGCCCTGTCCAAAGCCCTAGCCTCGCAGCGTGGGCATTTCTCCGGGTTTGGTGTAATAGGCGATCAACAGCATCGCCGTCAAAATCGCAGCAAAGAGGCCGGCCAAGGTTCCGATCCAAACCGGCGAGTCGGCGAGATCGCTCCGTCTGCAAGCTCGAGCGCCGCGGCGCTCGCCGCAAGCGAGGCGATAGCGGCATAGCCGATCACAAGCAGAGGCGTGCGGGAGTGGTCCGGTCCCAGTCCGGCCCCGCGCGAGACAATGACGTTCCGAACAACCGCGCCGATAATCGTACCCAGAAACCCTGCGAGAATCGCGACAGACAATCCGCCGAGGGAGGTGCCTATCCCCAAGCCCGTCAGTGCGCCGACCGCAGTGCTGACGATAAGGACAATCAACAAGCTCGCTGAAGTCATCTCCCGCCCCCCTTAATGGCCCTGAAACCTGTTTCAGAGCCGTCCTTCCGTTCCGGGAATCGAGTATGCCCTAAGGCTTGGAATGAGAAAAGCAACAGGGGCGTGGGCTCCGGCTCTCGTCGCTTGCCTTCGGCTTGGGGCGGCGCTAGGCAAACCCTCCACGCCCACTCTTAGGCCTTCCCGCCCATGTCCCGCATCGCCTATGTGAACGGCCTTTATGTGCCGGAGGAAGAGGCCAAGGTCTCGGTGTTCGACCGCGCCTTTCTCTTCGGCGATGCGGTCTATGAGGTGACGGCGGTGCTCGATGGCCGGCTCGCCGATTTCGAAGCACATTTGGCGCGGCTCGACCGCTCGCTCGATGAGATCGCCCTTGCCGCGCCGCTAAATCATAAAGCTCTACTCGCGCTGCATGTGGAGTTGGTTCGGCGGAACGCGCTCGACGAAGGCATCGTCTATCTCGAGATCACGCGCGGGGCCGCCGAGCGGGATTTCGCCTACCCCGAGAGCGCCACGCCCACTGTCGTCGCCTTCACCCAGAGCCGGGCGCTCATCGCCAACCCCTACGCCGAGACGGGGGTCAAAGTCGTCACCATTCCCGACCTTCGCTGGAAGCGGCGCGATATCAAGTCAACCTCGATGCTGGCTCAAGCCATGGGCAAGGAGGAAGCCAAGCGCAAAGGGGCTTATGAGGGGTGGATGGTCGAGGACGGCTGGGTGACCGAGGGGACCTCGTCCACGGCCTTTATCTTCGACGACAAGGGTGTGGTCCGCACCCAGCCGCTCGGCCATCACATCCTGCCGGGGGTGACGCGCCGCGCCGTGCTTCGGCTCGCGGCGCTCGAGGGCGTAAGCCTTGAAGAGCGCCCGTTCAGCGTCGCCGAGGCGCTTTCGGCGCGCGAGGCCTTCATGACCGCGGCCGCGGCCTTCGTGTTGCCGATCGTCGAGATCGACGGCGTTGCCATCGGCGATGGGCGACCGGGGCCGATCGCTCGCCGCTTCCGCGACCTCTATATCGAGGAAGCCC
>JACMJU010000021.1 GCA_014380485.1 Methyloceanibacter sp.
CGCAGCGCATCAAGCTCGCCAAGGAACTCTCACGCCGCGCCACCGGCCGCACGCTCTACATCCTCGACGAGCCGACCACGGGCCTCCACTTCCACGATGTCGCGAAGCTCCTCGAGGTGCTGCACGAGCTGGTCGACCAGGGGAATACGGTGGTGGTGATCGAGCACAATCTCGAGGTCATCAAGACGGCGGACTGGATTATCGACCTGGGGCCGGAGGGCGGCGACGGCGGCGGCGAGATCGTGGCGGCCGGCACGCCCGAGCAGGTGGCGAAGGAGAAGCGGAGCTATACGGGGGCGTTTCTGAAGGAGCTGCTAGCGCGGCGGCCGGTGCGGCGGAGGGTTGAGGCGGCCGAGTAGTGGTGGTGGTGTTACCTATGACCCGTTCTGCGCTGCAGCGCGACCGGGGTTCTGTACGAGCTCCTCCCGCCACCCGCCGCTTGATCGCGTCGAGATCTTGTCTTCGAGATGGTGCGCGTTTTGTGTGCCGACGAATGCAGCCCGGTCGCCTCATCTCTTGCTTGCACATGCTCATGATGGCATGATGGCATGGCATGAATGCTCGAACCCAGATTACGCTTGACCCGGAAACGCAGAGGCGGGCTCAGGCAAAGGCTGCGGAGCTTGGAATATCGTTCGCGGCATATATACGCCGGGTTCTTGCGCAAGATCTTGGGACACCGATCCGCAAGACACATATTTCGATGGTCTTCGATCTCGTAGACGAAGGACCGGCGACGAACGTTGCGCGCGACAAGGATGCGATGATCGGCGAGGCGGTGTCGGCCGAGCATCTTCGTAAGACTGCGCGGCGCCGCTCACAACGGCGGCGCTGAACAGGCGCTCGGCCGCTTGAGCATCTTTGTCGATTCATCGGTCTGGTTCGCGGCGGCGGCGGCGCGCGACCATGACAATTCTCGCGCCAAGTCCATATTGGAGAGCACGCGCGAGCACGTGACCACCGATCATGTGCTGATCGAGACATGGCTCCTGCTGAACAGTCGCTACCGGCGGGAGGTCGCCGAGCTCTTCTGGCATCAGCTACGCAGCGGCGCCGTCGCGATCGAGCCAGTGACATCGGCCGATCTTGAAGCAGCCTGGGCGATGGGTGAGGCCTTCAAGGATCAGCGCTTTTCAATCGTCGACCGTACGAGCTTCGCCGTAATGGAACGGCTCGGCATCGGACAGGCCGCGAGTTTCGACAACGATTTCGTGATATATCGATACGGTCGAAATCGGGAGCGAGCCTTTGAGGTAGTTCGCATTGGACATAGCGAGGCTTTCAGGAAATTTCATAGGGCCATCCTCGAACGCCAACAGATTACCTGCATGTACAGCGGGCAGCGGCGGGAAATTTGCCCGCATATTCTCGGCCACAAAGACGGAGCCGAAGCGGCACTGGTGTTTCAGTTCGGCGGCAAGAGTTCCCGAGGCTTGCCTCGCAAGGGAGAGTGGCGTTGCCTTCGCCTTTCGCACGTAGAGGACGTCGAAATGCGCGAAGGCGCCTGGCACAGCGGCGGAGATCACCGAAAAACTCAGCGCTGCGTCGACGAAATTTTCATCGACGTGAACACCAGCGTTCCCAATCAACCAGGTCGCCGGTGATCTGCAGGCCGCGCGTCCGCGCCGAGCGCCCGGCCTCAAACAAAACAGCGGGATCTGGGCGCTAGATGGTGTGAGATCATCGAGCGCACAAACAGCGATCTCTTTCGCAGGCTTCCGGCATACGGCGATGCGACGAGCGTCTGCCATTTCTGCAGCAAGCTGCTGAGCGGCGCTATCGGCCGCGAGGTGCGTCGGACGGTTGACGAATACATGACTGAGAAACTGACGGGCTTCCTGAATGCGGTGATCGCGAGCGCGGCGCGACCGGTTCACGCGGGCCAAAGCTAGCAATGGCCTTCACGCGTAGAGCCCCGGCCTCGCCTCGAGCCTGACCTCTGCCCGCTCCTCGCTCTTCAGCGCCCTTACCCCCGCTTCCGCCACCGCCTCCGCCACATACCCGTCCCACGCGCTCGCGCCGGCCACCCCGCCATTCCGGATCGCATCGACCCAGCTCTGCAGCTCCAGCCGATACGCGTCTTCGAAGCGGCCGCGCCAGTCGGGCGGGAAGGCAGTGCCCTCCTGGCCGGCGCGGCGGATATCGCCGGCAGCAGGCCGCGCGAGCTGCATCGTGCCCTTCCCGCAGACGAGCTCGGCGCGCACGTCGTAGCCGTAGGCGGCGTTGATGAAGAGCTCGATGTCGGCGATCACGCCGCCCGCCATCTCGACGATGAGGAGCAGCGGGTCGTTCGCCATTA
>JACMJU010000022.1 GCA_014380485.1 Methyloceanibacter sp.
AGGAGGAAAGGCCGCTCTTCACGCTGTCGACGCTGGCCTGGATATGGCTGGTCGACTGGGCGATGCCGTCGGTCTGGCGGTCGACCAAAGCGACGATCTCGGCGACGTCGCGGACCGTCTCGTTGATCCGGGTGAACGAGCCCTGGGCGACGCGGCTCTTGTCGACGCCGGCCTTGATCTCGGAGGTGACCGCCTCGGCCTCGCGGGTCAAAGAGGCGATGGTGCCGGCGATCTCGCCGGTGGCGGCGCGGGTGTCGTGGGCGAGCTTCTTGACCTCGGCGGCGACGACCGCGAAGCTGCGGCCCGCCTCGCCCGCGCGCGCCGCCTCGATGGTGGCGTTCAAGGCGAGCATGTTGGTCTTGCTGGCGATGGTCTCGATCGAGGAGGAGACGCGCTGGACGCGGGTCATCGCCTCGGTGAAGCCGGCCATGCGGTCGCCCAATTGGACGACGAGGTCGGTGAGGCCGGAGAAGATGCGGATCGTGTCCTCGATGGCGGAGCGGCCCTGCTCCAGCTTGCCGCGCGCCTGCTCGGCCAGCACGCGCGCCTCGTCGGTCGAATCGGAGACGCGGGCCTGGTCGGCCATCAACCGTGTGGTCACGTCCTCAAGGGAGTCGAGCATCTTGAGATTGGCGGAGATGCGCTCGTTGACGCCGGCGACATAGCCGGCGGCGTCGCTGCACTCGATCGCCAGCGAGCCGCAATTGCGCGCGACCTCGTTGATCGCCTCGCCGTCCGTCCTCTCGCTTGCGTTGCTCGCCACCGATGACTCCCGAAACTTGTTCTGGCGCAACGGCTAAGGGCAATGTGTTGAAAGGTCGTTAACTATGAGACGTGGCGCGTCGCGTGCCGCCGTCTCGCACTCCGTTCGCCCTGAGCTTGTCGAAGGGCTTCTCTTCTTCTTGCGCCGAGAAGGAAGGGAGGGAGGGCTTCGACAAGCTCAGCCCGAACGGACTGATTAGGCCGACCGGCGGTTTCTCCCGAATTTCGAGGCTTGACTCACCAAAGCAGTAGATGCACTGGTTGCAGTACATTTACCGGAGTATTTGGAAATGAGTGCGCAAATGGATTTTCCTCATCATATCGCTCACACGCCCGTCTATGCGCTGCCGTATAATGCCCACGATCCACGCCAGCCGGGCGACTCCGACGTGCAGTTTCTAACCGTTGGTTGGTCGCAGTGGGATCGGGATGAGCCGTCCGCGAAGATCGTCAGGCACACGGGCAATCGCTGGTCTCGGCAATCCGAGGAAATCCCGTTGGCGCGATTGGTTGACCTCATGATCCTCCTCGGGTTGGTTTTCGAAGATTCAGACACCTCCCTGAGTGTGGCAAAGGGATTCTTCGAGAATCAGGCCGAGCCGCTGACCATCAAAAAGAAGTCGGAAAAGGCACGCGACACTCTCGCCGCGGCGTTGCATAGAGATCCGGTGCTTAGACGGCGTATGAGGACGCTCGCCGGCGTTATGGACCGGCTGAAGGAAAAAGGTCAGATTTGATGTTCTTCTCCTTCGTCGACGAGCTGCGCGCCGCCGGCATCTCCGCCTCGATGAAGGAGCATCTGACCCTGCTCGAGGCGCTCGACGCCGACATCATCGCCGCCAGCCCGGAGGAATTCTATTATCTGGCGCGCGCCACCTTCGTGAAGGACGAGGGACTGCTCGACCGCTTCGACCAGGTGTTCGGCAAGGTCTTCAAGGGGCTCGAGACGAGTTACGGCACCGATGCCGTGCCGATCCCCGAGGAATGGCTGCGCAAGATCGCCGAGCTCTATCTCACGCCCGAGCAGATGGCGGAGATCAAGTCGCTCGGCTCGTGGGAAGAGATCATGGAGGCGCTCAAGCAGCGGCTCG
>JACMJU010000023.1 GCA_014380485.1 Methyloceanibacter sp.
GAAGCCCGGACCCCGCACGCCGATCTCGGCCAAGCTTGTCGCCAATATGATCGTCGAGGCGGGCGCCGACCGCGTGCTTACGCTCGACCTGCATGCGGGCCAGATCCAGGGCTTCTTCGACATCCCGACCGACAATTTGTTCGCCGCGCCGGTCATGGTGCAAGACATCAAGCAGGTGTTCCCGTCCGATAACCTCATGGTGGTGTCGCCCGACGTCGGCGGCGTGGTGCGGGCACGGGGACTCGCCAAACGGATCGATGCGCCGCTGGCCATCGTCGACAAGCGAAGAGAGCGGCCGGGCGATTCAGAGGTGATGAACGTGATCGGCGACGTGAAAGGCCGCACCTGCATCCTGGTGGACGATATCGTCGATTCCGGCGGCACGCTGGTCAATGCGGCAACCGCCCTGCTCGACAATGGTGCGGCGCTGGTCACCGGCTACATCACCCATGGCGTGCTGTCCGGCGGCGCGGTCGCACGCATCATGGCCTCGCAGCTCAAGGAGCTCGTCATCACCGACTCGATTCAGCCGAGCGATGCGGTGAAAAACGCCCACAATATCCGGGTGCTCCCTATCGCTTCGCTTCTCGGCGAGGCGGTCGCGCGGACCGCCGAGGAACGATCGGTGTCGAGCCTGTTTTATTAGCTAGGGGAGGCCGTGCGCAGGAGCAGGCCGGAGGCGCTGCTATTGATGGCCCTCATATTTGAAAGAAATTTTGATCTTGGTCCGGTAGGCCTCCACCTTGCCGTCGGTGATCACGAGGTCTTGTACGACCACCTCGGCCACGCGCAAATCGCGTAAGGTTTCGGCCGCGCGCTCGACCGCCGCCTTGGCCGCTTCTTCCCAGGATTTCGTGCTGGTGCCGATCAGTTCGATGACCTTGTACACGCTTTGCGGCATGGCCTTACTCCTTGAGCCTCGCGGGTCCGCCCTTTGTGATGGAGGCGGTTCGAGCAATTTACATTCGTTCGAAGCCGCCATCCTATGCCGAACCGACGGCGTTGTCTGTCCCCGTTCGTCGCCTCCACGAGCCGATTGTCAGGGCCGTCCTTAAAAGGCTATAAGCCTCCTCGATTTCGATTGCGGTGCGGGGCGCCGCACGTTCGACCTTACGGGGCCGCGTTTCCGGCCCCTCATTATTTGCGAGGTTTGGAGGCTGGCGATGGCTGAGGCGATCGAACTCAAGGCATGGGCGAGAGGCCGCTCAGGCAAAGGCGGAGCGCGCGCGGAACGTCGCGACGGGCGCATTCCCGGCGTTGTCTACGGCGACAAGCAACAGCCGCAGACGATCTCGGTCGATTATCGGGCCGTCAACCAGCAGCTTCACACCGGCCATTTCCAGAGCACGATCTTCGTGCTCGACGTCGAGGGCAAGAAGTCGCGGGTGATCCCCCGTGCGGTCCAGCTCGACCCGGTGCGCGACTTTCCGATCCATGTCGATTTCCTGCGACTTGGCAAAGATGCGATGGTTACCGTCGAGGTGCCCGTGCGCTTCCTCAATGAAGCGGCGTCGCCCGGCCTGAAACGCGGCGGGGTGCTCAATATCGTTCGGCACGAGATTGCGGTGCGCTGCCCGGCGGATGCCATCCCCGATCATTTCGAGGTCGATCTCACCGGCCTCGAGATCGGCGACTCGGTTCACATTTCGGCGATCAAGCTGCCCGATGGCGTGCGCCCGACGATCGCCGAGCGCGACTTCACGGTGGCAACGATCGTGGGACGGGCGGCTGAAGAGCCCGTGCCCGGCGCGGCCGCGGCCGTGGCCGCCGAACCCGGCGCCGAGGAGGCCGAAGCTGCCCCCGCCGAGGAGGAAGAGGACAAGGAGAAGGATAAGGATAGGCCGAAGGAGCGGGAGAAGAAGAAGGAGAAGGATAAGAACTAGCGCCTTCTTCCGGCACGACGGGCAGCGGGGCCGCGTGCGCTCGAGCGTTCAACCAGGATGGCTTGAATGAAGCTCTTTGTCGGCCTCGGCAATCCGGGGCAGGATTACGTTTTCAACCGTCACAATGTGGGCTTCATGACGGTCGACGCCATCGCCGCCGCTCATGGCTTCCCCAAGTGGCGTAAGCGCTTCAATGGTCTCGCCACCGAAGGCAAACTGGGGGCTGAGCAGGTGCTGCTGTTGAAGCCCCAGACTTTCATGAACGTATCGGGCCGCGCCGCCGGAGAAGCGGTGCGCTTCTATAAACTCGATCCCGCCGATGTCGTGGTCTTGCATGACGAGCTCGACCTCGCCCCCGGCAAGGTGCGGGTGAAGACGGGCGGCGGGGTGGCCGGACATAACGGGCTCAAATCTCTGAGCGCTCATATCGGCAACGACTATGTGCGTGTGCGCATCGGCATCGGTCATCCCGGACAGAGCGATCGTGTGAAGCGCCACGTGCTGCACGATTTCGCCAAGTCCGACCGGGCGTGGCTCGAGCCCCTGCTTGGCGCGATCGCCGAGGAGGCGCCTCATCTCGCCGAAGGGGCGTTCGACAAGTTTCAGTCACGCGTGGCGCATGCAATGCAAACCGTAACCGGGATCCCTCAAGAGAAGTCACCGCAGTCCAAGTCGGCGCCGCGCCCGAGGAAGCAGGACGCGGCGGCCAGAAGCGTGGAGCCCGCAGCCGCGGAGACACTGGGCGCCAGGCTCCGCCGCTGGTTCGGCTCGTGAAGGCGCGCTGATCATGGGATTCAAATGCGGCATCGTCGGACTGCCGAATGTCGGCAAGTCCACCCTCTTCAATGCGCTGATCGAGAGCGCGGCGGCCCAGGCCGCCAATTATCCGTTCTCCACCATTGAGCCGAATGTCGGCGAGGTCCCGGTCCCCGACCCGCGCCTCGACCGGCTCGCTGCCATCGCCGAATCGAGCCAGGTCGTTCCGACCCGGCTCACATTCGTCGATATTGCCGGGCTTGTGCGCGGCGCCTCGAAAGGCGAAGGGCTGGGCAACCAGTTTCTCGCCCATATTCGCGAGGTTGACGCCATCGCCTATGTCCTCCGCTGCTTCGAGGACGCGGACGTGGTGCATGTCGAGGGCCGCATCGACCCGATTGCCGACGCCGACACCATCGAAACCGAGCTGATGCTTGCCGATCTCGACAGTCTGGAGCGGCGCCTGCCCATCTTGGAAAAGAAGCTGCGCGGTCAGGACAAGGAGGCTCGGAAGACACTCGCATTGATCGAGCGCGTCTTGCCTCTCTTGCGCGAGGGCAGACCTGCGCGCCTGGGTGCCGTCGCCGACGACGAACGGGCCGATTTCAAGGCGCTCGGGCTCCTCACCGCCAAGCCCGTGCTCTATGTCGCCAATGTCGATGAGGCCTCGGCGACGTCTGGCAATGGATACGCCGCCCGCATCGCCGCGCGCGCGGCGAGGGAGGGCGCGGGCTGCGTCGTCATCTACGCCAAGATCGAGGCCGAGCTTGCCGAACTTTCGGCGCAAGAGCGGGAGGCCTACCTCGCCGCGCTTGGGCTCCCCGAGCCCGGCCTCAACCGGCTGATCCGCGAGGGGTACAAGCTGCTCGGCCTCATCACCTATTTCACCGCCGGGCCCAAGGAGGCGCGCGCCTGGACCGTGCCGCAAGGGACGCGGGCGCAGCAGGCGGCCGGGGTCATCCACACCGATTTCGAGAAGGGCTTCATCCGCGCCGAGACGATCGCCTATGACGATTACGTCGCGCTCGCGGGAGAAGCGGGCGCGCGCGATGCCGGCAAGCTCAGGCTCGAAGGCAAGGATTACGTCGTCAAGGACGGCGACGTGCTGAATTTCCGTTTCGCGACTTGAGTCGAACGTCAAAGCGTCGTCGTGAGACGGCGCTGCAAAACGCCTCACGCCTCAGGTGACGGCGCTTTTTTTCGGGGTTTGGCGAGCGCGGGCCTCACCTTGGGCTTGATCGACATCGGCGGCGTCACACCCATCGACACATAGACGTTCATCAACCGCTCGACGCCGCCTTCGGCGGGCTTGACCCACTCCGACGGCACATAGATCAGGGCGCCGCCGAACGGGACCGGCGCCGAGGGCACGAGCAGGCCGAGATAGCTTTGCTCGCCGATCACGACCGGCGAAGGCGACGGCATCAAGCCGAGCACGGCAGCTCCGCCCTCCCCGCCGAAGAAGCACCACACCGGGCGCATGGTCTTGAGACTGTCTCCGCCGCCGCCGCGATCGACGATGGCGACGAAGCGTTTCGACAGGTCGTAGACATTGGACACGAGCGGGATGCGCATCATCATCCAGTCGAGACTGTTCAAGATGAACGACCGGAGCCCCGACTCGACGAGCAGACCGAGAACGAAAATAACCCCGATAATGACGGCGAGCCCGAGAAGATAGGCGGCGGTCGAGCTGGGCGCGATGTCGAGGCCGAGCGAGGTCCCAAGCGAGGTGATGAGGTGGCCGACGAAGCTGCCGGGGCCGGCATAGCTCGCGACCAGCGAAGCCGCCCACGCGGTGACGAAGAGGGTGACGGCGATCGGCAGAAGGGCGAGAACGCCTTGGCGAGAAAGATGCGTAAGATGCGGCCCAAACTCTCCCTCCCGCGATGGATCGGCGCCCGATTGAGCCGGAGCTTCGCCGCGGCGCCGGCCGCCGTCAACCCGGCTTGGATGGAGGTGCGCGCGCTGCACCGACCTCTAGCGCAGCGCGGCGGCGATGTTGCCGCCGTCGACCGTCTCGATATGGCCGGTGGTCTTACGCGCTTTGGCCAGCGCCACGAAGGCCTGGGCCACATCGTCGGCGGTGACCTCGGCGTGCAGCAGATTGCCGCTCATATATTCGGCCTCGGACAGCCCCCGCGCCTTGGCCCGGTCCTTGATCATGGCGTCGGTCAGAAGCCCGCTCCTGACGCGGTCGGCGTTCACGCCGTTCGAGCGGATGCCTTGCGCGCCGTAGTCGATTGCATATTGGCGCATGAGCAGCATGGTGGCGGCCTTGGGCAGACCGTAGGGGCCGAAATTCGCGCCCGGATTTACCGCCTGCTTGGAGAGATTGAACAGAAGCACGCCGCCCGTGCCTTGTTTCAGCATGATGCGAACCGCTTCCTGCGCCGCCGTCTGATGAGCGAAGAAATTGAGCTCGAAACTCTTGCGCAACGTCTCGTCGGAGACCTCGCCGATCCGGCCCTGCCAGGCGGCGCCCGCATTCGACACCAGAATGTCGACCCCGCCGAAGCGCCCGCATAGCGCGGCGAAGGCCGATCTCACTTCATCGGGTTTGGTCACGTCGCATTGCAGTCCGATTCCTTTGACCGATGCGGCCGCGTTCCGCGCCGCCTCGCCGTCGATATCGAGCAGCCCGACCGCCGCGCCCTCGGCGGCAAGCGCCTTCGCCGTTGCCGCCCCGATCGCACCGGCGCCTGTTACCAGGGCGACTTGGCCGGTGAGCGGCTTCGCCACCGCGCCTTTGAGCTTCGCCTGCTCGAGGCTCCAATATTCCAGTGCGAAAAGATCGCTCTCCGGTAGCGGCTGGTAACGGCCGATGGCCTCGGCATCGGTGACGACGCGGATCGTGTTCTCGGCGAGGTCGGCGGCTATGCTTGCATCCTTTGCCGTGCGGCCAAGTCCGAACAGGCCGAGGCCCGGCACCAGTACGACGCGCGGCGCCGAATCGAGCTTTGTCTTGGTGCCGCCGGCGGCCGCGTTCTCGCGGGCGAAATAGGCATCGTAATCGGCGGCGAATTTGGTCACGGCCTCGCGCACCGCGCTGGAGAAATCCTCGAGCTTGCCCGCCTCGGGCGGCGGGACCAGGAGCGGCTTGTTCTTGGTCCGAATGATGTGGTCCGGCGTCACCACGCCGCGCTGACTGTAGGAAGAGAGCTCGGCGCCGCTCACGTAGCTCAGGATTTCCGGCGCGGTGCGGAACGCGGCGATAAAGCGGATGGGCTCGGCGCCCGCGGTCGTGATGGAAGCGGCGCCGCGGATGATCGGGGCAATTTCGGCGGCGGAAGCCATGGTGGGGGCGAGCGGGCGCGCCGAGAAGACGATGGGGCGGCCTTGGCGCAAACGGCTCTCGGCCAGCGACACCATCTCGATCATGCGCTCATAAGCCTCGCGCGCGCTCTCGCCGAAAGTGAAGATACCGTGCTTGTGAAGGATGAGGCCCTCGACGTCGGCGTTCTCCTCGAAGACTCGCGCCGCAGCCTTGGCCAGACCGAAGCCCGGCGCGATATAAGGCACGATCCCCATCCGCCCGTCATAGACCTCGCGCGCAAGCGCCTCGCCGTCAGGCTGATCGACAAGCGACAGCACCGCTGCGGCATGGGTGTGGTCGACGAATTTGTGCGGAAGGAAGGCATGCAGCAGCGTCTCGACCGAGGGATTGGGTGCCGCGGAATCGAGAAGGTTCAGCCGCTGCAAATTGACCATGGCCTCGTCGGAGAGCGCGTCCAACGCACGGAGCTTCCGCAGCGGCTCAAGCTTCACCGCGGGCAGACCCCAAGGCTCGATGTCGGCCATGTCGGCGCCGGAACCCTTGACGGCGATGACATCGTGCTCCTCGCCGAGATCGTCGCTAAGCCTCGTCTTGACCGAGGTGTTGCCGCCGCCATGCAGCACGAGAAAGGGATCGCGCCCGAGCAGGCGCGTGGTGTAGACGCGGAGCGCGATGTCGGGACCGACGCCCTGAGCGGCGTAGCCCTCCACCATCTCCCGCGCGGCAGTGTCGTTCCACTGGCTCTTCATGGCGCGCGTTGTTGCAAGTTTCGCCCGCTCCGGCAAGGGCTCCTCATGAAGCTCCGGTTCGGGGCATGGCGCCGCGGAGCGCGGCTTGCGCCGCGTCGAGCACGCGCTCGAACTGGGTGAACACCCAATAATGGCCGGCGCCCTGAATGACGTCGAGCCGGCAATTGGGTAAGGTCTCGGCAAGATCATAGGCCGCTCCGGGCGGTACGATGGTGTCGTCGCTGCCCTGCCAGAGGACGGTCGGCACGTCGATGTCGCGAAGCGCAAGCCCCCAGGGCGCGCAGAGCAGGCGCAAATCTTGGAGCGCACCCGCGATGCCCGGCCGCAGTGCCTCCTTTAGCGCTGCCTGAAGATTGGCTCTGACCGCCTCACGGTCGAGCACCATCCTGTCCGAGCGGGGCACCCGCTGCTTCAGCGCCCAATAAGCGACGCCCGGCGCAACGCGCACCAAGGTCCGCAGCGGCCAGAAGAAAGCGGCGCAGGCGGCGCCCGAGCGGCCAAGCCGGGTGAAAACCAGGCGATGGGGCTTGGACATGCGAATGCGGCGGTGACAATCGGCGACCGGGCCGACCGGGTTGATCAATGCAAGGAGAGCGACACGGCCCGGCATGGAGGAAGCCGCGGCGAGGGCATGCGGACCACCGCCGGAAACGCCGATGAGGGCAAAGCGGTGGAGCCTGAGCGCATCGGCAAGGGCCCTGAGGTCGCTCGCCCCGCCGGCGAGCGAGTCTTGCCGGCGAAAATCGGACAGCCCATAGCCCGGGCGCTCGGGCGCGACGATGCGCAATCGCCTCTGCCGCGCCGCCTGGTCGGTGAGAGCGAACATGAAGCGCGAGCCCGGCGTGCCGTGGATGGCGAGGACCGGCAGCCCTTGCGGGTCACCATATTCGGCGAAGCCGATCTGCCGGCCATCGGCGAGACGCAGGCTGCGCGAGGTTCGGTCGAAACCGGCCGGACGCTCCGTTGCGATCGTGCGCGCCATCGTCTCGGACCTACCGGGGGCCGGTGTCCCGCCGCCTCGCCATCATAAGCCTCGTGCCGACCCATTGCACGTCAGCATCATGGTGCGAAGGAGGCAGCGAAGAGACGGCGCCGGGAAGGCTGCAGCTTATGCGCCCCAACATGGCGAAGCCAATTGCACCGCTCTTGGCCGAGCGGCGCGGCGTATTTTTCCCGCCACGAGCGCGCGCGAACTAGCGCGAGTAGAACTCGATGACGAGGTTCGGCTCCATGATCGTGGGATAGGGCACGTCGGAGAGCGTCGGCACGCGTGTGAGCTTTGCCGTCATCTTGTTGTGGTCGACGTCGAGATAGTCGGGCACTTGGCGCTCAGGGTTCTGAGAGGATTCGAGCACGATGCCCGCGTCTTTAGCCTTATCTCTCACCTCGACGAGATCGCCCTCGCGGCAGCGATAGCTCGGAACATTCACGCGCCGGCCATTGACCCGCACATGGCCGGGGCTCACGGAATGCCGCGCCGCGCACACGGACGGCACAAACTTGGCGCGATAAACGATGGCGTCGAGCCGGCGCTCCAAGAGGCCGATCAGTTTCTCCGAGGTGTCGCCCCTGAGCCGCGACGCCTCGCGATAGATGGCCTTGAACTGCTTCTCGGTGATATTGCCGTAATAGCCCTTCAGCTTCTGCTTGGCGCGGAGCTGCTGGCCGTAATCCGAAAGCTTGCCGCGCCGGCGCTGCCCATGCTCGCCCGGGCCATATTCGCGCTTGTTGAAAGGGCTTTTCGGCCGGCCCCAGATATTCTCGCCGAGCCTCCGGTCAATCTTGTGCTTGGCGTGAACGCGTTTCGTCATGCGTGTAATGACTCCAAGTCAAATCAAGCGCTCTCGCGGGCTTAATCCCCCCGCGCCGGCTCAGGAAGCTTGCTGGTGAAGGCGGCTTAGACGCCGGATCCTCTCCGGCGCCCGCGAAGCCGAGGCTTCGCCCGCGCTTGTTACACGCGAATGCCGGAAAGTGTCAATTGGAGCCGGATGCGGCCGGCTGCGCCGGCGCTGGAGCCGCAGGCTGAGCTTTCGGCGCTGGCGGCGGCGGCGGCGCCGATTGAACAAAGGCGTTGATGGCGGCTACGACCTTTTGCTTTTGCTCTGGCGGGCATTGTGGCCGTTTCGGCACCACCATCCCGCTTTCCTGCTCAGGGGCGGCCTCCTTGGAGGCGCCGGTCGATTCGCCACCGGAAGCGCCGGCCGGGTCCGGATCGCCGACCTTGACGTTGCCTGCGAAATAGGAGGCGGAAAACAGGAAGAGGGCGTTGACCATCATCAGCTGTTGCTCGGTCCAGGTCTTCTTGGCCGACTCGCTCCTGAACAGCGCTTGATAGTTGGCCTGCGCGAGATCGGGCAGCTCGCAGGCCTCGGCATAGGCCGAGCGTGTGGCCGCGCGGATCACGCGCCGTGCATCCTCATCGGGAATGAGGAATTTGTTCGGGTCCGATTTGTCGCGTTTGACCGGCTTGCCGTCGGGCCCCGGATGCTCGTCGGGAATAATCGAGAAGGCATAGGTCATCAGCACACGCACGGCGCTGTCGCTGAGGCCGGATTTTTGCTGTCCTTCGGGAGCGGCGGGGGGCTTGGTGCGCTCACCGAGCTCCTCGGCGGCCGTCCGCACGCCACGCTCATCGGCGGCTTTAAGGGGCGTCCCCACCAGCAGCGCCAGGACCGCGGCGGTCGCGGCCCCGCCCCACTGAAAACGCGCCCTATGCATCGGCAGCCCCTCTCCCTTCCCTGGCGGAAGCTAGCATCGGTAAAGGCCATCGCAATAGGAGAAACGGGGCGGAACTATGACAGTTTTCCGCCTCGTCCCGGCGGGCGCCCGGAAAGCGAGGCGACGATCCCGCGCCACGTCCGCACATCCTGCTCGGTTGCGGCCATGCGGTGAAACATGTTGCGGATGGCCCTCACCATCGAGGGACGTTTCTCCGCCGGATAGAGAAAACCCGCCCGATCGAGCTCGGCTTCGAGATGCGCGAACAGGGCCAAGAGCTCGGCCCGCCGCGCCGGGCGCGTGCGAGCAAACGAGATCCCCTCGGTGGCGGGTCCGTCGCAGGACGTCGCGCGTCCGAGCGGCAGAGCCGCCGGTCCCGCCTTGAGCCATTCATAGCCGAACAAGAGCACGGCCTGAGGCAGGCTCAGCGAGGCAAACTCAGGATTGACCGGCGCGGTGAGGATCGCATCGGCAAGGGCGATGGTGTCGTTGTCGAGGCCGCTTCGCTCGGGCCCGAACAGGATCCCAATGCGCTCGGCCCGCTTTCCGCGCCGTCTCAGCTCGTCGGCCGCGCTCTCGGGACTGAGCACCGTCTTAACCATCTCGCGTGGACGCGCGGTCGCGGCCAATACGAAGTTGAGTTCGCCGATGGCATCGGCGACGCTAGGGTAGACGGTTGCTTGATCGACGACGAAGGCCGCACCCGCCGCCGCCGCGCGCGCTTTGTCGCTCGGCCAGCCGTCGCGCGGCGCGACCAGCCGCAAATCGGTCAGTCCGAAATTGGCCATGGCCCGGGCGGCGAAACCGATATTCTCGCCAAGCTGCGGCTTGACGAGGATGATGACGGGCATCGCCTCCTCCACAGGCTTGACGGGGCGACGGTCCGCCGCTGCCAGCCGCTTCGGCGTCGTACCCTTCTTGGTCCGCGCCCGCTTTCCGCTCTCGGTTCTTGCTTTCATCAAGGAGGCACGATGCTATAGAGGGCGGGTTGTTCGCAATGGGGTGGGATGAGCATTGCGTTTATTGCCCCCGCCTCCCTCCTTCCCGCGCCGGAGATTTGGCAGGTGAACAAGATCAAAGTGAAGAACCCGGTCGCCGACCTCGACGGGGACGAGATGACGCGGGTCATTTGGCAGCTGATCAAGGAGAAGCTGCTCGTTCCTTATCTCGACCTCCCCCTGCTCTACTTCGATCTCAGCATCCACAATCGCGACTTGACCGAGGACCGGATCACTATCGAGGCCGCCCATGCCATCAAGGCCTGCGGGGTCGGGGTCAAATGCGCCACGATCACGCCGGACGAAGCGCGGGTGAAGGAGTTCGGCCTCAAGAAGATGTGGAAGTCGTCGAACGGCACCATCCGCAACCTGCTCGGCGGCGTCATCTTCCGCGAGCCGATCATCTGCAAGAACGTCCCGCGGCTGGTGCCCGGGTGGACCAAGCCGATCGTGATCGGCCGTCATGCTTTCGGCGACGTCTACCGCGCCACCGATTTCCTTGTGCCTGGCAAAGGCAAGCTCACCATCGCCTTTGCCAGCGCTGACGGCACACGCATCGAACATGTGGTGCATGAGTTCGAGGGTCCCGGCGTGGCGCTCGGCATGTTCAACCTCGACGACTCGATTCGCGACTTTGCGCGGGCCACGTTCAACTATGCGCTCCATCGCAACATGCCGGTCTATCTGTCGACCAAGAACACCATCCTCAAGGCCTATGACGGCCGCTTCAAAGACATCTTCGCCGAACTGTTCGCCGCCGAGTTCAAGCCCGCGTTCGAAGCACGCGGCCTCACCTACGAACATCGGCTGATCGACGACATGGTGGCGGCGGCGCTGAAATGGTCGGGAGGCTATGTGTGGGCCTGCAAGAACTACGACGGCGACGTTCAGTCCGACACGGTGGCGCAGGGCTTCGGCTCGCTCGGACTGATGACCAGCGTGTTGATGACGCCCGACGGCAAGACCGTGCTGGCCGAAGCGGCGCACGGCACCGTGACGCGGCATTTCCGGCAGCATCAGCAGGGCCGCGAGACCTCGACCAACGCCACCGCCTCGATCTTCGCCTGGACCGGCGCGCTCAAGCACCGTGCCAAACTCGACGGCAACGCCGAGCTTTCCGATTTCGCCGAGACGCTCGAGCGGGTGACCGTCGCCACCATCGAAGCGGGCTCTATGACAAAGGACCTCGCCCTTCTGGTCGGCGCCGACCAGAGCTGGCTCTCGACGAGCGGCTTTCTCGACCAGATCGGCGCCAATCTTCGCCAAGAGATGGCCGACCGCGCCGCGGCTTGAGGATCAAAGCGTCTGCGGCTCGTCGCGCTTGCTCCGTGGCACCGATGGGGCGCGGGCTTTGCGTTTGCGCCCTTCGTTCCGCGTCGCCTTCCCGGCCGCCGCGCGCGCCTCGGCCACGTCGCGGATACGCCGCAAGATCTCGGGATGCCGTCCGGCCAGGCGCGAGAGCGACTGGGCATCGAGCACGTAGACCCGGCATCGCGTCTTGGCGACCACGTCGTGCTGATGGCGGCGCCGCTCGAGCAAGGCCATCTCGCCGAAGAAATCGCCATCCTTCAACACCACTTGGTTGCTCGGACTGACTTCGACGACGGCCTCCCCGCCGGCGATGAGGAACATACCCTCGCCCGCATCGCCGGTGCGGACGATGGGAACACCGGGCAAGTAGGTCCGCGTGTAAAGCAGCTTGGCGATCTCGGCGATCTCGCTCTCATCCATGGGGGCAAAGAGCGGCACGCGGGCAACCATGCTCCAGGTGACCACGAATTGGTGTCGGGCCGACTCCTGACTGAATCCGGTGGCGATGATGGCTACCGGCAGAGCGATCATGCCGACGCCGAGCAGCATGACGATGCCGCCGAGGAGCTTACCGAACGGCGTGATCGGAACCACGTCGCCATAGCCGACCGTGGTCAACGTGGCGAGCGCCCACCACGCCGCCGCCGGCACCGAGCCGAACTTGTCGGGTTGCGCATCGCGCTCGAGGAAATAGATCGCGGTGGACGCGAACAGGAGCAGGACCAGGATCACAAGGAGGGCGCCGAGCAGGGCGCGATACTCGTCGGCGAGGACGCGGCCGAGCGTCTGTAGCGCGGGCGAGTAGCGCACGAGCTTGAGCAGCCGGAACAGGCGGAGCACCCTGAGAATTCTGAGATCGATGGGAACGAATTGCTGCAAGTACCAGGGAAGCACCGCCAGGAGGTCGATGATCATGATCGGCCTGAGCGCGAACCGCAGCCGGGCGCGCCAATGGGGCAGCCGGCTCAGCATCGGAATATCGACCGCGCTCCAGAGACGAAGCACATATTCGATGCTGAACACGATCACCGAGAAGACGTTGAACGCGTCGAGATAGGTCCCGTAGCGAGCGGCGACCTCGTCGACCGTCTCGGCGGCGAAGGCGATGGCGTTGAGGAAGATGAGTACGATGATAAAGGCGTTGACCGCGCGGCCGGCGGGGTGCGCATCGCCGCCGACTTCGAGAATGTCGTGAACTTGACGCCGCCAGCGCCGCCAGATTGTCTCTGCCGCCATTCGTCAGGCGCTTCCCGCGCGACTGGCCTCCGCGCCCTGAGGCGCGGCACCGCCTTCGCCGGAGATCCGCGCCGCAATCGCGTCGAGCGCCTGCTCAGCGCGGGCGCCGTCGGGGCCTCCGGCCTGGGCCAGATCGGGCCGTCCGCCCCCGCCTTTCCCGCCGAGAACTTCCGCGCCGATCCTGACCAGCTCCACGGCGTCGTAGGTCGCGGTGAGATCTGCGGTCACGCCGACCACGAGCCCGGCCTTGCCCTCCTCACCCACGCCGACAATGGCGACGATCCCCGACCCCAATTGCCGTTTGCCGTCGTCGACCAGGCCGCGCAAATCCTTGGGGGCCACGCCTTGCACCGTCCGCGCCAAGAGTCGCACCTTGCCAAGCTCACGTATGGAGGGGGCCGCGGCGGCAGCACCCCCGCCCCCGCCCCCGCCGAGGGCGAGATCGCGCTTGGCATCGGCGAGCTGGCGCTCGAGCTTGCGGCGC
>JACMJU010000024.1 GCA_014380485.1 Methyloceanibacter sp.
GCTGGGCGGCGATGGCGCGTCCCGTCGGCGCGCCGCCACGGGAGACCGAGCCGCCGCGGCCGTGAAAGAACGTGATCGGCACGCCCATCTCGTCACCAAGCATGGTCAGCTGCGACTGCACCTTGGCCAGCTCCCAGTTGGAGGCGATGAAGCCGCCGTCCTTGTTGGAATCGGAATAGCCGATCATCACCTCTTGCACATCGCCCTGCCAGTGGACGCTGCGGCGGATGAGCGGCACGCTGAGGGCTTCGCGCATGATGGCGGGCGCGGCGCGAAGATCGGCGATGGTCTCGAAGAGCGGCACGATGGGAAGAGCGCAGATCTCGGTGCCGGCGGCATCGAGAAAAACGCCGCCCTCCTTGGCCAGGAGATAGGCGCCGAGGATATCGTCGACCGAGCGGGTCATGGAGAGGATGAACGAGCCGAAGGCGTCGCGGTCGAGCTCGCGCCTCACTTCGGCGGCCTGGCCGAACATGTCGATCAGCTCGGAGGCCTCGGCGGGAAGTTCGGCGATCAGGTGGGGGCCGGTCAGAGGCCGCGCCAGCTCGCGGTAAAGCCATACCCGCCACTCGCGGCTGCCGATTTCGGGCGGGCTGTCGTCGCGGTTTCCCGCCGTCGCCCACCACAGCGCCCGCAGCGCGGCGCTGGTTTTGGTCGTGTTCTCGCGCAGATCGAGGCGCACGGTGGAGAAGCGGAAGATCTCGACCGCCCGGCGCACCGGTCTGACGAGGTCGCCGGCGATCGAGGGGCTATTGGCCTCTTGGAGCGCGGTTTCGATCACGCGCAGGTCGAGGATCAGTTCATCGGCATTGGCATAGGAAGCGCCGGGACCGCCAATGTCCTGTCCCTCGACGCGGGCGATGGTGGCGTCGAGCTTGCGCAGCACGATCGAGAGATATTGGCGGTAGGGCTCGCCGGGATTGCGAGCTCCGATCGCCTCGGCTTCGCCGCTGCCCTCGAGCGCGCGGTTCAACTCGGCGCGAAAGCCGGGCGGCGCGGGCAGAGCGCGCTCGGTGATGGACAGCGCCCGGGCGAGTTCCACGATACGATCGCGGTAGTGGCGCAGCGCCGCCAGTGCGTTCTGGCGCAGCGTCCAGCCGGTGACGCGCGTGGTGACGGAGGGATTGCCGTCGCGGTCGCCGCCGATCCACGACCCGAACTGAAAGAAGGGGGGAAGGTCGAAGCGCCGCCCCGGATAATATTGCTCGAGCGCGCCGTCGATCAGCGCGAGCATCTCCGGCGCCTTCTCGAACAGGGTCTCGTCGAAGAAGTGAAGCCCGCGGCTGACCTCGTGCTGCACGGTCGGCTTCTCCAGATGCAGCTCCCCGGTCATCCATACGAGCTCGATATGGTCGCGGAGGCCGTCGATGAGAGCGGTACGCTCGCGCTCGGTCCAGCGCGGCAGCTCGAGCTCGCGGAGCAAGCGATAAATCCGCCGGTATTTTTCCAGCACGGTGACGCGTTTCGACTCGGTCGGGTGGGCGGTGATCACCGGCCTGATGCGCAAGCCCGAGAGCAGCGTCTGTATTTCCTGCGGCGCGATACCATCGCGCACGGCCTCGGCAAGCACGTGGTCGAAGGTGCCACGCAATGCCTCGCGGCCGCGGGTCCGCTCGATATGGCGGCGCCGGCGCATGGCGGCGTTCTGCTCGGCGATGGAGAGAAGCTGGAACCAGATGCCTTGCGCCTGGAGCGCCCGCGCCATCAACTCAGGCGTGAAATCCGCGATATTGGCGCCGCCAACGAGGAGGGGCTCGATCTCGGGCTGATGCCGGCGCACCACCTCGATGAGGAGCTGAAACAGGAGATCGGCCGCCCCCTTGGCGGAGGTGCCGCTGATCACGGCCTCTTGCGGCGCGGTCTCGCGGGGGGACGCTTTCAGCTCCTCATTCATGGCGACGCAGGGCACTCCCGACCGCGGCGATCGGCTGGATATGGGGTCGGCCCGGCGCGCGGGCACCGGTCCCACTGCTTTCCTTAGCGCAAGCCCGCGCACGGCGCACCTGACGATCGGCGCCAGAAGCGCCCCGCACCCAACCCGGAAAGGCTCGGCAAGAGGCCGTTTGCCCGCGCCCGCTCGCGTTCGTTCACACGCTCGCCCGGCGCTCCGGACGGGAGGCGAGAACCCCCGCAACCGTCGAGCCGAACTCGCTCGGATTGGGCGCGACCGTCAGTCCGCAGGCGCGCATGATTTCCGCCTTCTCGGCGGCGCTGTCGCCGGCCGCGGAGATGATGGCGCCGGCATGGCCCATTCGCCTTCCCTTGGGCGCGGTCAGCCCGGCGACGAACCCGATCACCGGCTTCGACATATTGTCCTTGATCCAGGCCGAGGCCTCGGCCTCTTGCGGGCCGCCGATCTCGCCGATCATCAGCACCGCCTCGGTTTCCGGATCCTCCTCGAACAGAGCGAGATGGTCGAGGAAGGACGAACCGTTGATGGGATCGCCGCCGATACCGACGGAGGTCGTAATGCCGATGTCCTTGGCCTTCATCTGCGAGGCGGCCTCGTAGCCGAGCGTGCCCGAGCGCGAAATCACGCCGACTTTGCCCTGAAGATAGATATGACCCGGCATGATGCCGAGCATGGCCTTGGCGGGGCTGATGATGCCGGCGCAGTTCGGCCCGACCATCATCGGACGGCGGTCCTTGGGATAGCGCATCATGTAGCGCTTCACCCGCATCATGTCCTGCGCGGGAATGCCGTCGGTGATGGAGCAGATCAGCCGAACGCCGGCGTCAGCCGCTTCCATGATGGCGTCGGCGCAGAAGGCCGGCGCCACGAAGGTGATGGTCGTGGTGGCGCCGGTCGCCTTCACCGCCTCCTTCATGGTGTTGAACAACGGCCGGTCGAGATGGCTGCCGCCCCCTTTGCCGGGAGTGACGCCGCCGACCACATTGGTGCCGTAGGCGATCATCTCCTTCGCGTGGAAGGTGCCCTTGTCGCCGGTCATGCCTTGCACCACAACCGGCGTGGTTTCGTCGATGAGAATGCTCATGTCTCTCTCCCGATTGTGCGCTTCACGCCGCAAGCCGACCTTGGCACGCCGCCACGGCCTTCTCCGCCGCTTCGGCCAAGGTGTCCGCGGTGATGAGCTTGAGCCCGCTCTCCGCCAGAATCTTTCGCCCCTCTTCAACATTGGTGCCGGCCAGCCGCACGACCAGCGGCACCTTCACGTCGACCGTCTCGCACGCCTGCACCACGCCCTTGGCGACCCAGTCGCAACGGTTGATACCGGCGAAGATATTGACGAGCACGGCTTTGACCTTGGCATCGGACAGGACGAGCTTGAGCGCGGTTGCAATGCGCTCCGGCGAGGCGCCCCCGCCCACGTCGAGGAAGTTCGCGGGCGTGCCGCCGGCGTGCTTGATCATGTCCATGGTTGCCATGGCGAGGCCCGCGCCGTTGACGATGCAGCCGATCTCGCCGTCGAGCCCGATATAGTTGAGATTGTGCTCGGCGGCCTGCGCCTCGCGCGGGTCCTGCTGCGAAGGATCGTGCATGTCGGCCACGTTGTGGCGACGAAACAGCGCGTTGTCGTCGAACGACATCTTGGCGTCCAGCGCGAGCACGCGGTCGTTCTTGGCGACTACCAGCGGATTGATCTCGAGCATGGTGGCGTCGCAATCGCGGAAGGCGCGGTAGGCATTCATGATGGTCGACACCGCGCTTTGCGCCTGCTTGATGCTGAGGCCAAGCTGGAACGCGAGCTCGCGCGCCTGAAAAGCCTGCAAGCCCACGGCCGGCTCGACCACCACCTGGAGGATGGCATCAGGCTCAGTCCGGGCGATCTCCTCGATCTCCATGCCGCCGCGCTGCGAGGCGATGACGCGGATGCGCTCGGCCTTGCGATCGAGCACGTAGCCGAGATAGAGCTCGCGATCGAACGGCTCGGCCACCTCGATATAGACCCGCTGCACGGGCTTGCCTTCGGGGCCGGTCTGGATGGTGACCAGGCGCTTGCCGAGCAGGGCCTGCGCCGCATCGCGCACCTCGTGGTAGGTCTTGCACAATCTGATGCCGCCGGCCTTGCCGCGGGCCCCGGCATGGATCTGAGCCTTGACCGCCCAGTTCCAGCCGCCGAGTTCGGTCGCGGCGTAGACCGCCTGGTCGGGGCTGAAGGCGACCGCACCCTTGGGCACCGGCACACCGAAGCTCGCCAGCAATTCCTTTGCTTGATACTCGTGAACGTCCACGTTCTCCTCCCTTACTCGGTGCGGGTTCGCCCCAAGCTCAGTCCAGTTTGCCCTTGACGACTCCGTAGGCTTTCTCGGTCGCGCTATCGGCCCCGGCAAGGAGCGCATTCAACTCCTTGAGCTTGGCCTCGGCGAAAGGCTTATCCGTTATCATTCTTGCATTGGTGAAAACATTCAAGGCGGCGCTTCGCAGTGCAGCATAGGCCGCGAGCACGGCGACCCCGGCGTCCGAAATCACGTTGAGATTGCCCTTGGCGGAGGCGATCGCGGCGAGGTCGATCACTTCCCGCGCGGCGTGGCAGCAGCGCAAGGGCACGTCCGTTGCCTGCTTCAGCGCCGCCTGAATAGCCTTCTCCCGCGCCACTTTCTCGGCATCGGTCTCCTTGGCCATGCCGTAGGCCGCCATCACCGCGTCGAAAGCCTTCACGTCGTCCTCGATCATGCCGGTCAGCTTCAGCCTGAGCGCCTCGGCCTTGGTCAGGACATCCTTCATCTCGCCCTCGACCTCGGCATATTTCTTTTTGCCGATGGTCAGGTTGCACACCATGCTGACGAGCGCGGCGCCCATAGCACCGATGATGGCGGCGGCGCTGCCGCCGCCGGGGGTCGCGCCGCTGCCCGCCAGGGCGTCGAGGAACGGCTCGACCGCGGTGTCCTTGATCTTCGCCATCAGGCCATCCCTTTCGCCAGCTTGTAGATCTCCTCGGCATCGAGCACGCCTTCGGAGCTTTCGAACAGTTGGCCGATGCAGCCGCGATGGAGCTTCAATTTGAGGCCGCCTATGCCGAGCGCGCCGAACGCGGTCTTGCCGTGGCGGTCCTTGCCTTTGTCGGTGGCTTCGACGCCCTCGATGCCGAGCGGCGGCTGGGCATTGACGTCGGCGAGCAGGGCGATATTGGCGTTGCTCTGCCAATCCTGTGTTTTCAGCAACTGCACGCCGATGGCGCCGGCGGCGAACACGATGTCGGCATCCTTCACCGCTTTGGCGCGGGCGGCGTCATCTTTGGCCTCGATTGGTTTCACCTTCACGCCGAACCGCGACTCGATGGCCTTGGCGGCGTTGTCGGCCCGCGTTTGCGCCCGTGAGGTAATCGCGACCTCGGCGCCCTCCTGACCGAAGAAGGCGGCCGCGCGCATGCCCACAGGGCCGGTGCCGGCCAGCACCACGGCCTTTTTTCCCTTGAGCTTGCCGGCCTTGGCGAGGAGCGCCACGCCCGCCGCGGCGGTGGTGTTGGAGCCGTTCGAATCGAGCATGGCGGAGACGCGGAAGGGGCCGAAAAACTTCTTCTTCACCGCCGCAAACAGCGCCTCGCCCTTGGTGATGTCGCCGCCGCCGACGAAGATCGCCGTGTTCTGCTTGTCCTTGCCGCCGCGGGTGAAAATCGTGCCGTCGACCAGGGCCCCGACATTGTCGGCCGTCACATTGGCGTAGCCCGCGACCCGGTCGGCGCCGCCGTCATAGGCGACCACGGTATCGAACACGCTTGGGTAGGGATCGGTGTCGAGAAGGAACAAGAGTTTTTTCATGGCGCTCACTCCAGCACGACATTCTGGGGCTTGCCTGCGACAAAAGCCTCGACATTGTCGATGAGCTGATCGGCCAGGATCTGCATCGCCTCTTGGCTCGCCCAGGCGACGTGGGGCGTGACGATCAGGTTGGGCAGTTTGAGGTCTAGCAGGATATTGCCGTCCTTGGGCGGCTCTTTGGTCAAAACGTCGAAGCCCGCGCCGGCGATGGTGCCGTTCTTGAGCGCCTCGGCCAGCGCCGCCTCGTCGACCAGTCCGCCGCGCGCGGTGTTGATGAGGATGGCGGTCGGCTTCATCATCTTGAGTTCCTTGGCGCCAAACATGTTCTTGGTCTGAGGCGTAAGCGGCATATGCAAGGTGATGACGTCGCTTTCCTTCACCAGCATCTCGAAATCGATCAGGCCGGGTTGCGGCATCACATCGTAGGGAAGCACCTGCATGCCGAGTGCCGCGGCCCGCCGGCCGACCTCCTTGCCGATGGCACCATAGCCGACGATGCCGATATTCGAGCCGGCGATGTCGCGGATCGGGTGGTCGAAGAAACAGAATTGCTGCGACTTGTTCCACCTTCCGTTGCGCACGTCCTCGGCATAGGCAAGGAGGTTACGCCGCAGCGCGAACATCAGCGCGAGCACGTGCTCCGGCACGGTGTTGAAGGCGTAGTTGCGGATATTGACGACGGTGATGCCGTTTTCCTTGCAATAGGCCTTGTCGACGACGTCGGTGCCGGTGGCGGCGACCGCGATCAGCTTCAGCTTCGGCAGCTTCTTCAGCGTGTCGCCGCGCATCGGCACCTTGTTGATGATGGCGATGGTCGCATCCTTGAGACGATCGACCACATCCTCAGCCGACCAGGTCGACTGATATTCTTCGTAGCTGTGCGGGAAATTCGGCCTGCGGACCTTGGCGTCGACCGACTCTCGATCGAGAAACACGATCGCGTGCTGCACTGAACCTGAACTCCCTACTCATTCGCGCGGGACGCGACGTCACGCGACATGCCTCGCTTGCTCCGGTGCGTGGTTGAAAAAAGCCCCGGAGGTCTTGACCACAATCAAAATGAGCGAGACCGGCGGTTCTGCCGTTAGCCCCGCGTCTCCTGCCCTATTCGGCGGCGATCCTCGTTTCCTTGGCGTGCGAAGTTCCAAGGAACTCGGCTTGCGCCGCCGCCACTCCAGACCCGAGCTCGACCTCGATGCCGACCTCGCGCATCGCCATTTCCGCGCCGGCGATGGCGCCGAGCAGCATCAGCTCGTTCAGATCGCCCAAATGCCCGATGCGGAACAGCTTGCCCGCCATCTCCGACAGTCCGGCGCCGAGCGCGAGATTGTACTGGCGATAGGCGCGGTCGATCACGTCGGCGCCGTTAAATCCATGCGGCACCATGATTGCGGTCACGGTGTCGGAATGCCATTTCGGCTCCTTGGCACAAAGCTTGAGGCCCCAGGCCTTGACCGCAGCGCGCGCGCCTTCGGCCAAACGGCGGTGCCGGGCAAAGACGTTGTCGAGCCCTTCCTCGCTCAGCATGGCGAGCGCCTTGCGCAAACCGTGGAGCAGCGGCAAGGCCGGCGTATAGGGGAAGTATCCGGTGGCGTTGGCCCGGATTTGATCGGCCAAGTCGAAATAGGACCGGGCGCACTTTGCGTCCTTCATCGCGGCAAGCCCCTTCTGGCTCGCACACACGATGCCGAGTCCGGCCGGAAGCATGAGGCCCTTCTGGGAGCCGGTGATGGCGAGATCGACGCCCCACTCGTCCATACGGAAGTCGATGCTCGCGATCGAGCTCACCCCGTCGACATAGAGAAGCGCCGGGTGGCGGGCGGCGTCGATGGCGCGCCGCACGGCGGCAACGTCGCTGGTAACGCCGGTAGCCGTCTCGTTGTGGACGACCATGACGCCCTTGATCTCGTGAGCGGTGTCCTGGCGAAGCGCCTCCTCGATGCGCGCGGGGTCGGCGCCTGTGCCCCACTCTTCCTCCTGGACGATGACCTCCAGCCCATGACGGCGGGCGAGTTCGATCCAAAGATGGCTGAATTGACCGAACCGGGCGGCAATCATCTTGTCGCCCGGCGAGCGTGTATTGGTCAGCGCGGATTCCCATGCGCCGGTGCCGCTCGATGGAAAGATGACAACCTGGCCGTCCCTGGTCTTGAAGATCCGCTTCAAGTCTTCATACAGAGGCAGAGTAAGCTTGGGAAAGTCAGAGGAACGATGATCCTCCATGGCGATGTGCATGGCGCGCAAGATACGCTCGGGCACATTGGTCGGTCCCGGGACAAACAGAAAGTTGCGCCCGGGCCTTCTTGCTCCAGCCATCATCGCTTCCCCTTGAAAATCTTGCCGACTTTAGTCGGATTGGCCTCGTCTCGCGGAAACAGCGTTAGCGTCCGCGGTTCTACCTGGCAACCCCTTTCAGCACCTAGAATAAACCGGCGACACGGCCGTCAGCCGCAAGCTCGATATTGTTGGCGGCCGGCACCTTTGGCAGGCCCGGCATGGTCATGATGTCGCCGCAGACCACCACCACGAACTCGGCGCCGGCCGAAAGTCTGACCTCGCGAATGGGAATAATGTGCCCCAAGGGGACGCCCTTGGCGTCGGGGTTGGTGGTGAAGCTATATTGTGTCTTGGCGACGCAGATGGGGAACTTGCCGAAACCCTCTTTCTCGAGCTCGGCGAAGCGGTCCATCACGCTCTTGTCCGCCGTGATGTCCTCCGCCCCGTAGATCTCCTGGGCGATGGTGCGGGTCTTGTCCAATAGCGACATCTTGTCGGGATAGAGCGGCCGAAAGTCGCTCGGCTTCTCGGCGACGGTGCGGACCACGGCCTCCGCTAGATCGACGGCCCCGGCGCCCCCTTGCGCCCAGTGATCGGCCATCACGCATTCCGTGCCGATCGTGGAGCATAGGCGCTTCAGGAGCGCGATCTCGGCGTCGGTGTCGCTGGAGAAGCGGTTGACCGACACCACCACCGGCACATGGTATTTGCCCACATTTTCGACGTGACGCTCGAGATTGGCGAAGCCCTTCTCCAGCGCCGCCAGATTTTCCCTCTTGAGGTCGTCCTTGGCCACGCCGCCATGCATCTTGAGCGCCCTGATGGTTGCGACGAGCACCACGCAGGCGGGCTTCAGCCCGGCCTTGCGGCACTTGATGTCGAAGAATTTCTCGGCGCCGAGATCAGCGCCGAAGCCCGCTTCGGTGATGACGTAATCGCCGAGTTTGAGCGCCGCCTTGGTGGCGATCACCGAGTTGCAGCCATGGGCGATGTTGGCGAAGGGGCCGCCATGAATAAAGGCCGGGTTGTTCTCGAGCGTCTGCACCAGGTTGGGCGCGAGTGCATCCTTGAGCAGAGCCGCCATGGAGCCGGCGGCTGACAGGTCCTTGGCGGTGACGGCCCTCTTGTCCCTTGTCTGGCCGATCTGGATCTGGCCGAGGCGCCGCTGGAGGTCTGCGAGGTCGGCGGCGAGGCAGAAAATCGCCATGACCTCGGAGGCGACGGTGATGTCGAAGCCGGCCTCGCGCGGAAAGCCGTTGGCGGCCCCGCCGAGCGAGCTGACGATCGAACGCAATGCCCGGTCGTTCATGTCGACGGCACGGCGCCAGGTCACGCGGCGGCTGTCGATATCGAGCTTGTTGCCCCAATAGATGTGATTGTCGATCAACGCCGCGAGCAGATTGTTGGCGGCGCCGATGGCGTGAAAATCGCCGGTGAAGTGCAGGTTGATGTCCTCCATCGGCACGACCTGCGCATAGCCGCCGCCGGCGGCGCCGCCCTTCACCCCGAAGCAGGGGCCGAGCGACGGCTCGCGGATGCAGATGATGGCCTTCTTGCCGATTTCGTTGAGCGCGTCCCCGAGGCCGACCGTGGTCGTGGTCTTGCCTTCGCCGGCGGGGGTCGGCGTGATGGCGGTGACGAGGATCAGCTTGCCATCGGGGTGCCTGGCGAGTGAGCCGATATAGTCGAGCGAAACCTTGGCCTTATAGTGCCCGTAAGGCAGGAGGTGCTCGGGCGGGATGCCCAGTTTCTCGGCTGCAACTTCGAGGATCGGCCGCATTTTGGCGGCCTGACTGATCTCGATGTCGGATTTCGGGTTCCGGTGCTGGTCGTAGGAGCGCTTGCCCGGTCTTTCGGTACTCTCACGCGACGGAGTTGACATAACGCTTCGACTCCCACGATTTGCGGAAGAACGGCAAAGGATTGAACAAGGTAATTCATTCGCTTGCCTTCTTGCAATCGTCTGTGCAGGTTCATCGGCCGGAAACGGGAGGACTATTTCGTCAATGACGCCTCCAGAACTGCTCAGGGCCATGTTCCAAGCCGCGGTGGAGGCGGCGCTGCCTTCGCGCTGCGTGCCGGCCTCTCTGCCGCCGCGGCCCAAAGGGCGCACCATCGTGATCGGTGCCGGCAAGGCGTCCGGAGCGATGGCCAAGGCGCTCGAGGATGCCTGGCCCGGTCCGATCGAAGGGCTGGTGGTGACGCGCTACGGCTATCGCGTGCCGACGGAGCGCCTCGAAGTGGTGGAAGCCGCCCACCCCGTGCCGGATGCGGCAGGCCGCGCGGCCGCCGTCCGGATCCTCAAACTCGTGCAGGGGCTGACCGCAGACGATCTTGTGCTGTGCCTGATCTCGGGCGGCGGCTCGGCCTTGCTTGCGCTCCCGCCCGAGGGGCTGACGCTTGAGGACAAGCAGGCGGTGAACAAGGCTCTGCTGAAGAGCGGTGCCACTATCTCGGAAATGAACACGGTCAGGAAACATCTCTCGGCCATCAAGGGCGGCCGGCTCGCCGCTGCCGCCGCTCCCGCCAAAGTCGTCGCGCTGATGATCTCCGACGTGCCAGGCGACGATCCCTCGATCATCGCTTCTGGGCCCACGGTGGCCGATCCCTCGACCAACGAAGACGCGCTCGCCATCATCGAAAAGTATAAGATCGACGTGCCTAATTCCGTGCGCGAGCGGCTCAAGACCGCCGATGAGACGCCGAAGCCCGGCGATAAGCGTCTCGCCCGCGTCGAGAACATCATGATCGCGACGCCGCAGGCCTCGCTCGAAGCAGCAGCCGCGGTTGCGATGCGGGCGGGCGTGAAGCCGGTCATCCTCGGCGACTCGATCGAAGGCGAGTCGCGCGACGTGGCGCTCGTTCATGCCGGCATCGCGCGGCAATGCGCGCTCCGCGGCCAGCCGGAGAAGCCGCCTTGCGTGCTCATATCGGGCGGCGAAACGACCATCACGCTGAAGGGTAAAGGCAAAGGCGGGCGCAACACCGAATTCCTGCTCGCGCTCGCCATCGCCCTCGACGGGATGAAGAGCATCTACGCCATGGCCGGAGACACCGACGGCATCGACGGCTCGGAGGACAATGCCGGGGCGCTGATCGATCCCGATACGCTCAAGCGCGCCGCCGCCAACGGCGTAAACGCCAAGGCCATGCTCGCCGACAACGATCCTTGGACCTTCTTCTCTCGGATCGGCGATCTGCTCGTGACCGGCCCCACCCTCACCAATGTCAACGATTTCCGCGCCGTGCTGATCGACCAGCGCGGCTGATCGTCGAGTCCTGAAGGCCGGAGCGTCATCATCTCGGCCCAATGTGCGCAATATTCTGCTTCGCTTGAGCGTCGAACGGGATGAGGGATGACATGGAAGGCCCGACCCTGTGGGGGCTCGCCATTGCCTTCGCCATTCTATTCACGGTTTTTCGCGCGCTCGAATTGTTCCGATCGCGCGATCGGCGGCTGCCGATCTTTCGGAAAGGTTTCCTGACCGACGGCGCCTATTGGCTGTTCACGCCGTTCGTTACCAAAGCGATCACGCGGATTTGCGTGGCGGGCGTCGCCATCCCCTTCGCGTTCATTGTCTATGGCAAGTTCGATCGCGAACTGATCTTGCAAGGATTCGGCCCCGCCTCGCGGCTGCCGCTCTGGGTACAGGCCGTCGGCATTTTGGCGGTCGGCGATTTCATCGGTTATTGGATGCATCGCGCCTTTCACGGGCGGCGGCTGTGGCGGTTTCATGCCGTCCACCATTCTTCCGTCGATCTCGATTGGCTGTCCGCCGTGCGGGTTCATCCCGTCAACGACGCGGTGATGCGGGTGGCGGGAACGCTGCCGGTGCTTGCGCTCGGTTTCGCGCCGGTCGCGGTTGCCGGAATCGTGCCGGTGCTGACGCTCATGGCGATTCTCGTTCACGCCAATCTCGATTGGGACTGGGGACCGTTCCGCGCGGTGATCGCTTCGCCGCGCTTTCATCGCTGGCATCACACCGATGAAGAGCAGGCGCGCGACAAGAATTTCGCCGGTCTGTTGCCGCTGTGGGACATTCTGTTCGGCACCTACTACATGCCGAAGGAAGAGCGGCCGAGCCGGTTCGGCACCATGACTCCGGTCCCGACCGGGCTGATCGGACAGGTCGTGTTTCCCTTTCGCCGGCAGGCTTCGGCCGTGAGGTCCCAATCCACCGCCGGGGAGCGCCCGCAGGCCGCGGCGCTCCATCACCAAGCCTAACGCTCGCGGCTGCCTCGACCCGTCTGTCCGCGCGTTAGCGCCGGGTGCGCCGCTTGCGGCCGCCCACCTCCTCGCGGAGCGCCGCGATTTCGGCCTTCAGTTCGTTGAGCTCGCGGACGATGGGCGCCGTTTCGTCGTGCATCATCTCGGCCTCGGCTTTGGCGTGCTCCTCCTGCATTGCATTGACGATGATGCCGATGAACAAATTGAGCACCCAGAAGGTGGTGATGACGATGAACGGGATGAAGAACAGCCAGGCATAAGGGTGCCTCTCCATGATCGGGTTCACCACGTCGTTGGTCCAGCCTTCGAGCGTCATGATGGTGAACAGCGTGTAGAGCGACCTGCCGAGCGTACCGAACAGCTCCGGATAACCCTTGCCGTAGAGGTTCACCGCCATGACAGCGCTCACATAGAAGACGAGGCCGATCAGGAGCAGGATCGAGCCCATGCCCGGCAGCGCGCCGATGAGGCCGCCCACCACGCGCTGGAGCGCCGGCACCGCCGTAATCAGTCTAAGCAGGCGCAACACCCGGAGCGCGCGCAAGACCGAGAACGCCGCGGTCGCGGGCGCAAGCGCGATCCCCACTACAGTCATGTCGAAGATGTTCCACCCGTCGCGAAAGAAGGCGGCGCGTTGGACCGCGAAGCGGGCGAGAATCTCGATCACAAAAATGGCGATGATGATGCGATCGATCACAGTAAGCAGTGGCCCGAAGCGGGCCATCACGGTCTGGCTGGTCTCGAGCCCAAGAGTCACGGCGTTGAGGACGATGAGCGCCATGATGAAGCGCTCGGTCCCCGGGTTCTGAACCACCTTGCGCAGCCACTCCATGATCGAGACCCCTCGCGCCGTTGAATTTTCCGCCCCGATCTACGCCCTTCGACCGTGCTGAGACAAGGAAGCCCGCCGCGCGTGAGCACGGCGGGCTTCGCTGATGCGAAAGCTGAGGGGGGTGGGGACTAGCTTGGCAACAGCACTGTGTCGATGACGTGGATGACGCCGTTCGACTGCATCACGTTCTTGATGGTGATCTTGGCGGTGCCGCCTTTGGCGTCCCACACCCAGATCGCGCCATCCTTGATCTCGACGGTCAGGTCTTCGCCTTCGACGGTCTTGAGCATGGCCTTGCCGCCGCCCTTCTCGGCCGCCGCCATAAGGTCCTTGGCGGTGAGGCGCCCGGGAACGACGTGATAGGTCAGGACCTGCGTCAGCTGACCCTTGTTCTCCGGCTTGAGCAGGGTGTCTACGGTGCCGGCCGGCAACTTGGCGAAAGCGTCGTTGGTCGGCGCGAACACCGTGAACGGACCCTTGCCCGACAGCGTGTCGACCAGGTCGGCGGCCTTGACGGCGGCGACCAGGGTGGTGTGGTCCTTCGAGTTGACGGCGTTCTGGATGATGTTCTTCGAGGGGAACATCGGGGCGCCGCCCACCATCACCGTCGCCTCCTTGGCGAAGGTCGGTGCGGCGGTGAGCGCTGCAAAAACGAGACCGGCGGCAGCGACGCCGGACAAAGCGTATTTAGCGAACTTCATATCATCCTCCTGGTTTGCCTGTTGTCCCTGTGGGGGGTACGGGCGGAGTTACGGAGGCGGGAGGAGCGGTGGATGCAGGGCTCGCGATGACGTTTTCGTGAGCGGCCGCCATCGATGTCATGCCCGCGCAGGCGGGCATCCAGTAAACCCCCCGGTGATCCAGACCAGCGAGCGGTGGCGGCTACTGGATCGTCCGCCTTCGCGGACGATGACAAGGGCAAAGGGCTCGAGCTAGAGCTGGGCAAGCTTGCCGTTGGCGATCACGGGCCCGGTGGGCTGACCGGTCGGCGAGCCGCCTTGCGGCTCGAGCGAAACCGCAAGCACGGCTTCGTTGTTGACTTGCGACAGGAGATCCTTCGGCACCTTGATCGTCACCGGCCGGTCGGGATCGATCAGCCCCAGCGAATGCGGCTTGTCGCCGGGCGGGATGAGCCAAAGCTCCAGGGATTTCTGTTCGGCTCCGAGCAGCGCCGCCGGGACGATGGTGAGGCTGCCGCCGCCGGTATTGACCGCGGCGACAAAGCCCGCCTGCCCGCGTTCGGCGTCGAGCCGAGCCACGAGAGGGACGCCGGGCGTTGCGACCGCACCGATATAGATGAGCGCAGCGAGACAAGAGGCGGCGAGCGCGCTCGCGCCAAGGGCAAGGAACCGCCAGAAACTAAGGCTTTGCCATAGACCGGCACGATTCTCTTGCCCGCCGCGGCCGAGCGCAGCCTCGATACGAGACCACAGGCGTTGGGGCGGCGCGACCGCGGGGACGGCGCTAACAAGCCCGCCGAGCCGCTCTTCCCAAAAGGCGACCTCGCGCGCAAAGGCGGCGTCGCGGGCGATTCTTCGCTCGGCGGTGCGCCGCTGATCGGCGCCGAGCACGCCCAGCACATATTCGGCCGCGGTCAGGCCCATACCCTCGCGGTCTTTTTTGCCGGTGTCGCTCATCGCTCGAGACACGCTCTCAGTTTGGCGAGCCCGCGCCGGATCCAGCTCTTCATGGTGCCGAGCGGCACGCCCGCCCGCTCCGCAAGGTCCTCATAGGTCAGCCCGTCCATAAAGGCCGCGCGAATCGCCGCCGACTGCCGTATCTCGAGCTCCTCGAGACAGGAATAGAGCCGGCGATTCTCTTGAGCGGATTCGAGCGTCTCGGCGGCGATGGGGGCGGGGTCGGGAACGTCGTCGGCCGCCTCGATCGGCGCGCTCAAGCGGGCCACGCCGCCGGAGCGCACGCGGTCGATGGCGCGATTGCGCGCAATTGCGACGAGCCAGGTGATCGGGCTCGCGCGGCTCTCGTCGAAGCCTGCGGCCTTCCGCCATACGTTGAGATAAACCTCCTGCAACACGTCCTCTGCCTCGCTGCGGTCATTCAAGATACGAAGGCTGACGCCAAAAAGCTTCGCCGCAGTCTCATCGTAGACAAGGCGCAAGGCGGCGCGGTCGCCGCCCGCGACTCGGCGCAGAGCGGCGGCTAACTGTCGGCGCCTGGTCTCTGCATCCATGTCGATGTGCCCGAGATGGCTGGCTCGCGCCCGATTCCTACCGCGCGGCACCCTTTTTGTCTCTAACCGCCGCGAGACGATGCCCCTTCAGGGGACCGTAATTTCGCAGTTGCGAATTAGGGGGAGCGCGCTACTCTCCCCCGCGGATGCGGTTTCGCCACGATTTGGCGATTCGGAAGGGATGGGCGCAACCGCTCCCGCGAATGGCAAGGGGAGCTTCGGTCCATGCGCCACGGAACAGTCGAAATTTGAATCACTATGGGGACCCGACCCGAGGGGCTAGGGGGATCGCCGTCTCTCGTGTTCGCCCCGGTGGCCTGCGGAACGGGCCCGGGGATGGCGAGATTGGATGAGGTATTGGGGATGAAGGTGCGGCGCGCCGGTCTTGGCCTCATCGTCGGAGCCGTGCTGATGGCGCCGACCGCCGCTTCGGCAGGGCCCGCCCTCGTCTTCGAGCCCTATAACGGCACCGTGTTCTACTCCGAGGATCCCGACGCCGCCTGGTTCCCGGCCTCTCTGACTAAGCTGATGACCGCCTACGTCGCGTTCCAGGCGCTGAAGGACGGCTCGGTCAAGCCCGACACCAATGTCGTCTGCTCCAAGAAGGCGACGGAGCAAGCACCGAGTAAACTCTGGTTGAAAGAGGGCGAGGCGATCACCCTCGACGTCGCGCTCAAGGTTCTCATCGTCAAATCGGCCAATGACGTGGCCCTCATGATCGCCGAGACGGTGTCCGGCAGCGAGGAAGCGTTCGTGGCGCGCATGAACGAGGCGGCGCAGCGGCTCAACATGACCCGCACCGTCTTCGCCAATGTCAACGGCCTGCCCAACGAACGCCAGGTCACCACCGCGCGCGATCTCGCCAAGCTCGCCCGCGCCATCATCATCGAGTTCCCCGAACATGCCGACCTGTTCACGACCGTGCAGGTGCAGGTGGGCAAGAAGGTCCTGCGCACGCATAACGGCCTCCTCGTCAACTACCCGGGAGCCGACGGCATGAAGACCGGGTTCATCTGCGACTCCGGCTTCAACGTGGTGGCGAGCGCCACCCGCGAAGGCCGCAAGCTGGTCGCCGTTATCCTCGGCGAGCCATCGGTCGCCTCGCGCCGCGAGCGTGCCGTCGATCTGCTCGATAACGGCTTCAAGCGCTATTTCTGGAAGTCGCTGTTCGGCACGAGCCTCGACGGGCTTGCCATTCAGGCCTCGTTGAGCAGCGGCCCCACCCATCTCCGCGACAGTGTCTGCGGCGCCGGCAAGCTCAAGGCTAAGCGGAAGGTGGTCCGCAAGAAGAAGTCGCGGAGCACCGCCAGCTCCAGCTCGCGGTGACCCTTTTATCCCGCCAATCTCTTGACATCGCCGCGCTCGCTGTCTTGGCGGCTTGTGTGACGCTCGCGACCGCCGAAGCCGCCGAGCCGCCCGACAACATCGCCGAGGCCATCGCCGAGGCGGCGCGTGCCTGCAAGGACATGGACGGCACGCCCAACACCGATGCGGTGCTCAGCGTCGAGGATGTGAACGGCGACGGCGGCGAGGATTGGATCGCCGATTACGCCAAGATGAAATGCGAGGGAGGCATCAATCCGTTATGCAGCAATGCCGGCTGCACGCTCCAGATCTATTTCTGGGACGGCGAGACCTCGTGGGACGTCGGGTTCGAGGACCTCGTGCGGAGCTATAAATTCGGCAAGAGCCAGGGCAAGCGCATGCTCTACGTCACCACCTCCGGCATTCCCTGCAACAAGCCGGTCGCCGAGACCTGCAAATACACCTATCGCCTGGAGAAGGACGCGGTCGTTCCCGTGGAATAGCGGCGCGACCGCGCTAGAAGGATGATCCGGGCTCCTTGAGAAAGGCAAGCTCGTCCCCGGTCGATGCGCGGCCGAGAACGGCATTGCGGTGGGGGAAACGTCCGAAACGGTCGATGATGGCCCGGTGCCTCAGCGCGAAGTCGAGATTGAGCTCATTGCCGAGAGCGGTATAGAGCTCGACCGAGCGCGCCTGATCGGCTGCGGCCTCGGAATGCTGAAACGGCATATAGAGAAACGCGCGCTGCTCCGGCGGAAGCTGTAGGTCGAAACCTTCGCCGATGGCCTGCTTGGCGAGCGCGAGCGCGGTTCGGTCGGTGGCAAAGGCACCCGCGTCGTCCCGGAACATGTTGCGGGGAAATTGGTCGAGCACGAGGATCGCGGCGAGTACGCCTTTGGGCGAGGTAAGCCAGCTCGGCGGGACGCCCGCCTTCAGCTCCTCGTAGATCGCGCCGAAGCGCCGCCTGATCTCCGCGTCGAGCGCCTCGTCTTTGCGATACCAATCCTTGGACGTGAGCTCCTCGAACCAGAATCGGATGACGGCGTCGATGGCTGCTTCACTCATGGCTTAAGAACCGTCAGATGCCGCCATCGCCGCCTCGATCACCGCGATCGCTTCCGGCGAGGCCCAATCCGCCGGTCCGACCAGGCGGGCGATCTCCTTGCCGGCCCGGTCGATGATGAGCGTGGTCGGCATGCCCACCGCCTTCAGCGTGGCGAACAGTTTTCCCGTGGGGTCGGTGTAGAGCGGAAGGTGGATGGCGCCTGTTTCTTTCAAGAAGGAGGCGGCCTTCTCGGAGCCGCCCTTGTCGATATTGACCGCGACCACGGCGAAGTCCTTGCCGCCGAGCCTGGTCTCGAGCCCATCGAGCGCCGGCATCTCCTCGCGGCAGGGCACGCACCAAATCGCCCAGATATTGAGAAGCACGACCTTGCCCTTGAAGTCCCTTAGCGATTTGGTCCCGCCCTCCCCGAAGGTGACTGTAAAGTCAGGCAGATCAAGGGGTTTCGCCCGGACGACGAGCGGCGCCATGGCGCCCTTGTTGAGGCCGGCGAGCGGGCTCGGGGCGTTTGGCGCACC
>JACMJU010000025.1 GCA_014380485.1 Methyloceanibacter sp.
GCGGCGCCTATCGTATCCAGCTTGCCGGCGTGTGGGATGAAGGCACCCTCGACAGTCCCACCAACGGGGACTTCCGCGGCAGCATCAAGACCGAGGGCAGATTCGCGCTCAATCCCTATTGGAGTTACGGCTGGGATGTTCTTGCCGAGACCGACGAAACATTCCGCCGGTTTTATAACCTCGACAGCCGACTCAAGACCGATCGCATCTCGCAGCTCTACCTCGAGGGTCTGCACGACCGCAACTATGCCGCCATGCGGTTCTACAACACCCAGAGTCTGCTGTTCACCGACGAGCCATTCTCCGACGCAACGGTGTTCCCAATCATCGACTATGACTACATCGTCAACCGGCCGATCATCGGCGGCGAACTCAGCTTCAACTCCAACGTGATGGTGTTCTCCAACCAAGAAGGCGTCGATTCCAACCGGCTAATTGTGGAGGGCAATTGGCGGCGCCAGATGATCGACGGCATCGGTCAGGTCTACACGCCCTTTGCCCAGCTTCGCGGCGATGTCTACGGCGTCGCCGGAGTCGACAGAGGGCTGAACGGTTCGGAGGAATTCGCCACCAATGAGAGGGAAGGAAGCAGCGCCATCCTGCGCGGCAATGCCATCGGCGGCATCGAGTATCGCTATCCCTTCATCGCCAGCACCGGAAGTGTCACCCATGTGGTTGAGCCGGTCGGCCAGATCATTGGCCGGCCCGATACGGTCGGCGACCAGCAGGAAATTCCGAACGAGGATGCTCTAAGCCTGGTGTTCGACGACACCCTGCTGTTCGACATCGACAAATTCTCCGGTTACGACCGGATCGAGACCGGCACACGCGCCAATGTGGGCGTGCGCTATACCGCGCAGTTGGCCTCCGGCGCGTACGGGCGCGCCGTCTTCGGCGAGAGCTATCAGATCGCTGGGCAGAACGAGTTCGACACCGAATTCTATCGTACCGCCGGCCTCGCCACCGACGCCTCCGACTATGTTGGCGGTCTCTACATTCAAGCCTCGTCGAATCTCGGCTTCTCGGCCCAGTCCCGCTTCGATGAGCAGGGCTTCGACATCCGGCGCACCGATTTTTCCTCATGGGCGCGCTTCGGCCCCGCGCGCGTAAAGGTGAACTATGCCGATGTCACCGGCGAACCGGGACTTGCAAATGGCGAGGCGCGCGAGGAGATCATAACCGCCGGCGCCCTGGCGATCACCGACGCCTGGTCGTTGCTCGGCAACTTCCGTTACGACCTCGCGACCGAACAGACGATCACTGACGGTCTTGGCGTGCGCTGGCAGGATGACTGCTTCCTGTTCGACGTCACCTATCAGCGTTCTTTCATCCGCGATCAAGACATCGAGCCGGACCAGCGCTTCCTGGTTAACTTCTCTCTGAAATATCTCGGGAGCTATCAAGTCGCGACCGAAGCGACCGGCGTGTTCGACGCAAGCGGGTCTGACACCAACGACTAGGCGGCATAAAGGTCAATGCGGAGTTACAGTCAGCGCTTAAGGCGCATCGCATCGGTCCTGATCGCTGCCGGCGTTGCCTTGCCTTACCGGCTCGGGTTGGTGGCGGCGCTCCTGCTTGCGGTTTTGACCGGAGGTCTTGTCGCCGTCGGCGCGCAGGAAGTCTCTATCAAGATTCTCGTCAACGACGATCCGATCTCCGACTATGACATCGACCAGCGCGAGCGCTTCCTTGCCATCACCACGCAGCAGCAGCCCTCGCCCGCCCTGAAGAAGCAGGCGGCCGACATGCTGATCGACGAGCGGCTGCAAATTCTGGAAGGCCGCAAGGCGTCCATTACCCCCAACGACGAGGATGTCACGCTGATCCTGACGGACATGGCGCAGAAGAACAATCTCGACGTCGATGGGCTTGCCACCGCGCTCGCTAAGGCCGGCGTCAACATCAAGACGCTCAAGGATCGGATCCGGGCGCAGGTGGTGTGGCAGGAGACGGTGCGGCGCAAATTCCGCCGCGACGTCCAGATCGGCGACGCCGATGTCGAAAAGGCGATGGCGGAGGCGAGCGCGGCAAGCGGTGCGCCGGCGGAAGGCGGGGTGGCGGCGGAAGGCGGCGCGGCAGAACCAGCTTTGCAGCTTCGCCAGGTAAAGTTTGAAATCCCGGCCGGTGCCGACCAGAAGACCATCGCCGCGCGGCTTGCCGCAGCGGAGAGTTTGCGCGCCCGGTTTGCGTCCTGCGCCGAACTCGCCAAAGGCGTCGACGGCGCCCGCGTTCAGACGCTTCAGGACCAGAAGCCGGCCTCTCTGGCGCAGCCCGCGCGGCTTCTGGTGACGCATGCCAAGGTCGGGCAGATGACCCCCCCAACCATTTCCCAGGCAGCCGTCGAGCTATATGCGGTCTGCGGCAAGCGCTCGTTCACCGGCGACACCGCCGCCCGCGAGCAGGCCCAGCGCCAATTGATGAACCAGGAAATGGGACTTCGCGCCGAGCGGCTGTTGCGCGATATCCGTCAGGAGGCATTCATCGAATACCGCTAGAGGCGTTTTTCGTGCTAGCGGGAGTCCATGGCTCACGCCGCCCGTCCCCTGGCGCTCACGCTTGGCGATCCCGCCGGGATCGGGCCCGACATCACGCTGCGCGCCTGGGCGGCACGCATCGACGAGACGATTCCCCCTTTTGTCCTGATTGGTGATCCGGCCGTGCTGGACGGCCGTGCCCAGGCGCTCGGTCTCGCGGTGCCGATCGTCGAACTCTCAGAGGCCGGCGACGGTCCCGGCCTTTTCTCGCAGGCACTTCCGGTCATTTCGATCGGGGGTCAAGGCCATTTCGTGGCCGGACGGCCCGATCGGTCCGCGGCACCCCTGGTCACGCAGTCGATCGAGCGCGCCGTCGGTCTCGTGCGGGAGGGAGCGGCGGGCGCCGTCGTGACCAATCCCATCGCCAAGGCCGTGCTGTACGATTCGGGCTTCGCCTTCCCGGGACACACCGAATATCTCGCCGCTCTCGCCTCGCCGCCGGGGAAACCCCTGCATCCGGTCATGATGCTCGCGAGCCCTTCCCTAAGGGTGGTCCCGGTCACGATCCACGTTCCTCTCAAGGACGTTCCCGGCATGCTGACGCCTGAGCTTGTCCTCACCACCATCACGATCACCGCCGAGAGCCTTGCCCGCTATTTCGGCGTGACGCGTCCACGCCTTGCCGTCTCGGGCCTCAACCCCCATGCCGGCGAGGAGGGAAACCTGGGCCGCGAGGAGATCGACATCATCGGGCCGGCGATCGAAGCGGCGCGGGCCATGGACCTCGATGTCAGCGGCCCGCACCCTGCCGATACCCTGTTCCTCGAGAGCATCCGCGCGACCTACGACGCCGCCATCTGCATGTACCACGATCAGGCGCTGGTGCCGTTCAAGGCCCTTGCATTCGAAGAGGGCGTCAACGTCACGCTCGGACTGCCCTTTATACGCACCTCTCCCGACCATGGCACCGCGTTCTCCCTTGCCGGCACCGGCCAAGCGAGCCCGCGCAGTCTCATCGAAGCGCTGCGCCTGGCCGCCGCCATGAGCGCGCGGGCCGAGGCGCAGGCGTGAGCACACCCGACGGGCTGCCGCCGCTTCGCGAGGTGATCCGCGAACTGGGATTGGCGGCGCGGAAGAGACTCGGTCAGAACTTCCTGCTCGATTTTAACCTGACCCGGCGCATCGCCCGTGCGGCGGGGCCGCTCGAAGGCGTGACCGTCGTCGAGGTCGGTCCCGGTCCCGGCGGTCTCACCCGCGCCCTTCTGCTCGAAGGCGCCGCGCGCGTCGTCGCCATCGAGAAGGACGAGCGTTGCCTGCCGGCGCTCGCCGCCATCGCCGCGCTCTATCCGGGACGCCTCGACATCCTGTCCGCCGACGCGAGGGAGGTCGACTATGGCGCGCTGGAGCTTCCCTCGCCTGCCCGCATCGTCGCCAATCTGCCCTATAACATCGCGACCCCGCTCCTTATCGCCTGGCTGAAGACCGATCCCTGGCCGCCCTGGTTCGACCGCATGGTTCTGATGTTCCAGCGCGAGGTCGCCGAGCGCATCGCCGCGCCTCCGGGCGGTAAGGATTATGGGCGGCTCGCCGTGCTCTCGCAGTGGCGCACGTCGCCCCACATTCTCTTCACGATTCCGGGCGAGGCCTTCACGCCACGGCCCAAAGTCGACTCGGCCCTGGTCGAGCTTGTCCCCAAGAACGTGCTTCAACCTCCATGCGACATCGCCGCTCTTGAGCGCGTGACGGCCGCCGCCTTCGGCCAACGGCGCAAGATGCTTCGCGCCGCTCTCCGCCGGATCGCCCCCGACAGCGAAACTGTGCTGGAGGCGCTCGGCATCGATCCCAAGGCGCGCGCCGAAACGCTTGATGTCGCCCAGTTCTGCCTCATCGCCAACGCCCTTGCAGCGGCAAGCGGCCCAGACGCTAAAGCTCGGCCTGCAGGTTCTGCACGAAATCCTTGAGGCCCGTGAGCCGCGTCCCGCGCAGGCGCTCCGCGGCGAGGATGGCGCGCACCGCCGTGACCGAGCGCTCAATGTCGTAATTGACGATAATATAATCATAGTCTTGCCAGTGCTGGATCTCGTTGCTGGCGCCTAGCATCCTGCGCCGTACGATGTCGGGGGGATCCTGTGCCCGCACATGGAGGCGCTGCTCGAGATCCGCCGCCGTAGGCGGAAGGATGAAGACGGTGACGACGTCGCCCCCAGCCTTCTCGCGCAGCGAAGCGGCACCCTGCCAATCGACATCGAACAGAACGTCGCGCCCTTGTGACAGGGCCTCTTCGACCGGCTTCCGCGTCGTGCCGTAGTAATTGTCGAACACCACCGCCCATTCCAGGAACTCTCCGCGATCGCGCATCCGCGTGAAGGTGTCGCGGTCGACGAAGTGGTAGTCAACGCCGTCCCCTTCGCCTTTGCGCTTCGGCCGCGTGGTATGGGAGATCGACATGGCGATGCCCGGCTCATTCTCGATCAACCGGCGTGCAAGCGTCGTCTTGCCCGCGCCAGAAGGCGATGACAGCACCAACATAACCCCCCTTCTGGCGATGCCCCTCTCCATTCTCCTCACTCGACGTTCTGGACCTGCTCGCGCAACTGATCGATGACCGTCTTGAGCTCGAGCCCGGTCCGGGCGATTTCGATATCGGCGGCCTTCGAGCAGATCGTATTCGCCTCGCGATTGAACTCCTGCGCGAGGAACTCGAATTTGCGTCCGGCCGGCTGGCTGCTGGCGATGAGTTCGGTTGCTGCCGCGACGTGGGCGCGCAAGCGATCGAGCTCTTCCTGAATGTCGGCCTTGGCCGCCAACAATAGAGCTTCCTGGTGGAGACGCTCGGGATCGAGCGTCGAGCTTCCGTCGGTGAGCCGGGCGATCTGCTCGCCGAGGCGTATCGCGATCGCCTCGGGCTGCCGGGCCGAGGCGCCCGCCGCGCTCTCGATCAATCTCGCAATCGCCGCCAGCTGCCTCTCGATCACCGCCTGAAGCCGTTCCCCCTCGCCCATCCGCGCCCGCACGAGCGCATCGAGCGCCCCGGCAAGGCTCACGATCAGCGCGTGGTCGAGCGCCGCTTGCGCCTCCTCGCTCTCCTCCCCCTCGATCGTTTCCACCACGCCCCGCATGCCGAGCAGCGTGTCGAGCCGGGCATGTTTGAGCCCGCTCAGATCCCGGGCGCGTTCCGCCACGGCCTTTGCCTGTCGCAGCGCCGTCTCGTTCAGCCGGATCTCCAGCCGCCGGGTCTCCCGCTTCATCCACAGGCTGATGGTACAATTGCCGCGCGCGATCTTCTCTTGGGCAAGGCCCCGCGCCTTGATCTCAAGCCGCTCGAAGCCGGTAGGCAGGCGCAGCCGCAGATCCAGCGTGCGGCCATTGACGCTGCGCGCTTCCCAGTGCCAGCTGGTGTCCCCATGCACGCCGTCGGCGCGGGCGAAGCCAGTCATGCTCTTGAGGGTCATCCGGTCCCCGCGTGCACTCTAACCCTGCCGCTTATAAGCCGAGTCGCGCGCCTTCGGCATCTCGCACGCGTCGTCTAGCGCTTCGGATTCCGCGGCGGTTTTGGGACCGCATCCCCGCCTGCTTCCTCCGGCTCGGCGAAGGGATGAGCCGGATCGGCGAGAGAACCCGGGTCGATCAAGACTTCCGGTGTTGTCGTCGGATCGGCGGCCATGGCGCCGGGAGCTTCTTTTGCCACGGGCGAACCTGGACTTAGCGGCGCGACCTCCGGCGAACCGGCCGGCGGTGTCGCGCCGCTCGCGACACTGCCGGCGGCGGCCTCTTGTGCGGCCTTGGCCGCAGCCTCTTCCGCCTCTCTGGCGCGAATCTCGCGCTCGACCTTCCGCCACCGGGCGACATTCTTATTGTGCTCCTCCAGCGTCGGGGCGAAGACGTGACCGCCGGTGCCGTCGGCGACGAAATAGAGGTCGTTGGTCTTAGCCGGCCGCAACACCGCCTCGATCGCGGCGCGGCCGGGATTGGCGATCGGCGTCGGCGGTAAGCCATTGATTTTATACGTATTATACTGCGTGTCGCGATCGAGTTCCTCCTGCTGAATAGGATGGTCGAGCGCGCCCTTGCCGCCCACCAGCCCGTAGATGATGGTGGGATCCGACTGCAGCCGCATGTTCTTCCTGAGCCGGTTCTGGAACACGCTCGCAATGAGGCGGCGTTCATCGGCCCTTCCGGTTTCTTTCTCCACGATCGAGGCCAGGATCCTCGCCTCTTCCGGCGTCGTCACAACGATTCCTTCGTCGCGGGTTTCCCATACCTTGGCGAGGAACTTCGCTTGCGCCGCCTGCATCCGCTCGATGATGTCCTGCCGCGTGTCGTTGCGGCCAAATTTGTACGTATCCGGCAGCAGGCTGCCTTCGGGCGGGATCTCGGTGATCTTTCCATGAAGCTCAGGGTGGGCGGTGAGCTTCTGCACGATCTGGTAGCTGGTCAGCCCTTCGGCCAACGTGACCTTGTGCTCTATCGACTTGCCCTCGACCAACGTGTCGAGAACATCGCGCATGGTCGCGTATTTGCTGAACTCGTATTCGCCCGCCTTCAGGCTCCCCTGCCCCTTCACATACATAAAGTAAAGGATGCTGGTCATGAAAACGCGCCGGTCGGCGATGATCCCGTCATGCTCGAGCCGGTCGGCGATGGCGCTCACGCCTTCCCCCTTGGGAACGGCGAAGACGGTCGAAGTGGCGAGTGGGCCCGGCTGGTCGAATTGCACCTTGACCCAATAGAAGACGACGGCGCCAAAGCAAGCCAGCAGGAAGACGAAGGTGACAAGCCCGTCGAGCATCCGCAAGAAGGGGTGCGGGTCGGGCTCGGGTTCGTCCCAGTCCGATGGCGGCTCAGGCGGCCGCGTCGGTTCCAGCGCCTCGGCAGGGCTGCGCGGCAGGGCTGCGGCCGGACGCCCGGGCGTACCGGGCGGAAACCGCTCGTCGTTGTCGTTAGCCGTCGACGGAAGGTCTCTGGTCAAGGACATAGCTCGAAGACGATGCCAACCACTTGAAGTCGAAATATGGCGAAAGGGGGTTCGGAGCGGCGGGTCAGGCCTCGCAGCGTCGAAGGATTAAGGAGGCGTTCGTCCCGCCGAAGCCGAAGGAATTCGACAGCACGGTATCGATCGTTCGGCGCCGGGCCTGATGCGGCACGAGGTCGATCGCCGTTGCCACCGAAGGGTTGTCGAGATTGAGCGTCGGCGGGGCAAGGTTGTCGCGGATTGCAAGCGCCGAGAAGATCGCCTCGACTGCACCGGCGGCCCCCAGAAGATGGCCGATCGCCGACTTGGTGGACGACATGGAGACCTTGCCTGCGGCATTGCCGAATAGGCGCTCGACGGCGGCAAGTTCGATCTCGTCGCCCATCGGCGTCGAGGTGCCGTGGGCATTGATATAGTCGATGTCGGCGGGATCGATCCCGGCGCGCTTCACGGCGGCGACCATGCAACGATAGGCTCCGTCTCCATCCTCGGCGGGCGCGGTGATGTGGAAAGCGTCGCCCGACAAGCCATAGCCGATGATCTCGGCATAGATCCGGGCTCCTCTCGCCTTGGCGTGCTCGAGCTCTTCGAGCACCACGACGCCTGCCCCCTCGCCCATCACGAATCCGTCGCGGTCGCGGTCATAGGGGCGCGACGCGCGCTCCGGCTGATCGTTGAAATTGGTCGAGAGCGCGCGGCAGGCGGCGAAGCCCGCGATCGCCAGCCGGCAAACCGGCGACTCGGTCCCGCCCGCGAGCATCACATCGGCATCGCCGAGTTGCACCAGCCGGGAGGCATCGCCGATGGCATGCGCCCCCGTCGAGCAGGCCGTGACCACGGCGTGGTTCGGCCCCTTGAGGCCATGCTCGATCGAGACATAGCCGGCGGCAAGATTGATGAGGCGGCCGGGAATGAAGAACGGACTGACCCGCCGCGGTCCCTTTTCGGCCAAGAGCAGCGAGGTCTTCTCGATACCCTGGAGGCCGCCGATGCCCGAGCCGATCAGCACGCCGGTGCGGATTTGATCCTCATAGGCGGTCGGCTGCCAACCGGCATCCTTGAGCGCCTGGGTGGCGGCGCCCATGGCGTAGACGATGAATTCATCGACCTTGCGCTGCTCCTTTGGTTCCATCCAATCGGTTGGATTGAAACTGCCATTGGAGCCGTCGCCGCGCGGGACTTGGCACGCCACCTGACAGGACAGATCGGAGACATCGAAACTCTCGATGCGGCGGGCGGCGTTGTGACCCGCGGTCAGGCGTTTCCACGCAGTCTCGTAGCCGCAGCCGAGCGGCGAGACGAGACCCAAGCCTGTGATGACGACACGTCGCATCGCGCTTCGCGTGATCCTCGCGGGAAACTACTGTCGAGCCGTTCGAGGCTTTCGTGTGTTACGGCCGGGCGGCGGCGCCCCGGGCGAAGTCGCGTTAAGCGGCTGTATTTTTCTCAAGGAACTTGATGGCGTCGCCGACCGTGAGGATGGTCTCTGCCGCATCGTCGGGAATCTCGCAGCCGAACTCCTCCTCGAAGGCCATGACCAGCTCGACGGTGTCGAGGCTGTCGGCTCCGAGGTCGTCGATGAAGCTCGCGTTCTCGGTGACCTTGTCGGCCTCGACCCCGAGATGCTCCACCACGATCTTCTTTACGCGCTCCGAGATATCGCTCATGTCCGCCTCACCCGTCCCTTGACTGTCGGTCCTAAGCTCTCGCACGTCCCCCCGAGCTGGCGGCTCACGGCCTGACGCACCCCCGAGCGGTAAGCAATAAGAGGGTTGATCGCGGCGGGACTGTCGTTTGTCAAGCCCCCACGAAGCGGCCGCTTGCCTACCATACTTTGCGCGGCCTTGCCAGAAGCCCTCCCCTTCGCAAAAAAGCGTGCCAAACCGGCCGATGCCGCCGCCTCGAGTCATTGTCGATCAAGCGCTTACACCATCACCATGCCGCCATTCACATGGACCGTCTCGCCGGTGACATAGGCCGCCTCGGTGCTGGCCAGGAAGGCCACGGCCGCCGCCACGTCTTCGGGCTTGCCGAAGGTCTGGGCGGGGATGGCTGCGGCGATAAGCTCGACCTGCTTGGGCGTCAAGGCGTCGGTCATGGGGGTCTTGATGAAGCCCGGCGCGATGCAATTGGCGGTGATGCCCCGACTCGCCACCTCGCGTGCCACCGACTTGGTCATGCCGACGAGCCCCGCCTTCGAGGCGGCATAGTTCCCCTGTCCCGGATTGCCGAACACCCCCGAGATCGAGGCGATATTGACGATGCGTCCGTACCGGCGCCGCATCATGCCGCGCAAGATGCCGCGGGTGAGCACAAACACGGAGCTGAGGTTGACCGCGATCACATCGTCCCACTCCGCATCTTTCATACGCATGAACAGATTGTCATGGGTGATGCCGGCGTTGTTGACGAGGATGTCGACCTGGCCGAGCGTCTTCTCCGCCGTGTCGGCGAGCTGCGCCACCGCTGGCCGGTCGCGTAGGTCGCACGGGAGCACGAAGACGCGCGAACCGAGTTCGGCGGCCAGCGCCTCGAGCCGCTCGGCCTTGGTGCCCGAGACGCCAACATTGGCGCCCTGCGCATGCAGCACTCTGGCGATGGCCCCGCCAATCCCGCCGGTGGCGCCCGTGACGAGCGCGCCTTTCCCTGTCAGGTCGAACATCGAAGCCTCTTCCTTTCCTTCACACCCTAGGCGGTGAGCGCCGCCGTCGCTGTTTCGACTTCTTCCGGCAACCCGACGCTCCGCGCCTCGATTCCTTCGAACCGCCGGGCAATTCCGGTGAGCACGCGCCCGGCGCCGACTTCGTACACGGTGCCGACGCCATGGTCCTTGAGATAGAGCATCGTCTCCCGCCATCGCACCATGCCGGTAATCTGCTCGACGAGGCGCGCACGAATGATTTCCGGGTCTGAAATTGGCGCTGCCAGCACATTGGCCACCAGCGGAACCGCGGGCGCGTCGATCCTCACCGCGGCGAGCGCGGTCTGCATGACCTCGGCCGCAGGTTGCATCAGCGCGCAATGGAAGGGGGCGCTGACCGGCAGCAGCACTGCGCGGCGCGCGCCGAATTTCGGCGCCAGGCTCACGGCGCGTTCGATCGCGCGCTTGGCGCCCGAGATCACCACTTGTCCGGGCGCATTATCATTGGCGGCCTGGCAGACCTCGCCTTCGGCCGCGGCCTTGGCGAGCTCTTGAGCCTGGGCAAGATCGGCACCGAGCAGCGCCGCCATCGCTCCTTCGCCCACCGGCACCGCCTCCTGCATGGCGCGGCCGCGCGTCTTGAGCAGCCGCGCCGTATCGGCGAGGCTGAGCGCGCCGGAAGCGGCAAGGGCCGAATATTCGCCGAGCGAATGCCCGGCCACATAGGCCACTTTGTCTGGAAGTTTGATCCCCTTGTCGGCAAGCACGCGCATCGCCGCCAGCGAAACCGCCATCAGCGCCGGCTGTGCATTCTCGGTGAGCGTAAGTTCACCTTCGGGCCCCTCCCACATGAGCCGCGACAGATGCTGCGATAGCGCAGAGTCGACCTCCTCGAACACGGCGCGCGCCGAAGGGTAAGCCTTGGCAAGCTCGGCTCCCATGCCGATGGCCTGGCTTCCCTGGCCGGGAAAGATGAAGGCGATGCTCATGAGCGCTGGATGAAAGGGGGAGCTGGCAGTTCGGCCAAAGACACTGTTTCAATCTTTTCTGTCAAGCGAGGTGTGCGGCCCCCTCTGCGTGCGACACGGGAAAGCACCGAGGCGAACCGAAAAGATAGCGCCTGCCCGCAACCCCGCATGCTAGAACAGCGTTTCGATGGAAATCCTAGTCAAGATTGGCACACGGAGAAATATATATGAATCGTCCAGTCGTCCTCGGCACCCTCATCGTAGCGTTCGCCGTCGCGAGTGCCGGCACGCCCCTTTTTGCCGGCGACCCTCAACCCTGGCCGTGGAAGTCGAAATTGCCCCCCGATCCCGCGCTGGTCGGGCTTACCTCGGTTGAGGACGTGACCGCTTCCATCAACAAATCCGACCCACCCACGGTTACGATCACCGTTAACGCCTCGGCGCCGAACCCAAACTTCAGCGAGCTCCAGCTGGCGCCCCGCATGGGCGATCCCAAGGACCTCGTCTTCGCGTTCGACGCCAAGGGGCGCCCGCCCCAGGACGTGACGACCCCAATGGTCACGCCGGTGAGCTTCACCATGGAATATGTCGATGCGCCCATCGACAAAGTGGGGGTGGTCGAGGTCAGCGCGCGGGACAATTGCAAGGCGTTCTCCCTGACCGAGAACAAGGCTGTAGCGTGCACCTCGCAGTCGGCCCCGCAATAGGTCCTTGCGCCTGCGCGGGCCTTGCAAACCGTCCGCGAAGTCTTATAAGACCGGTACCAGCACAACCGCTCCGGTCGGAGGCTGAACGGAGGACCGCTCGTTCAAGCGGTCAGGCCTGAAGCGCCGCTCTCCTGTGTCTCCGCTCTCTGGGTCGTCTTCTTGGGCCTTTCCTTCTAAAGCGCCCATGCGAGGCTTGGCGCCGGAGCAACGAAGAAGGAAAGGCTAGCCATGCCTCTCTACGAGCATGTATTTCTGGCGCGGCAGGATATTTCCGCCCAGCAGGTCGAGTCTCTCCTTCAGGGATTCCGCTCCGTTCTCGAGGAGCGTGGCGGGTCTGTCGGCAAGTCCGAATATTGGGGACTGAAGTCCCTCACCTACCGGATCAAGAAGAATCGCAAAGCTCACTTTGCGCTGATGAATATCGATGCGCCCCATGAGGCCGTATCCGAGCTCGAGCGGCAGATGCGGCTCTCCACCGACATCATCCGGTTCCTCACCGTGCGGGTCGATGAACATGATGCCGGGCCTTCGCCGATGATGCGCCGCGCCGATCGCGACGAGCGTGATGGCCGGGGCGACCGCGGCTACCGTGGCGTCCGTGATCGTGGCGACCGTGTTGTTGGAGACCGTTATCGTGGCGACCGCCGCGGCTGACGGCGGGA
>JACMJU010000026.1 GCA_014380485.1 Methyloceanibacter sp.
GCGCGCGCCGCTTCCGGTGCCGCCGAAGCGCCGTCGCCCGAGCAGGTGGCGGCGATCGCCCGCGTGCAACGCTGCCTCGCGGAGCTCGGCTATTATAAAGGCGAGATCGACGGCAAAAGGGGCCGCGCGACTTGGACGGCCTTTTGGCACTTCAAGCATGAGCATGGGCTGGCGGGCCACAGCGATCTCCTCGCCGAGCCGGTGCAGCAGAAGATCGCGGTGCTGTGCAAGATTCCCGAAGACACGGCGGCGCTCGAGCCGGCGGTCGACCCCCTCGATCCGGGTGAGGCTGCGGAGACCTCCTCCTCTCCGGGAATTGAGGGCGACAAAAACGTGGCTCTGGCGCCCGCCGAGGACGGCGCGACTCCTTCCGTCCCGGAGGCGGCCGACGGGGAGGCCGGGCCCGCGCCCCGCGCTCGTCTCGATATCGATTGTGTGGCGGAGGACCTCGTGGCGCTGCTGCGTCGCGCTCATGGTCTCGGCGTTGCCGTCAAGAGCTGCGAACGGCCTTGCGTGGCGGCGCCCAAAGGGCTTCCCCAAGCCCAGCTCGACGAATTGCAAAAGGCAGGCGGCGTGGTGTGGTGCCGCTCCTGCGTGCCCATCGCCGGCCATCTTGCGCTGGTCGACGTGCGGCGCATCGAACGCGCCGGCAATGTCCGGCTTTGCCCGGCCCCGCAGCGGCAGTTGTCAAAATACGGAGAGGGCGCCACCGAAGGAATCAGGTCGGCTATGCGGGTGCGCGAGCTTTATCGTGCCTTGCCGCCGGCGGCCGAAGACCCCGACGCGGTGGCGGTGATCATCGGCAATCGCGGCTATGACCGGCTCCCACCGAGCGTCACCTCCCATAACGATGCCGATGCCATCTCCACCTTTCTTAGCGAGCATCTCGGTTATCGCGCCGACAACATCATCGATGTGAGGGATGCCAAGAAGGCCGATCTCGAAAGGCTGTTCGGGGCGGAACCCGGCCTCGACGGGGATCTCGCCCGCCTGGTCGAAGCCCAGCCCAACGCCAAGGTTCTCGTCTACTATTCGGGGCACGGCGACACCGACGCGGCGCAAACCGAGACCTATCTCCTGCCGGTCGATATCGAGCCCCACCGGGCGGAGCTCGGCGCCTACAAGCTGTCGACGCTCTACACCAATCTTGCCGCGCTTGACGTCAAATCGGTGCTGGTTCTGCTCGAGAGCGAGTATGGGTGGGATCACGGCGCGTCCGTGTTGCCCCCCAATCTGCCCGAGACCATCAACTCTGCGCTGCCGCGCGCTGCCGTGCCGGGGCTCACCGTGCTGGCCGCCACCGATCGCGGGCAGCGCAGCCTGATCGACGTCACCTACGATATCGGCCTGTTCACGCGCTATCTGATCGAAGGGCTTGCGGGCCGCGCCGATCTGGCGCCCATCGGCAATGGCGACGGCGAGCTCGACAGTGCCGAGATCTATGTCTTCACCGCCGCCTTCGTCGATCTGGCGGCGCGGAAGAGCTTCGGCGTACTTCAGCATCCCGTCTATTCCGGCGCCGCCACCAATGTGCTGACCAGCGCCAGGACCGCGCCCTCAGGTTCGAACTGAGAGGGCGGCGACAGCATCAGTCCTCGTCCTTCTGCCTCTCCATCGCGACCCCGCGGATGGATTCTTGGACGAGCGCGCGAAAACCGCTTTACAAGGCGTCGCGGATTTCATACGGGACCGATTGGCTCGGGGGCGTTTCCGCTCGAAGGGCAGCGACTGACATCGGCAATCTCGTGTGGGAGTAGACATGGGATGGACGTTTTCACTTCTGCCGCGGAGTTTCTGCGTCATCGCCGCCCGGAGCGGCCGGTTCTCGCCTTAAGGCCGCATGCCGCGCGCCGCGCGGCGAGCTGGTTCCTCGCCAACTTTCCCGGCCGCGTGCTCTACGCCGCGAAGGCGAATGACGCAGCCCCCATCATCGACGCTCTGGCTGAAGCCGGCATCCGCGCCTTCGACGTCGCCTCCATGGTCGAGATCGAGCGCCTGGCCGGGATTCGCGACGCCGAGCTGTTTTTCATGAACCCGGTTAAGTCGCGGGAGGCCATCATACGTGCCTATCGCGAATTCGGCGTCAGATGTTTCGCCTTCGACAGCGATGAAGAGCTCGACAAGATCGTGGCCGAGACCGGCGGGGCCAAAGATCTCACGCTTTACCTCCGCGTGGCCTGTCCCAATACCCACAGCCTCATTCCGCTGGAGGGCAAGTTCGGGGCCTCGAGCGAGGAAGCTCCTGCACTCCTGTTGCGCGCGCGCCAGATCGCGCGGCGTCTCGGTCTCACCTTCCATGTGGGATCGCAGGCGGTCGTTCCCGCCGCCTTCGGCGAGGCGATCCGGCAAATCGGTCAATTGATCGTGGCGTCGGGCGTCATCGTCGATGCCATCGATATCGGTGGCGGCTTTCCGAGCCGCTATCCCCATTCCGATCCGCCCGAGTTGCAAAGCTTCATGGACGAGGTGACGCGCGCCGCCGAGGAGCTGGCGGTCAAGCATTCCTGCGAGCTCCTATGCGAGCCCGGCCGGGCGCTCGTGGCGGAAGCCGAGTCGGTGATCGTTCGCGTCGACGCCCGCCGCGGCGATGCCCTCTATATCAATGACGGCGCTTTCGGCACGCTGTTCGATGCCGCCTATTCGGGCTTCCGCTTCCCGGCGCGGCTCATCGCAACCTCGCGCCGCAAGGCAAAGCCGGTGACCGAGTTCGCCTTCTACGGCCCGACCTGCGACAGTTCGGACTATCTGCCCGGTCCCTTCGTGCTGCCCGCCTGCGTGCGCGAGGGGGACTATATCGAGATCGGCCAAATCGGCGCCTACGGCCGGGTCTTGGCGAATCGTTTCAACGGGTTCGGCGAGTATGACGAAGTGATGCTTCGCGACGAGCCCATGCTCTCGATGTATGCGGACGCCGAGGAAGAAGCGGCCGTCACCCTGAAGACGGCCCGGGCCTAGCGCGCCAGCGCCCTCAGCCGGCTGGACCTGTCCAATCCGATTTTGCGAGACTGACGCAACGGGACGCATCGCCTGCTTGCAGCAGACCTATGGCGTAGACGCGAATTGACGGCCGATCAGGCGAAAGTGGACACCGGCCTCTCGACTAAATTGTTCGAGGGCGGGTTTGATGCAAGCTTCATGGTTGCACCTAGGGCGGACATGGTCGGCGCTGTTATAGTCTATGCTGGCGTCGCATGAGAGGCGCAAGGAGGCACAACAATGCCCGAGAGAAACGGCATCAATCCCGTGTGGGCTCCGCTCGTTGCGGCAATCGCGGTCATCGGGATCATTGTCATCGGATATAAGCTGCTTCAGACGCAACGGCATGTTGAAGCGGTCCAAACCGAGCTGGAGAGCGCAAAGGTGCGGGCGTCGGAACTCGAGGAGCATGCCGCGCGTCGAAGCTCCGAACGCGAAGACGCCGTCCGGCAGCGGATCGACGTTCAGGACAAACTGGAACAGGCAACTACGGAAAAGAACGAACTTCGGAACGAGTTGGACCAATCGGTCTCCACGAATCAGGAATTGCAAAAGCAACTTGAGCAGGCTCAATCCGCGTTCGATGACACGCAGACCCGTCTGGAGGCCCTGCAAAGCGAAGTTGAGAGCTTCAAGCAGAACGTGGCTGAGGCCAATGCCAAGGCTGACAACGCAAACGCGAAGCGCGATGAGCTGCAAGCCAAATTAAATCTGGCCAATTCGGAAATTGACAGGCTCAAAGGGGAACTTGAGCAAGCCAAGAAAGTCCCGGTGCCCAAATCTCAACCCTGACGCCGCGACTTTAATGACCAGCAGACGTCTCGTGAATTGACCGAAGGCCCCTTTGTTCGCAAGATAGTGACAGTGAGGTCGGCCTCGGCCGAAACGGGAAAGTCACCTCGCGGCTGTCATCTGGAAGGGACGAGAATCGCCCGCGTCCATGCCGCAACGACTGAAACGAGGGAGAGTCAAGCCATGCGAATTCCGATCCTGCTCAGAGGCGCTTTGGTCGCGTTGATCGCCCTGTTTGGCGTCGGTCTCCAGAGCGCGAACGCCGATAGCGGCAGCGTTACGCTTACGATCTACAAGGGCGGCTGGATCATTGGTGGCTCAGCCGGCGGCGGCACGCTCACCTTCCGCGGCCGCAGCTATCGGCTTGGGGTCGGCGGCATAGACTACGGCCTGGTGTTCGGCGGTTCGA
>JACMJU010000027.1 GCA_014380485.1 Methyloceanibacter sp.
CTTCCGCGACAATCAGCGGGTGGCGGAGCGCGCGCTCGACTCCAACGAGCTCGAACGCGAGCGCGGCATCACCATTCTTGCCAAGGTCACCTCGATCTTGTGGCAGGGCACCCGCATCAATATCGTCGACACGCCCGGCCATGCCGATTTCGGCGGCGAGGTCGAGCGCATTCTCAACATGGTCGACGGCGCTCTGGTTCTGGTCGATGCGGCCGAGGGTCCTTTGCCGCAAACCAAATTCGTGGTCTCCAAGGCACTCAAGATGGGCTTGAAGCCCATCGTCGTCATCAACAAGGTGGACCGCGCCGATGCGCGGCCGCAGGAGGTGGTGAACGAGGTGTTCGACCTCTTCGCCGCACTCGAGGCGAGCGACGAGCAGCTCGACTTTCCCATCATTTACGGTTCCGCCAAGGAGGGCTGGATGGCGGCGGCGCCGGAGGGTCCGAAGACTCTCGGCATGGAACTCCTCTTCGACCTCGTGCTCAAGCACGTCGCCCCGCCCAAGATCGAGGAGGGCCCATTTCGTCTGCTCGGTACCATTCTTGAGGCCAACCCCTATCTCGGCCGCGTCGTCACTGGCCGCATCACCTCCGGCTCCATCGCTCCGAACCAGCCGGTCAAGGTGCTCGACCATACCGGCAGGCTCGTGGAGCAGGGTCGCGTGTCGAAGGTGCTCGCTTTCCGCGGGCTTGAGCGCATCGGTCTCGACGAAGCCTCGGCAGGGGACATTGTTTCGCTCGCCGGCCTGCCCAATGCCACCGTTGCGCACACCGTGTGCGCGTCCGAGGTGACCGCGCCGCTCCCCGCCCAGCCGATCGACCCGCCCACTCTGTCGATGACCTTCCGGGTCAACGATTCGCCGCTTGCCGGCACCGAAGGAACCAAGGTGACCGGCCGCATGATCCGCGACCGGCTGCTGCGCGAGGGCGAGGGCAATGTCGCCTTGCGGGTCACCGAATCTGAGGAGCGCGACTCCATGGAGGTGGCCGGCCGCGGCGAGCTTCAGCTCGGCATTCTCATCGAGACCATGCGCCGCGAGGGCTTTGAGCTTTCTGTCTCGCGCCCCAGGGTCCTGTTCAAGCGTGGTCCCGACGGCGCGCTGCTTGAACCTATCGAAGAGGTCGTGATCGACCTCGACGGGGAGCATTCCGGCGTGGTGGTGCGGAAGCTTTCCGAGCGCAAGGCCGAGTTGGTCGAGATGAAGCCCTCGGGCGGCGGCCGGCTGCGCCTCCGGTTCCTGGCGCCGACGCGCGGGCTGCTCGGCTATCAGGGCGAGCTTCTCACCGACACAAGCGGGACCGCCATCATGAATCGATTGTTTCATGCCTATGCGCCCCATAAGGGCCCGATCCAGGGCCGGCGCAACGGCGTGCTCATCGCCACCGAGAGTGGGGACGCCGTCGCCTACGCCTTATGGAACCTCGAAGGGCGCGGAGCCATGATGATCGACCCGGGAATCCGGGTCTATGGCGGCATGATCGTGGGCGAGCACGCGCGCGACAACGATCTCGAAGTCAACGTGCTCAAGGGCAAGAAGCTCACCAATATTCGCACCACCTCCAAAGACGAGGCGGTGCGGCTCACGCCGCCGCTCCGCATGACGCTTGAACGGGCGCTTGCCTATATCGAGGACGACGAGCTCGTCGAAATCACGCCGAAATCCATCCGTCTGCGCAAGCGCCATCTCGATCCCAACGAGCGCAAGAAGGCCGAGCGCCTGCGTCTCGCCGAGGATGTTGCCTGATCGTCACGCGTCAATAGATAGCGCTCGGATAATTGCGAGGACCCCTTTGCCCAGCGCCTCCTTCCTGCGCTAGGCTCAGGTCATGACCGTCGATGTCGTGCATATCAGGCCTCCGCGGCTGAAGGATGCGCCCGCTCTCGCCGCCGCCTATGAGGGAGCTTGGCGCAACGCCTATCAGGGCATCATCCCGCATCTTTCGCTCGAACGCATGATTGTGCGGCGCGGGCTTCGCTGGTGGGAGGGCGCGCTCCGCAAGAGAACGCCTCTGCTCGTGCTCGACTTCGGCGGCGAAGCGGCAGGGTATGTGACCTATGGCCGCTCCCGGCTCGGCCGCACGCAGTTTCAAGGCGAGATCTTCGAGCTCTATCTGCACCCGATTTATCAAGGCTTGGGGCTGGGCGAGAAGCTGTTCGACGGCGCGCGCGTGCGGCTTACCGAGCTTAGGCTCAAGGGCCTGCTGGTCTGGGCGCTCGCCGATAACGACTCGGCTTGCGGCTTTTATCTCAGTCTCGGCGGCAAGCCCGTCGCCGAGGGGGCCGAGAGCTTTGGCGATGTCTCGCTGCGCAAAGTAGCCTTCGCCTGGGCGTAGCGGCATGAGATTGGTTGGCCGGACATTGACCCGCCCTTAACGCCGCTATCGGGTAACCGTTAGGCCGATGCCAGCGGGGGCTTGTGAGCGGGGTATCTGGCGTCATAGAAGTTCGGCGCGAGGGGGATTCGAGGGGCGACATCCGGAGCCGCGCGGCCCCGCATGGCTTGATGGTCATTGGCAATGAGTGAGATGAAGATCGCCGTGCTGGGAGCGGCCGGGCGCATGGGCCAGGCGCTGACGCGGGTGCTCGTCGAAACCCCGGGCTGTGCCGTGGCGGCCGGGATCGAGACCAAAGGCTCCCCGCATGTCGGCCGCGACCTCGGCGAGCTGGCCGGTCTCGCCCCTCTCGGCATCGCCGTCACCGATGACCCCCTCCCCGTCTTCGCCCATGTCGACGGCGTGCTCGACTTCACCACGCCTGCCGCGACCGTCGCCTTTGCCGGACTGTCGGCGCAAGCCCGCATCGTTCATGTCATCGGCACGACCGGTCTCGCCGCGGCGGACGAAGCCAAGATCGAAGCCGCCGCCCGCCACGCCACCATCGTCAAGGCCGGCAATATGAGCCAAGGCGTGAACCTCCTCGCCGCGCTCGCTTCCCGCGTGGCCGCGGCGCTCGGGCCCGAATTCGACATCGAGATTTTGGAGATGCATCACCGGCACAAGCGCGACGCGCCGTCGGGCACCTCGCTGCTGCTCGGCCGGGCCGTGGCCGACGCCAGAAGCGTCACGCTTGCGGAGCGGGGCGTGCGTACCCGCGACGGCGATATCGGACCGCGGCGCGAGGGGGATATCGGTTTTGCCGCCCTTCGCGGCGGCGACGTGGTGGGCGAGCACCGGGTGATCTTCGCCGGGCCCGGCGAGCGGATCGAGCTTGCCCATATCGCCACCGACCGCGGCATTTTCGCCCGTGGCGCCGTCAAGGCGGCGCTATGGGCGCGCGGGCGGGGCCCCGGCCTTTATGCGATGACGGACGTGCTTGGTTTGTGAGTTCGGCCAGGGTGAGTTTGGAGTGATGCGCATGTGCCCAAAACGCCGGATTTCGGAGCCGGAAATGAGATCGAACTTAACATTCTCTCGCTATGCTTCTATGCCAGAGGACGTGAGCATCGGTTGAGGCGATGACCGGACGCCCTGACAACGCAGAGACCCCTCCCGGAGAGAACGTGCTCGTTCTCGTCCGCCACGGCGAGAGCGAGTGGAACCGGTCCAACCGCTTCACCGGCTGGAAGGATGTCGGACTCACCGAAGAGGGCATGGCCGAGGCCCACCGCGCCGGCGCCATGCTGAAGCAGGCCGGCACGCACTTCGACTGCGCCTTCACCTCCACGCTCAAGCGCGCGCATAACACGCTCGATATCATTCTCGAGGAGCTTGGCCAGCGCCGGCTCCCCACCGTCAAGGCCGCCGCGATGAACGAGCGCGATTATGGCGAGCTGGTCGGCATCAACAAGGAGGAGGCGCGCAAGCGCTGGGGCTCCGAGCAGATCCATATATGGCAGCGCTCCTACGACATCGCCCCGCCCGGCGGCGAGTCGCTGAAGGACACCGCGTTGCGCGTCCTGCCGTTCTACGAGAAGTGGATCGTGCCCGAACTGCAAAAGGGCAAGAGCGTGATCCTGGTCGCCCACGGCAATTCGCTACGATCCCTGATCATGGAGCTCGACCGGCTGACGCCGGATGAGGTGATGCAGGTCGAGCTCGGCACCGGCATGCCGCTGGTCTATCGCTTCAACGCCGACGGCACCGTCGCCGAGAAGCGCGACCTCGCCGCCTGAAATTACGGGGCTGCGCCGGAACTCCGCGCCGAAGCGAGCGCGGCGGACAGCGCCGAGGCGAAATCCTCGCGCTCCTCGTCGCTAAGGAAGCTCGCCAAGACGAGCCGCCTGCCGTGCGAGGCGAGCGACAGCTCGCTCGAACGCCCGAGCCGCGGCGCCAGGCTGATCCTGACCCAATAAGGATTGAAGCTCCACGATTGCAACTTCCCCGAGGGCGCGACGCGGGTGACCGTGAGCGCATCCTGGGTCAGATCGACCGTCTCGTAGCGCCGGAGCGCGCGGAAGTTCAGCCTGAACGCGACATAGATGAGCGCGACGTCGAGCCCCATAAAGCCGATCACCGGCCAGGCGCCGAGCAGGTAGAAGAAGAGCCCCGTGGCGAAGCTGACCGCGCACACCGCCGCCATCAGCACCATGAAGCCTTTAGGCCCCAACGACCGATGCGGCGTAAGCACGGCGCTGAAACGCGAGGGGTTTTGCTGCGAAGGGTCTTGTGGGCCGGCGTTTGCCTCTGCCATAGCAGGGAAGAGCTAATCCCCTGCTCAGCGGGAGGCAAGGCCCGTGGCGGAACAAAGGAAGGGCGGCAAAGCGCGGGCTTCGGCCAAGTTTGTGCCGGCATCTCGGCTCACGCAGAGCGCAATCGAGGAGATCTTCCGCCGCTTTGCCGAGGTTAACCCCCATCCCAAGACCGAGCTTCATTACCGCGACCCGTTCACGCTGCTCGTGGCCGTGGTCCTGTCGGCGCAGGCGACCGATGCCTCGGTCAATCGCGTAACGCCTGAGCTTTTCCGCGTGGCCGATACGCCGGAGAAACTTGCCGCGCTCGGTCAGCCGGCGCTCGAGGCCAAGATCAAAACCATCGGTCTTTATCGCAGCAAGGCGAAGAACCTAATAGCGCTCGCGAAGAAGCTCATCGCCGAGCATGACGGCAAGGTGCCCGACCGCCGTGAAGTGTTGATGGCGCTGCCCGGCGTCGGGCGCAAGACCGCCAATGTCGTGCTCAACACCGCCTTCGGCCAGAGCACCATCGGGATCGACACCCATGCGTTCAGGGTGGCGAACCGTACCGGGCTTGCTCCCGGCAAGACCCCGCTCGAAGTGGAGCTCAAGCTCGAGCGCGTCGTCCCCGAACGCTACAAGCACAATGCCCATCACTGGCTGATCCTGCACGGGCGCTATGTGTGCAAGGCGCGGCGGCCTGAATGCTGGCGCTGCCTCATCGCCGATCTCTGCCTCTACAAGCCCAAGACCCCCGCGCCCGCCTGATCGGAGGCGGGCAGCGAGACTATTTCGCAGCGTGCGCCGCGAGGCTGAGACCGGAACTGCGCGCGATCCCCTTATACATGCGAACCATGAAACCCGTGGCGAAGAGCGGCGTGATCAGGTTCAGGATCGGCACCGAGGCGATGCCGGCGATGATCATCCCGCCTAGGAACACGGTAAGCCGGTTCGCCCGCCTGAGCGTCTTCGCCTCGGCCGGCGGAACATGCCGCATCGCCGCAAGCTCGAAATATTCGCGGCCGAGCAAATAGCCGTTGCCGAGATAGAAGGCGATCAGGTTGATGCCGGGGATCAGCAGGAGGAAGAGCGCGATCAAGCTCACCAGCAGCACGATGATGAAAAATCTCAGCGCCACGCCGGCGGCCTGCAATGTGGGCAGCTCTTGGCCGGGAGGATCGGCCGGATAATGCACGCGCTCGACCACGGCGGCGATGTCGTCGAGATAGAGGCCCGCGATCAGCGAGGTGACCGGAGCGATGAGGAAGATCGAGCCGACCACGAGCGCCAGCCCGCCGAGCCATTGAATCGATTTCTCGATCCAGTCGGGCCACTGCACGAAATAGCTGAAAGTCCACTCGATGCCGACGATGAGAAGGGCGAGAAGACCGATGGTGAAGCCCACGCATTTGAACAGCACGGCGCGGAAGGGCGGCGTGAACAAATCGCGGAAGGCTTGACCTGCGGCACTGAGCATGACGTGTTCCTTTCCGGCGAGGGAATATAGTGGGCGCGGCCCCCGAAGCCAGGGCGAAGAGCAAGGCGGGGAACGGCGGGGACATGGCAGCGAAGACTTACGACGTGGTCGGCATCGGCAATGCCATCGTCGACATCATTGCGCGCTGCGACGAGGGCTTTCTCACCAAGCACGACCTCGTTAAGGGCTCCATGCGCCTGGTCGATGCCGAGGAGGCCAACCGCGTCTATGCCGCAATGGGGCCCGCGGTCGAGCGCTCGGGCGGATCGGTGGCCAATGCCATTGCCGGGCTCGCCTCCTTCGGCGCCAAATGCGGGTTCATTGGCAGAGTGGCCGCCGACCAGTTCGGCGGCATCTTTCGCCATGATATCCGCTCGCTCGGCGTAGCTTACGACACGCTGCCGGCCTCCGATGAGGCGCCGACCGCGCGCTGTCTTATTCTGGTGACGCCCGACGGCGAGCGCACCATGAACACCTTTCTCGGCGCCAGCGTCGATTTCACCCCCGGCGATCTCGACCTTGCCATGATCGGTGCCGCCAAGGTGGTTTACCTCGAGGGCTATCTGTTCGACCGCGACGACGCCAAGGCTGCCTTCCGGGAAGCCGCAAGTGCGGCCAAGGCGGCAGGCGCCAAGGTGGCTCTCAGCCTGTCCGACGCCTTCTGCGTCGACCGCCACCGCGACGATTTCCGGGCGCTGGTGCGGGACGGCGCCGACATCGTCTTCGCCAATGAAAAGGAGATCACCACCCTCTACCGGGTCAACAGTTTCGAGGAGGCGGCCAGGGCTGCGCTTGAGGATTGCGAAATGGCCGTTCTCACCCGCTCGGAGGCGGGATCGGTGATCGTGGCGGGCGGCGAGAGCCTTGAAATCGAGGCCGATCAGGTCGCCCGGGTGGTCGATCTGACCGGCGCCGGCGACCTCTATTCCGCCGGCTTTCTTTACGGGGTGACGCAGGGGGCGCCGCTGGCCGCTTGTGGGCGGCTCGGAAGCCTCGCCGCCGCCGAGGTCATCGGTCATATCGGCGCCCGGCCCGAGATCAGCTTGCGGGCGCTTGCCCGGGAGAGGGGCCTAATCGCTTGACCCGGGGCTGTGGCCTTTCGGCCACGAAAACGGGAAATCGCCTTCCGCATCCTATGGATAACCCCCTTCCACGCCGCGTTCGCTGTTATGGTGGGAATCACGCTTCGGGCGCCTGGGGACCTCCATGCATAAACCAGTATTGCTTATTGCAGCGACCTTGGGACTTGCGGCCTTGGTGCAGCCGGCCAACGCCCAGGACATGACCACGGCGACCTTCAACGGGACCACGATCTGGGTCGGCGGCGGCGTGCAATTCCTGTCTCTGCCCGACATCAGGTTTACCGGCGTTGGCAACCCGGGCAACTTCCGTCGGCAAAAGAACAGCGAGAGCGAGTGGCTCGACTTCGGCGGAGCCGTTGGCGGCGGCGTCGAGACGGCGCTTGGCTTTTGGGGTGGCACGCGCGTGACCGGCGCGGTCAAAGGCTTTTGGGCCGATGTCGAGACCGACCACCGCACGAATTGTAGCAGCGGATGCGTGGTGGTCGACCCGGCGACCGGGTTCCTTCAGAGCGGCAGTACGCTCCGCACCAACACCGATCGGCAGGCCGAGTACTGGGGCGCCCAGGCGGAGCTGAAATTCGGCCGGGCCGAGCCCGTCTATGAGAAGCCCAATTTCTACCGTAACGACTATTTCATCGTCGGCGCCGACATCCGCGGGATCGATCAGGACAATAGACTTCGGGGTCGTGCCTTCAACGGGTTAGATGTGTTTACCTACAAGGAGGGCCTCGATACCACCTATGTCGGCGGCTATATCGGCGTCGGCGGCGAATACAGCTTCGGCTTCATCCCGTTTGTGGGCTCGGCCGTGAAGGGCGTCGGCGGGCTCTATGATCGCCTCGGCCTCCGCACCTTCATCAATTTGCGCGCCGGCCTTTACAACGCCGAAACCGACTACGACGGTCGCTTCTCTTTCAACTTCATCCCATTCAATTCCAAGATTTCCCAGTCGAACGACGAACTCGCCTTCATCGGCACCGTTTCTCTCGAGACTCGCAAGCAGATCGGCATGCGCAGCAGTCTGTCGCTCTGGACCGACTACGAGTACATCTCCTCTGTGCCCGAGATGCGCTACAACAACGGATCGGGACCGCCGACGCAGATCGACGATGACGGGATCTTCGCCAGCCGCACCATGCTCCGGTTGAATATCGGGCTTGGGCCAGCGGCGCTATATCCGGCGCCGCCGCCGTAATCCCCGGCCGCTCGCGGCGCGCCAGACGAAGCAGCGATCAAAGTTTCCTGAGGGCCACGGTCTCGACCGCGTGATCGGCGCCTTTGCGCAGGATGAGATCGGCGCGCTGGCGCGTGGGCAGGATATTCTCTCTGAGATTGATGAGATTGATCGAGCGCCAGATCGAAAGCCCGGTGGCGACCGCCTCTTCCTCCGACAGCATTGCATAGCGGTGGAAATAGGAGGCGGGGTCGCGGAACGCCGTTTGCCTGAGCCGCAGGAAGCGCTCGACGTACCAACTCTCGATCATATCGTCGGCGGCATCGATATAGATGGAAAAGTCGAAGAAGTCGGAGACGAAGGGGATGGCTTCGCCGTCCTTGGGCAGCTTGGCGGGCTGAAGCACGTTCAGACCCTCGACGATGACGATGTCGGGCCGCTCGATGAGGAGCGGCTGATCCGGCATCACGTCATAGACGAGATGGGAATAGACCGGCGCTTCGATGCGCTCCTTGCCCGATTTCACCTCGGCTAGAAAATTGAGCAGCTTGGTCAGGTCGTAGCTCTCGGGAAAGCCCTTGCGGTTCATCAACCCGCGTGCCTCGAGCAGCGCATTGGGAAACAGGAACCCGTCGGTCGGCACGAGCTCCACGCGAGGGTGACTGGGCCAGCGGGCGAGGAGCGCCTGGAGCACCCGCGCCGTGGTGCTCTTGCCGACGGCGACGCTGCCGGCAAGACCGATAATGAAGGGCATCTTGCCGTCGCCCTTGCGCAGAAACTGGGTCGTGCTGCCATGCAAGCCCTGAGCCGCCTCGACATAAAGGTTGAGCAGCCGGCTGAGGGGCAGATAGATGTCGACCACTTCCTCGGCCGAAACCCGTTCGGTCAGGCTGCTCAGATTGTCGAGCTCAGCCTCGGTGAGCGGCATGGGCGTGTCGGCCCGAAGTCCCGCCCACTCCTCGCGCAGATAGACGATATAGGGCGAGAACGCGACGTGGGGACGCGGATTCATGGGGAAGCGCTCACCCGTCAGCGCGACGCGGTCTTTTGCCTCTTTTCGCCGACCGCGGTAAGCGCCATGCGCCGCTCCAGCTCGTCGAACACCTCGTCGAGGGCCACGCCGCGCGACTCCAGCACCACCAGCAAATGGTAGAGCAGGTCCGCGGTCTCGCCCACCAGCGCCTTCTTGTCCTGGACGAGCGCGGCGATGGCCACCTCGACGGCCTCCTCGCCGAGCTTCTTGGCCGGCTTGATCGGGCCCTCGTCGAGCAGCCGCCTTGTATGGGAGTCTTCCGGCCGCGCATGCCGGCGCGACTTGATCGTGGCGGCAAGGCGACTCAGCACGTCTTTGCTCATGTCTTGCCTCTTACACCGCCACAACGGCCATGGAAATAGGCAGGTCGGAAAATCCTTACCGTAAAAGGCGGCATCCGCCTTGGGTTGCGCCGGTCCGGTCCCTTCGCGAGACGCCCGTTAAGGATCGAGCCGCATGGGCAGCCCGGCTGCCGCCATGTAACGCTTGGCCTCGCCGATCGCGTGATCGCCGTAATGAAAGATCGAGGCCGCCAGCACCGCTGAAGCATGGCCATCGCGGACGCCCTCGACCAGATGATCGAGCGTGCCCACTCCGCCGCTTGCGATCACCGGCACCGGCACCGCATCGGCGATGGCCCGCGTCAGTTCGAGGTCGAACCCTTTGCGCGTGCCGTCGCGGTCCATCGAAGTGAGCAGGATCTCTCCCGCACCGAGCCCGACCACCTCCCGCGCATAGCCGACCACTTCGATCCCGGTCGCCTCGCGTCCGCCATGGGTGAAAATCTCGAAATGCGGCGCCGCACCGCCTGAAGGGACGCGCTTGGCGTCGATGGCGACGACGATACATTGGGCGCCGAACTTCTCCGACGCGGCGCGCACCAAACTCCGGTCTTTCACCGCGGCGGTATTGATCGAGACCTTATCGGCGCCGGCCTCGAGCAGCGCACGCACGTCCTCGACGCTGCGCACCCCGCCGCCCACGGTGAGCGGCATGAAGCAGCGCTCGGCGGTGCGGCGAACCACATCGAGGATGGTGCCGCGTCCCTCGTGGCTGGCGGTGATATCGAGAAAACAGAGCTCGTCGGCGCCTGCCTGGTCATACGCCGCGGCAGCCTCCACCGGATCGCCGGCATCGCGCAGATCGACGAACCTGACGCCTTTGACGACGCGTCCTGCCTTCACATCGAGGCAAGGGATAAGCCGGATCTTCAACATGGTCAGAACGGGTGCTGTTCGCCGAGGAGGGCCAGCGCCTCGCGCCCATCGAGCCGCCCATCGTAGAGCGCGCGGCCGGCAATCGCGCCCTCCAACATCGCGTAAGGCGGTTCGAGCAGTCTCTTCACGTCCTCGATCCCGGCAAGTCCGCCGCTGGCGATCACCGGGATGGTGACGGCGCGCGCGATCGCCGCCGCGGCGTCGAGATTGAGCCCCTCCAGCACGCCGTCGCGGGCGATGTCGGTGTGAACGATGGCGGCAACCCCGGCGTCCTCGAATCTGCGGGCAAGATCGAGCGCGGTCATCTCGCTCGTCTCGGCCCAGCCTTCGATCGCGACCCTGCCGTCGCGCGCGTCGATGCCGACGGCAATGCAGCCCGGAAAATCGCGCGCGGCCTCGCGCACGAGAGCGGGATCGCGTACCGCCGCCGTGCCGAGAACGACCCGGTCGATGCCCTTTTCGAGCCAGGTCACGATGGTCTCGAGATCGCGGATACCCCCGCCGAGCTGGATCGAGATGTGGACGGCATCGAAGATCGACGCGACCGCCTGCTCGTTCATCGGGCGGCCTTCGAATGCGCCGTTGAGATCGACCACATGCAGCCACTCGAAGCCTTGTTCCTCGAAGCTCCGCGCCTGCGACGCCGGATCGGTGTTGAACACCGTCGCTTGCGCCATCTCGCCCTGGCGGAGACGCACGCATTGTCCGTCTTTCAAGTCTATGGCCGGGAACAGGATCATGGGGCCAAGCCCTTGGTCATGGCTTCCACTTGAGAAAATTGGCGATCAACGCGAGCCCGAGCGTCTGGCTCTTTTCGGGGTGAAACTGACTGCCCGCCAGATTGTCGTGAGCAACGAACGCGGTGATGGGACCGCCATAGTCGGTGGTGGCCACGAGCGTATCGCGCCCTGACGGGACGAGTTGGTAGGAGTGCACGAAATAGGCGTTGAGACCGGTCTCGCCCGTGGCAATGCCTTCGAACAGGGCATGCTTCCGTTGAAGGGCGAGCGTGTTCCAACCCATATGCGGGATCTTGAGCGAAGCGTCGTTCGGCGCGATCGCCCGCACCTCGCCCCCGATCCAGCCGAACCCGGGGGTCATTCCATGTTCCAGCCCCCGCTCGGCCATGAGCTGAAGCCCCACGCAGATGCCGAAGAAGGGCTTGCCGCGTTGGCGCACCTCTTCTTCGAGTGCCTCGATCATGCCCGGGATTCGAGCGAGACCCTGCCGGCAATCGGCGAAGGCGCCGACACCGGGCAGCACGATGCGCTCCGCCCCCCGGACCTCCTCAGGCCTCGACGTCACTTTGACGGCGAGCGTGGAGGCGCCTTCCCGGGCCGCCCGCTCGAAGGCCTTGGCGGCGGAGTGGAGATTCCCCGAACCGTAATCGATGATGGCGACGTGCATGGCGGTTCACGGCCGCGGGAAGAGCCCGATGACCTCTTCACCCTCTCCACGCGGAAGGAGTGTCCGCGCCTCGCTTTCGCGGCGCGGCTCAGGCGGGGCTGCCGGCTCGCGCGCGGGCCTGACCTGTTGCGGCAGCCAGACATGGAAGAACGAGCGCTCGGCATCGATGCGATCCCGGCCACTGGCCACGCCAGCGAGCTGGTAACCGCGCCGCTCCAGCGAAGCCGCGCGCAGATCGTTGGCCTCGAAGGCAAACAGAACGGCGATGGCGAAGCTTGCCCATACCGTCAACGCATGGCCTTGACTATCGGGGTCGAAGGCGAGTTGCAGCCCGATATAGACGAGAACGAGTACGACGAACTCGATCCACATGCGGTAATAGATCAACCACAGCAGGGGAACGAGAAAGGCCGGCCAAGAGAAGCCTTCCTTGACGAAGGCGAGCCGGTCCGCGCGTTCGGTCAAGTCCGGCGCCGGTAAGGGCGGCTCATAAACGGAATAGACGGTCACGGCGACTCACACGTGTTTGGCCGGTGCAGCGTCCGGCTCGTTCTTAAAGCTGGCCCTTGGTCGAGGGCACGCGCCCCTGCTGCCGCTCGTCGACGGCGATGGCCTGACGGAGCGCGCGGGCGAGCGCCTTATAGCAGGTCTCGGCGATGTGGTGGCTATTCTCGCCATAGAGCGTCTCGACATGGAGCGTGAGCCCCGCATGCTGGGCGAAGGCCTGGAACCATTCGCGAAACAGCTCGGTATCAACCTCCCCGATTTTCGACCGGGTAAAGTCCACCTTCCACACCAGGAACGGCCGGCCCGAAACGTCGAGCGCGACGCGGGTCAAGGTCTCGTCCATGGGGAGATAGGCAAAGCCATAGCGGGCAATGCCCTTCTTGTCGCCGAGCGCGCGTGCCACCGCCTGGCCGAGCACGATGCCGGCATCCTCGGTGGTGTGGTGCTGGTCGATATGGAGGTCGCCTTCGGCCTTGAGGGTAATGTCGATCAGCGCATGGCGGGCAAGCTGCTCGATCATATGGTCGAGGAAGCCGATGCCGGTCGCGATGTCGTAGGCGCCGGTGCCGTCGAGATCGACCGCGGCGGAAATCGCGGTCTCTTTGGTCCGGCGCGTGACGCTCGCCCGGCGTGCGGCGGTGGCGCTGCGCGTGAAGGCGTCTTTGCTTCGCTTCTGCATGGTCTGGAGCTTAACCTAGGGCTCTTAGCAATTCGCTTCCGAGCGCTGCCTGCTTATACGCGAGGGGGCTAAAGAGTGCTATCAGAGCGTTAATTTGCCATGGCTTGAAGAATAGGGCGCCTCTCCCGATATCGCGTTGGACCATGGGTTTCTCTGCGTCTTCCCCCGAGACTTGGCACGGCACGACGATTTTGACCGTTCGCAAGGGCGGCAAGGTGGTCATCGCCGGCGACGGCCAGGTCAGCCTCGGCCAGACAATCATCAAGGGCACGGCCAAGAAAGTGCGCCGGGTCGGCACCGGCAACGTGATCGTGGGCTTCGCCGGCTCGACCGCCGACGCCTTCACCCTGTTCGAGCGGCTCGAGACCAAGCTCGAGCGTTTTCCCGATCAGCTCAAGCGGGCCTGCGTCGAGCTCGCCAAGGACTGGCGCACCGACCGCTACTTGCGGCGGCTCGAGGCGATGATGCTCGTGGCCGATGCCGATGAGAGCCTCGTGCTGACCGGCACCGGCGACGTGCTCGAGCCCGACGATGCGGTGATGGGGATCGGCTCCGGCGGCGCCTACGCCCTTGCCGCCGCTCGCGCTTTGCTCGACGGCCCGCTCGATGCCGAGGCGATTGCGCGGAAAGCCATGGCCATTGCCGCCAAGATTTGCGTCTATACCAATGACGCGGTGGTCGTCGAAACCCTGGATGCGACCAAGTGATGGATAGCAACTTGAGTTCCGTGGCGCAGTACTCCTCACCTCTCCCCGCGGGGAGCTCTTTTTCCCCCCGCGAGATCGTGTCGGAGCTCGACCGCCACATCATCGGCCAGCGCGATGCCAAGCGCGCCGTCGCCATTGCGCTCCGCAATCGCTGGCGCCGGCAGCAGCTCGAAGAGGACATGCGCGAGGAGGTCCTGCCCAAAAACATCCTGATGATCGGCCCGACCGGCGTCGGCAAGACCGAGATCTCGCGGCGACTGGCCAAGCTCGCCGGAGCCCCCTTCATCAAGGTCGAAGCCACCAAGTTCACCGAAGTCGGTTATGTCGGCCGCGACGTCGACCAGATCGTGCGCGATCTGCTTGAAGCGGGCATCGGGCTGGTGCGCGACGTCAAACGGAAAGAGGTGGCCGCCAAGGCTCAGCTCAACGCCGAGGAACGCGTGGTCGACGCGTTGGTCGGCTCCGGCGCCGCGCTCTCAACCCGCGAGGCCTTCCGCAAGCGCCTGCGCGCGGGCGAACTCGACGATCGCGAAATCGAGATCCAGGTCGCCGACACACCGTCCATGCCGTCCTTCGAGATCCCCGGCATGCCCGGCAGCCAAGTCGGCATGATCAATCTCTCCGACGTGCTCGGCAAGGCCTTCGGCACGCGCACCAAGCCGCGCAAAGTCAACGTGCGCGACTCGTTCGAAATTCTCATGAGCGAAGAATCCGACAAGCTCATCGACAACGACATGATCGTGCAGGAGGCGATGAGGAACGTCGAGAACAACGGCATCGTGTTTCTCGACGAGATCGACAAGATCTGCGCCCGCTCCGAGCGCATCGGCGTCGATGTCAGCCGCGAAGGCGTTCAGCGCGATCTCCTGCCGCTGATCGAAGGCACCACCGTCGGCACCAAATACGGGCCGGTGAAGACCGACCATGTTCTATTCATCGCCTCGGGCGCC
>JACMJU010000028.1 GCA_014380485.1 Methyloceanibacter sp.
CGGAGCGACGGCGCCCGCGACAGCGACGCCACAAGCGCCTGCGCCTCAAGGCGCACAGCCAAACGCGGCTCCGGCCGCGGCGGACAGCGCGACCTCTGCAACCACCACGGCCCCCAAGAAGAAGCGGCGGCGGCAGCAGCAATAGTGGAAAGCGTTTTAGAGCTTATGCTCGGGTCTCGGCTCAGCCGCCGGAGGCTCAACCTCTGTCGCTTGGATCACGAGGCGGAGCGACGTCGCAAGCAGCGGGTCGAGCGGCACGCAGGTGACGAAGGTGTCGTCTCCGCGTGAAGCGTCGGAATCGGTCTCGGTCAAATGCGGATCGACCACTCTGCGGCCGGTCACCTCACAGACGCGCGAAGACCCGCCGGCAGTGGTAACGGTGATGCGGTCGCTGACCACAACCTCGCTCAGCATCGTACCGGGTTGGTGCGGTGCGTGACCGGCGGCCGGCTGCGGCGCACTCTCCGCGCGCAAGGTGTTGCGCTGGCTTTCCTTGACCATCGATGCGCTCAAGCCGAGCCGGGTCACCTTCGCCTTAGGCGTGGCCGGCGGGGCGCCCCAAGGCAAGGGTGTCTGCTCTGGCAAGCCGGCGTAAGCCCGGTCCCAAGCACTTTGCCGCAGCACCTGCGCAAGCCCGCCCGGCGTCGGAAGACCGCCCAGCGCCACGAGCAGACCGGTCACGACCGCGATGCCGGCAATCGTTCCCATCACCCGCCCGTGCCCGTGGCGCGTGCGGAAAAAGAGGAGGAGGAGCTGCGCCGACCCCCGTCGCGACATCAGATCCTCCTCCCGTACCGCCGCGGGGAGGTATAGTCGCGGCGGCGGTAATGCCATGAGACCAAGGTGACGGTGCTGAGCAGCAGAAGCAGGAGGGCGAACAACGCGGCCTGTCCCGCGAGTGCGGCTTGTGTCGCGGCCCCCTCGGCGTTCTTCGCCAAGACGCTTGGCGGCGTTAAGAAAAGAATCAGGACAAGGGCAAGGAAAAGCGAAGTGGCGGCTTGCTTGCCTGGGCGCAGAGCTTGGCGTCGCTCGGTCATCGACTTCAGCCTCGTCTGTCGGCACCAAGCAGAATCAACCATGCTAATTGGGCGGCGCTTTAACCAGATTGTGGCTCGCTCGCACGTCAGCCCGCCACAACTGTGGCACAAATGCGGTTATGCACAGGGCGGCGCGAGAGCCGGTCGAGGCTTGCGGGCAATCCCGCCCCCGCTTAGGGTGCGCCCGCTTCGGCCGCCTCGTTTTTCGCATTTTTCCAGGAGATCGACATGGGATTGGTCGCCCGCACGCTCGAACGGGTCAAACCTTCGCCGACCATAGCTATCACCACCAAGGCGCGCGAGCTGAAAGCTGCTGGCTTTGATGTCATCGGGCTCGGTGCCGGCGAGCCGGATTTCGACACGCCCGACAACATCAAGCGGGCGGCCGTCGAGGCCATTCAACGCGGCGAGACGAAATACACCGCCGTCGACGGCATTCCCGAATTGAAGCGGGCGGTCGCCGAAAAATTCAAGCGCGAGAACGGGCTCGTCTATAAGCCGTCCGAGATCACCGTCGGCAGCGGCGGCAAGCAGGTGCTTTACAACGCGCTGCTCGCCACCCTCGATCCCGGCGACGAGGTGATCGTGCCCTCGCCTTATTGGGTGAGCTATCCCGACATCGTTTTGCTTGCCGGGGCCGAGCCGGTGATCGCCGAGACCAAGCTCGAAGACGGCTTCAAGCTCAAGCCGGAGGCTTTGGCGCGCGCGATCAGTCCGAGGACCAAGTGGTTCATCTTCAACTCGCCGTCAAATCCGACCGGAGCCGCCTACACCGAGGGCGAGATCAAGGCGCTCACCGACGTGCTGGTGAAGCACGACAAGGTGTGGGTGCTCTCCGACGACATTTACGAGCACCTCGTCTATGACGGGTTCAGATTCACCACGCCCGCCGCGGTCGAGCCCAGGCTCAAGGGGCGCACGCTCACCCTGAACGGGGTGTCGAAGGCCTACTCCATGACGGGTTGGCGCATCGGCTACGGCGGAGGACCTGAGCCTTTGATCAAGGCCATCGCCACGCTGCAATCGCAGTCGACCTCCAATCCTTGCTCGATCAGCCAATGGGCCGCGGTCGAAGCGCTCGAGGGACCGCAGGATTTCCTCAACGACTGGGTCGCATCGTTCCAGGAGCGGCGCGACCTCGTGGTCGCCATGTTGAACCAGGCCAAGGGCCTGTCCTGCCCCAAGCCCGAGGGCGCGTTCTATGTCTATCCGTCATGCGCGGGCACGATCGGCAACACCACGCGCGGCGGCAAGACGATCGGCAACGACGAAGATTTCGCCACCGCGTTGCTCGAGGAGGAAGGCGTCGCCGTAGTGCATGGCGCGGCCTTCGGGCTTTCGCCCTTCTTCCGCATTTCCTACGCGACCGGGATTAAGGCGCTCGAAGAGGCCTGCCGCCGCATCCAGCGCTTTTGCGGCAATCTCGGCTGAGCCTGGAGGAACGCATGGCCGACATGAAATTCAGCACCGGCAACCAGATCAAAGGCAAGATCATGGAAATCCGCAAAGGGGCGGTGACGGCCATCGTCTATGTTGCGGTTCCGGGCGACACCATGCTCGAAGCGAGCGTCACCATTCCGGCGCTGGAGACGCTGAAACTTTATGAGGGCAAACAAGTGGTCCTGATGATCAACCCGGGCGATATCATCATCGGCTGCGAATAGGCGGCCCGGCCGTCTCGATCAAGCCGTCAGCGTGCGCTGATTATGAGCGATGCCCTTGGCGCTCATCAGCTCCTGAAGCTCGCCGGCCTGGAACATCTCGCGGACAATGTCGCAGCCGCCGATGAACTCGCCTTTGATGTAGAGCTGGGGGATCGTCGGCCAGTTCGAATAGGCCTTAATCCCGTCGCGGACGCCCATGTCCTCGAGCACGTTGATGTCCCGGAAATCGACGCCGAGTTGATTGAGGATCTGCGCGACCTGCATGGAGAAGCCGCATTGCGGCATGGTCTTGTTGCCCTTCATGAACAGCACCACGTCGTTGCCGGCGACCGCCCTCCTGATCCAATCCTGGACGTCCTCAGCGCTCATGTTCGATCCTTTCTTGCGTCTCCGGCGTAGCTAGGGTGCCGTGGTCTTCAGCGCAAGGGCGTGCAACGTCCCGCCCATATTTCCCTTGAGCGCATCGTAGACCATCTGGTGCTGCTGGACGCGCGTCTTGCCGCGGAACGCCTCAGAGACGATCGTCGCCGCATAGTGGTCGCCGTCGCCGGCGAGGTCCTCGATGCGAATCTCGGCGTCGGGAAAGCGCTCCTTGATGAGACGCGCGATGTCGTCCGCCGCCATGGGCATCGTTCTGCTCCTGAGGTCCTGCGATTTTAGCCGTGCGCCATGAAGCGGGGCAACCAATCCTCGTGCGCGGCCCTGACGACGGCCAAAGGAAGCGGGGGCTCGCCGTCGAGCCTGATGGCGTCGCCGCCAATCGTGCCGAGAAGCCTGAGCGGTACCTTCGCTCCGGCCGCCGCCTTATGGATGGCATCGGCCTTGTCGGGACGCGCCGCGACCACATAGCGGGCCTGATCCTCGCCGAACCAGATGGCATGGGCCGGCATCGGCCCGGGGGCCGCGTCGAGCACGACGCCATGACCGCCCGCCAGCGCCATCTCGGCGATCGCCGCCAAGAGCCCTCCGTCCGACACGTCATGGACGGCCGACAGGGAGCCGCTCCGGATCAGCGCCCTGACCAGGTCGCCGGCACGGCGCTCGGCCTCGAGATCGACCGGCGGCGGCGCACCCCAGCTCCGGTTCAACATCACCTGCATGTAAAGCGATTGGCCGAGATGACCGGCCTCCGCGCCGAGCAGCATGAGCACGTCGCCCGGGCGCTTCAGCGCCAGGGTCGCCATCGTGGCGATGTCCGGAATAAGCCCGATACCGCCGATGGCCGGCGTCGGCGGAATCGCGATGCCGTTGGTCTCGTTGTAGAGGGAGACATTGCCGGACACGACGGGGAAGGAAAGCGCCGTGCAGGCGGCTGCCATGCCCTCGACTGCGCCTGCGAACTCGCCCATGATCTCGGGCCGCTCCGGATTGCCGAAATTCATGCAATCGGTGATGGCGAGGGGATCGGCGCCGACGGCGGTGAGGTTGCGCCAGCATTCGGCGACCGCCTGCTTGGCGCCCTCGAAAGGATCGGCGGCGCAATAGCGGGGCGTGACGTCGCAGGAGATGGCAAGTCCCTTGCCGGTGCCGTGCACGCGCACCACCGCGGCGTCGCCGCCCGGTCTCTGTACCGTATCGGCCATCACCATGTGGTCGTATTGTTTCCAGATCCAGCGGCGCGAAGAGAGGTGAGGGGATCCGACGAGGCGTTCTAGCGCGCCAAGCTGGCTGTTCGGGGCCGGCACCTCTTCCGCGGCCACCGTCGCTTGCGGCTCGGTCTTGGTCCAGGGCCGCTCGTAGACGGGCGCGGCATGGGCGAGGGAAGCGAGCGGGATATCAGCCTCGACGATTCCGCGATGACGCACCACCAGGCGTCCGGTGTCGGTGGTGTAGCCGATGATCGAGAAGTCGAGATCCCATTTCCGGAACACGCGCTCGGCGGCCTTCTCCGAGCCCGGTTTCAGGATCATCAGCATGCGCTCCTGACTTTCCGAGAGCATCATCTCGTAAGCGGTCATCCCCTCCTCGCGGGTGGGAACCCGGTCGAGCTCGAGCTCGATGCCGACGCCGCCCTTGTCGGCCATCTCCACCGAGGAGGAGGTCAGGCCTGCGGCCCCCATGTCCTGAATGGCGACGATGGCGTCCTCCGCCATCAGTTCGAGGCAGGCCTCGAGCAGCAGTTTCTCGGTGAAGGGGTCGCCCACCTGCACGGTCGGGCGCTTCTCCTCCGAGGCATCGTCGAATTCGGCCGAGGCCATGGTGGCGCCGTGAATGCCGTCGCGGCCCGTCTTCGAGCCGACATAGACGACGGGATGGCCGATGCCCTTCGCTGCGGCTTTGAAGATGCGGCCAGCGTCGGCCAACCCGACGCACATGGCGTTGACCAGGATGTTGTCGTTGTAACGCGGGTCGAAATTGGTCTCGCCGCCGACCGTCGGCACGCCCATGCAATTGCCGTAGTCGCCTATCCCCGAGACCACGCCGGCCACGAGGTGCCGCGTCTTGGGGTGATCCGGCGCGCCGAATCGGAGCGCGTTCATATTGGCGATCGGGCGCGCGCCCATGGTGAACACGTCGCGCATGATGCCGCCGACGCCGGTCGCCGCGCCCTGATAGGGCTCGATATAAGAGGGGTGGTTGTGGCTCTCCATCTTGAACACCGCCGCCTGGCCGTCGCCGAGATCGACCACCCCGGCATTCTCGCCGGGGCCCTGGATCACCTGCGGGCCTTCGGTGGGGAGCTTCTTGAGCCAGATCTTCGAGGATTTGTAGGAGCAATGCTCCGACCACATCACCGAGAAGATGCCAAGCTCGGTGAGAGACGGCTCGCGGCCAAGCGCGGCGACGAGCAGCTTGTATTCGTTAGCGCTGAGCCCGTGCTCGGCGACGATCTCAGGAGTAATGCCTTCCGCCGCTCTCGCCGCGTGCGCCGCGATGTTCAATGGAGCGTCTCCGCCAGCGAGAGAAACATATTGGCGCCGTCGGTGCCGCCGAGTGCGGGATCGGCGAGCCGCTCGGGATGCGGCATCAGCCCGAGAACGGTTCCCGTCTCGTTGTAAATCCCCGCGATGTTGTGGCGCGAGCCGTTGGGGTTGGCGGCTTGGGTGACCTCTCCCGTCGCGTTGCAATAGCGGAAGGCGACGCGGCCTTCGCCTTCGAGACGGTCCAAAGTCGCGTCATCGGCGAAATAACTGCCGTCTTTGTGGGCGATGGGGAAACGGATCACCTCGCCTCGTGCGTAGCGGCTTGTATAGGCGGTGTCGTTCCGTTCCACGCGCAACAGCACGTCGCGGCAAACAAATTTGAGCGTGGCGTTCCGCATCAGCACGCCCGGAAGCAATCCCGCCTCGGTGAGGATCTGGAAGCCGTTGCAGATGCCAAGCACCGGCGTTCCGGTCCGCGCGCGTGCCACCACCTCGCGCATCACGGGCGAATGCGCCGCCATGGCGCCCGAGCGGAGATAGTCGCCATAGGAGAAACCGCCGGGCAGCACGATCAGGTCGCTCGCCGGGATCTCCGAATCGCCGTGCCACACCATGGCCGGCGCCTGACCCGTGGCGGCTTCCAGCGCCACGGCCGCGTCGCGGTCGCAATTCGATCCCGGAAAGACAATGACGGAAGCTTTCATGCTGGCGCCGCTCGACGAAAAATCCCTCGCCCTTCGCTCGCGCTCGGCTTCGCCACCCTCCCGCAAGGGGAGAGGGGTTCCTCAAGCCGCCTCGAGTTCATAGGCGTAATTCTCGATGATGGTGTTGGCGAGGAGCTGCTCGCACATCCGCTCGATCTCGGCCCGCGCACGTGATGGATCGCTCTCGGCCACCTCGACCTCGATATATTTGCCTTGGCGCACATTGCCGACGGCGCCAAAACCGAGCGCATGAAGCGCGCCGGCGATGGCCTTGCCTTGGGGGTCGAGCACCCCCGGCTTCAGCGTGATGGTGATGCGCGCCTTCATGGTCGTTCGCCGCGGTCCTATTTCGAGCGCACCAGCACGGGGCCCGTCCGCGCCCGCGTCGGGTTGTCGACATGAAGTCCGAGCCGGCGCGCCACCTCCTGATAGGCCTCGACCAAGCCGCCCATGTCGCGGCGGAAGCGGTCCTTGTCGAGCTTGTTCTGGGTCTCGATGTCCCACAACCGGCAGCAATCGGGCGAGATCTCATCGGCAAGCACGATACGCATCTGTTCGTTTTCCCACTGCCGGCCGAACTCGCATTTGAAATCGACGAGCCTGATGCCGACACCGAGGAAAAGTCCCGAGAGAAAGTCGTTGATGCGGAGCGCCAGCGACATGACGTCGTCGATCTCCTGCGGCGTCGCCCAGCCGAAAGCGGTAATGTGCTCCTCCGTGACCATCGGGTCGCCGAGCTGGTCGTTCTTGTAGTAGAACTCGACGATCGAGCGCGGCAGCGCCGTCCCTTCGTCCATGCCCAGCCTTGTCGAGAGCGACCCGGCGGCGACGTTGCGCACCACCACTTCGAGGGGAATGATCTCGACCTCGCGGATCAGCTGCTCGCGCATATTGAGCCGCTTGATGAAGTGGGTCGGCACGCCGATTTCGCCGAGCCTCTGAAACAGATACTCGGAGATGCGGTTGTTGAGGACGCCCTTGCCCTCGATCTTGTCGTGCTTCTTGTTGTTGAAGGCGGTGGCGTCGTCCTTGAAATGTTGAACGAGCGTCCCGGGCTCGGGACCCTCGTAAAGGATTTTTGCCTTGCCTTCATAGACGCGCCGGCGGCGGTTCATGGTTAGTTCCTCACTCACGATGGCTCTGACTGCTGACAAGCGCCAAAGGCGCGGGCGAGAGGCTCACCCAGGCCGCGCGCAACTTGCAAATCGCCATTGCCGGAATCGATTTAAAGGGTCTTCGAGCGGACCTTAGCGTAAGGGCAGGGGGCATACAATGACTGCCGAGACGCAGGCCAGCTGCCCCCGGAATTTGTTGATTTCCGGGCTTTTGGGCGTTATCCCTCGGGCCCGGGAGGCGCCCGGTTTCCCCCGCATTTTCGGCTTGCCCCGAATCGATAGGGGCGCAAGGAGGCGAAAGCCAAATGGCAAATTTCGAGGAACGCGAGAAGGGCTTCGAACGGAAATTCGCCCATGACGAGGAGCTCAAGTTCAGGGCGACGGCACGGCGAAACCGGCTGCTTGGACTATGGGCAGCCGAGCAGATGGGGCTCACCGGCGACGACGCTCAAGCCTATGCGCGCGAGGTGGTCAAAGCCGATCTCGCCGAGCCCGGCGAGGAGGATGTGTTTCGCAAGATCAGGGCCGATTTCGATGCCACGGGCGTCGGCCAGTCGGACCACCAGATTCGCCGCAAGATGGTGGAGACGATGGGCGAGGCCGTCGGGCAGATCGAATCCGAAGGCAAGGCGTGAGCGTCTCGATGCGCGAAGACCGCTTGCGCAAAGCGGCGAAGGAGCGGCGCACCCTGTTCAACGCCTGGCTCACGCTCAATAATCCCTTCCTCATTGAGTTGATCGGGGAGGCGGGTTGGGACTGCATTACCATCGACCAGCAGCATGGGCTGGGCGGCAACGAAGCCTTGCTGGGCTGCCTTACGGCGGCGCGCGCCTGCGGGTTGCCGGCGATCGTTCGCGTCGCTGAAAACAGCCCCGGGCTCATCGGCCGCGCGCTCGACGCCGGCGCCCAAAGCATCATGTGCCCGCTGATCGGGAGCGTGGAGGATGCCGAGGCCTTTGTGCAGGCGGTCAAATTCCCGCCGCGCGGCAACCGGAGCTGGGGTCCTTACCGGGCCCGGCTCGATCATCAGGGCGACTATTTCAAGATCGCCAATGACTGGACCATCGCCTGTCCTCAGATCGAGACCAGGGGCGCGCTCGACCAACTCGACGAAATTCTCGCGCTCGACGGCGTCGACATGGTTTGCTTCGGCCCCAACGATCTTTCCGTGGCCCTGACCGGCCGGCTCGACATCTGGGCGCCGGAGGTTAAGGAAGCGATGACTCTGGTCCTAAGCAAATGCCGCGAGATGTCTGTGATCGCTTTGATTTTCGCCAACGACGTCGACTATGCCAGGCCCCGCGTGGCGGAAGGCTGGGACGTGGTCGCCGTCGGCACCGACGCCGGCTGGTTTTCGAAAGGCGCCGCCGAGGCGAAGGCCGCCTGCGCCCCAGGCGTGATTTCCACGAAACTTGCGCGGTGAGCCGCCAATCCTTGCTGACGCTAGGCCCGCTCTGTGCCAAGATGGATCATCGCGGGCAAGGGGGGCCTTCCATGCGACTGATTCGCGGCTTTGCATTACTTCTCGGGATCATCGGATTCGCGAGCGTGGCCGAGGCACGTCAAGGGACGACGACCACCGACCTTGCTTTGCGCGCGGCGCCGAGCGCCAATACCGAACTCCTCCTCACCATGCCCGCGGGCGAAGCGGTCTTGGTCGGCGGCTGTTCGCGCGGCTGGTGCAAGGTCACCTGGAACAGCTATTCGGGCTATGCCCGTGAGAGCGGGCTCGCGATCGGGCCGGCACGCGCAACCCGCAGCGTTGCCGCAAACGACGCGTTCATCCCGGTCTATCCGCCCTTTCCCTATCGCGCGGGCCACTATCCGAAGGCCGACTGGTACTACAAACTCCCGCCTTACGCCGCGATCGATCCCTCTTTCTATCGGCGGCGCTACTTCATGATGGCGCAAGAGCGCAACCGCTACCGCTACATGCCGCATATTTTCCACGGCTCTAGCGACGGCGACCGCATTGACGATATCGATATTCAGGGAACGAGCAGCGCCCTTCGGAATGACTAGCGCTTGAGCGTGGATTGCCAATATTGGCGTGACGCGCGTTGCGCGCGAGCGACGCGGAGTCTAGGTGCCGAAGACACGCTTGAAGATCGTGTCGACATGCTTCAAGTGATAGCCGAGATCGAACTGGGCGCGAATCTGTTCGGGCGATAGCACTTTGGTCACGTCCTTGTCGGCGAGAAGCGCTTCGAGGAAATCGGCGCCGTCGTCCCAGACCCTCTTGGCGTTGCGCTGCACGATCCGGTAGGCCTCCTCGCGCGGCACTCCGGCTTCGGTCAGCGCCAGCAGCACACGCTGGGAATGGATCAATCCGCCGAGCCGGTCGAGATTGCGGCGCATGCGCTCCGGGTAGACCACGAGGTCCTTGACGATCGCGGTCAATCGCGTGAGTGCGAAATCGAGAGCGATGGTGGCGTCCGGGCCGATCACCCGTTCGACCGAAGAGTGCGAAATATCGCGCTCATGCCACAGCACCACGTCCTCGAGCGCCGGCATGACATAGCCGCGCACGACGCGGGAGAGACCTGTCAGGTTCTCCGATAGCACCGGGTTGCGCTTATGCGGCATGGAAGAGGAGCCCTTCTGCCCTTCGCTGAAATATTCCTCAGCCTCGAGCACCTCGGTCCGCTGCAAATGCCTGATCTCGGTGGCCAGCCGCTCGACCGAGCCAGCCACCACACCGAGCGTGGCGAAGTAGAAGGCGTGCCGGTCGCGCGGCACCACCTGCGTCGAGATCGGCTCGACCTTCAGCCCGAGCTTCTTTGCCACGAATTCCTCCACCCTTGGATCGACATGGGCGAAGGTCCCCACGGCGCCGGAAATGGCGCAAGTGGCGACCTCCTCGCGGGCGCGCTGGAGCCGTTCCCGCGCTCGGGCGAACTCGGCATAGGCGACCGCGAGTTTGAGTCCGAAGGTGGTCGGCTCGGCATGGACGCCGTGGCTGCGCCCGACCGTCAGCGTGTCCTTATACTCAAAAGCGCGAAGCTTCAGCGCCGCAAGCAGAGCATCGACATCGGCGATCAGAATGTCGGCCGCCTGGACGAGCTGCACGTTGAAACAGGTGTCGAGCACATCGGAGGACGTAAGCCCGGAATGCAGGAAACGCGCTTCCGGCCCGACATGCTCGGCGACCGAGGTGAGGAAGGCGATCACGTCGTGCTTCACCTCCCGTTCGATGGCCTCGATGCGGGCGATGTCAAAGCCGCCGCGCTTTCTCACCGCCTCGGCGGCATGCACGGGGATGAGCCCCAGCCCGGCCATGGCCTCGGCGGCATAGGTCTCGATTCTGAGCCAGATGCCGAATCGGGTTTCCGGCTCCCAGATTCGAGCCATCTCGGGGCGGCTATAACGGGGGATCATGCGTTCGAAAAAGCCTTTCCGCGAGCAAAGATGCGGGAAGAGGCGTTAACCTCAAGCAAAGGGCCCGCCGCCGCTCAAATCGGACCCGAAAATCAATAGTCGGCGGTCTTAGCCTGATGCGGCCCGAACCACGCGACAAAGATCGCAGCAGCCAGGGTGAGCGCGGCATAAGCCGGGCGCGGCGGCAACAACATATCCAGCAAGAATGTGTAGAAGTCGTTGAGCGATGCGAAATAGAGGCCGGTCAGGGACCAGTCCTGCTGGCTCGGATAGGTGGCATGGATGTAGATGAAACGGAGCAGGCCGCCGAAGCTGCAAAACGCCACCACGAAAATGAAGAAAGCAAACATGACGCGGACGACGAAGCCCCGTCTGGCGGCAAAACTCTGCACCCACCAGGTCACCAGCGCGGCAAGCGCGCCGGCGAATCCGACGATGCGCAAGGTATGCCGAGTCTGCTCGTTCATGACGGTATTCATATAGTCGCCGATCAGGAGCGCCCACATGGAAATCCCGATCACCAGGGCGAAGCAGATGGCGAGCACGAACCCGACCACGTTGTCCAAACTCACTTTTTCCATTTGTCGATCCCGCCCCGTGGCAATCCTAGCGCAAGCTTAACTATGCAGGGGAAATCGGCCCTTCGCAATCCGGGCGCGAACTTCACGCAGACTTGCCGCCTCGGGCCGTTTGTGGTCCGATCCCCGGCCGCGACAAGGAGGCGGCACACCATGGCATTCGACGATTTGAAGGCCGAAATCGCGTTTCTCCTTAGCCAGATGGAGAACCAGCCGGAGGACCGGCACGAGCTTTACCTTCAGATCCACGAGAAGCTCAACGAAATGCGCGCCTTCGGCCTGCCGCTTCCCGACGATCTGGTTCGGCTCGAGAAGGAGCTCGAGGCCGAATTCAGCGCCGAGGAACGCGCGGCCAAGAAGCGCTAGGCCGCGGCCAACCTTTAGCCGGCCGGGGCCTCCTCGCCGATCTCCTCATATGTCCCGTTCGACCAGCGATAGACGGCATAGGGCGGCAGATTCGGATCGCCCATCTCGTTGAACTTGAACTTGCCGATCACGGTGTCGAACTCGGTATCGTTGAGCGCCTTCACCACATCGGCCGAAGCCGTCGACTTCGCTTTCTCGGCCGCCTGCTTCCAGGCTTGCATCGCGGCATAAGTGTAGAGCACGTAGCCTTCCGGCTCGATGCCCTTATCCTTGAAGCGCTTGACCACCTCGGCGGCGGCCGGGTTCTTGCGCGGATCGGGCGAGAAGGTCATCAGCGTGCCCTCGCCGGCCGGTCCCGTGATCGACCAATATTCCTGGGTGATGAGCGCGTCGCCGCCCATCAGGATAGTGTCCACGCCCTGATCGCGAAGCTGGCGCACGATCAGTCCGGCTTCGGTGTGGTAGCCGCCCAGGAACAGCACATCGATATCGGCCTGCTTCAGCTTGGAGACCACCGCCGAATAGTCCTTCTCGCCGGCGGTGATGGCCTCATATAGCGCTTCCTCTTTGCCGGCGGCATTGAGTGCCTTCTTGGTCTCGTCGGCGAGTCCTTTGCCGTAAGCGGTCTTGTCATGAATGATGGCAATCTTCTTATCGGCGAAGTGGCTCGCCAGATACTTGCCGGCGACGCCGCCCTGCTGATCGTCGCGGCCGCACACGCGGTAGATATTGGGTCCGGCGCGGTCGTCGGTCAAAGCGGGATTGGTGGAAGCCGGGGAAATCTGCACCATGTCGCCCTCGGCGTAGACCTTCGACGCCGGGATCGAGGAGCCCGAGCAATAATGCCCGGCGACGAGTGCGACCCCGCTGCCGACCATCTGATTGGCGACCGCCACCGCCTGCTTGGGATCGCAGGCATCGTCGCCGATGTCGAGGTCGAGCTTCTTGCCGAGGACGCCGCCCGCGGCGTTGATGTCTTCGACAGCCAATTCCGCGCCGTTCTGCATCTGTGCGCCGAAGGAGGCGTATTGCCCGGTTATCGGACCGACCATGGCGATCGGCGTGGTATTACTTTCCTCGCTGTCGCCGCAGCCGGCGATCAAGACGGCGAGGGCGAAGGCTGCGATCAGCCCGGCCATGCGGTTCATTGCTTACCTCCCTCTTCGGAAACAGAAATCCACTCTACATCATTTATGGCGCGCCAGGGTGAGGTCGCTCAGGCTTGGCGGTCGCGCCAAGTCAGCGGGCTGGTGCGCTCGTAAAGCCAGCGATATTGAGTGACCATCTGCGTTGTCCGCATCGCGCGGAATCCCAGGCATGAAGCCGCGAGAAGTACGGCATAGGTGACGAGATAGTAATAGGGGGCGAGGAGATTGCCGTCGAACAGGGCGTAGTGGAAGAAGCGGATCGCGGCGGCTAGCAGCGCCATATAGAAGAAGATGCGCCAGAACGGCTTCCATGACCGCGCCAAGCCTTGCCCGGCAAGGAAGGCCGCGCCGCCGCCGATGATCACGGTGAGCACGAGGAACACGCCGAGGCTGTCGTCGGAAAGCCAGCTCATTTGTGACCTTGGTGTTGGCCGGCGCCGTGAGCGCCGCCTTCGAGATATGCCGCCTGAATCTCGGGGCTGCCGAGCAGCTCGGCGCCCGAGCCGCTCATGGTGATCCTGCCATTGACCATGACATAGCCGCGATGGGCGAGTTTCAGGGCATGATAGGCGCTCTGCTCGACGAGAAAGACCGTCAGGCCCTGTCCGTTGAGCTCTCCGATCGCGGCGAAGATCTGCTTCACGATCAGGGGCGCAAGCCCGAGTGACGGCTCGTCCAGCAAGAGCAGGGTCGGCCGCCCCATCAGCGCACGAGCAATCGCGAGCATTTGCTGCTCGCCGCCCGACAGCGTGCCGCCGCGTTGATTTGCTCGCGCCTTGAGCAGGGGGAAGAGCGCATAAACGCGCTGCAAGTCGGCATCGAATCCGGCGGGATCGCCGGCGACGATCGCGCCCATCTGGAGATTCTCCAGCACCGTCATGCGAGAGAAGATGCGGCGGCCTTCCGGCGATTGCACGATGCCGAGCCGGGCCACTTCATGGGCGGGAAGAGCGGTGATGTCGCGCCCTTGGAACAGGATGCGACCTTCGTTCGCGCGTGGACGGCCGAAGATCGTCATCATCAGCGTGGTCTTGCCGGCTCCGTTGCCGCCGATCAGGGCGACGATCTCGCCCTGGCGAATGTCGAGATCGATGCCATGCAAGATCGGCAGCACGCCGTAACAGGCCGTCACCTTGCGAATTTCGAGGAGCGGGGCGTTCATAGGCCCACCTCGCGCTCGACCACCGGCAGCTCCTCGTCGGGCACGCCAAGATAAGCGGCGATGACGCGCGGGTCGTTCCGCGCCTCCGCGGTCGTGCCGTCGGCGATCAACCTGCCGTAATCGAGGACGACGACATGGTCGGAGATGCGCATGACCACGCTCATGTCGTGTTCGATGAGCAGGATGGCGATGTCGTCTTGCTTTCGGATCGAATACAGGAGCTCGTTGAGCGCGTCGCTCTCGCGAGCATTGAGGCCGGCGGCAGGCTCATCGAGGCAGAGCAACAGGGGGCGCGTGCACATGGCCCGGGCGATCTCGAGCCTGCGCTGGTCCCCGTAAGGCAATTCGCCGGCCGGCTCGTCGGCCCGCGCCGTCAAATTCACCCGGTCGAGCCAATAGCGCGCGAAATCGACGGCGTCCTTCTCGGCCTGGCGGAAGCCGCCAAGGCCGAGGATGGCGCCGACGGTCAGTCCCGAGGCGCGCATCAGCACATTATGCTGCGCCACCATCAGATTTTCGAGCACCGTCATGCCCTGGAACAGGCGGATATTCTGGAAGGTTCGGGCGACGCGGGCGCGGGCGTTGATGTCGTGGTCGTCGAGCTGCTCGAGGCGAAAAATCTGCCCGTCGGGCTGTCGCAGCTCGATCATGCCCTCGGTCGGCTTGTAGAAGCCGGTGATGCAGTTGAACACCGTGGTCTTGCCCGCGCCATTGGGGCCGATAAGGGCGGTAATGTCGTGCCTGCCCACTGCGAAGGAAACGTCATCGACGGCGGTGAGTCCGCCGAAGCGCATGGTGAGGTGCTCGGCCCTGAGCAGCGGATCCTCTTCCCACGACCTCATGCGCGGCCTTCCCGAACCAGGCCGCCGCCGATCGGCCGCGCCTCATCGAGCACGATCGAGGGACTGCGCGAACCAATGATCCCGCGCGGCCGCCACACCATGATCCCGACCATGGCGATACCGAACAGCAGCATGCGATAGAGGGCCGGATCGAAGCCCTCGCCGAAAATGCTTTGCAGGCCCTCGGTATGGCGAAGCGCCTCGAAGCCCCCAACCATGACGATGGCCGCGATCGCCACGCCGAGTTGGCTGCCCATGCCGCCCAGAACCACGATGGCGAGGATGATGGCCGACTCGATGAAGGTGAAACTCTCCGGGCTGATGAAACCCTGGCGGGTGGCGAAGAAACTGCCGGCCAGTCCTCCGAACATCGCCCCGATGGCGAAGGCCGTGAGTTTGGTGATGGTGGTGTTGATGCCGAGCGAGCGGCAGGCAATCTGGTCCTCGCGCAACGCCTCCCAGGCGCGTCCGATCGGAAGCCGCCGCAATTTGAGGGTCACGAGATTGGTGATGAAGGCCAGAGCGAGGATCACGTAATAGAGGAAGATGATGCCCTGGAGCGGATCGTATTTGAGGCCGAAGAAGCTGCTGAAGGTGCCGTCCCCGCTGGGCGCGAATGGCAGACCGAAAAACGTGGGCTTGGGGATGCCGGACACCCCGTTGGGCCCGTTGGTGACCTCGGTCCAATTGAGGAGGACGATGCGGACGATCTCGCCGAAGGCCAGCGTCACGATGGCGAGATAGTCGCCGCGAAGTCTGAGCACCGGAAAACCGAGGATAATGCCCCACAACGCGGCGGCGGCGCCGGCGATCGGCAGGCAAATCCAGAAGCCCAAGCCGAAATGCGTGGCGAGCAACGCGAAGGTATAGGCCCCGACGGCATAGAAGGCGACATAGCCGAGATCGAGCAATCCGGCGAGGCCGACCACGACATTCAGGCCCCAGCCGAGCATGACGTAAGTGAGCACCAGGATCGACAGGTCGAGCAGATAGCGGAGCGGCAGGCCGAGGCGGAACGTCTTCTCCAAAAGATAGGCGCAGATCGGGAACAGGACGGCGAAGGCGATGCCGCCGACCGTAAAGATGCGTCCATAGGGAAGGTCGGGAAAGAACTGCACGATGATCCGGCGCACGAGCCCGATGCCCAAGAAGATGAACACGGACGCCGCCACCAGCTCGAAGGCCGCGCTGTCGATGATGACGAGGCTGAAGAGAAACATGAGCGTCGCGACGAGCAGGGTTGCGCCGAGCACGATCAGGTCGCGGCGTTCGAACGGCGCGCGGGTGAAGAGCTTGGCGAAAGGCGCGGTGAGCGGATACTCGGCGTGCCACACGAAGAGATTGAGCAGGAGCCGTCCGCAAAATACGATGCCGACGGCAACGGCGAGCAGCACCGGGCGGGGCTGAAGCGTGAGCCCGGTCACTTTGTCGACCATCCGCAAGCCCAACAGCAGGCTGAACAGCGCGAACGCGATGATGGCGGCGAGAAGAGAGTCGAGGAGCGCAGGCCCGAGCCTTTGGCCGAACGATGTACCGGGCTCGGCCAAGGCGCTCAGACCTTCTCCACTTCGGGGCGGCCGAGCAGGCCGGTCGGGAAAAAGATCAGCACGATCGCGAGCATCGAGAAGGCGGCGACGTCCTTGTACTCGATGGTGAAATAGGCCGACCAGAACGTCTCGATCAGGCCGATGATGAGCCCGCCGAGCATGGCGCCGGGCAACGATCCGATGCCGCCGAACACCGCTGCGGTGAAGGCTTTGATGCCGGCGACGAAGCCAATATAGAAATCGATCACGCCGTAATAGAGAAGGTAGAGCAGCCCCGCCACGGCCGCCAGCGCGGCGCCAAGCACGAAGGTCAGCGAGATGGTGCGGTCGACATTGACGCCGGAGAGCGCCGCCATCAGCCGGTCCTGCTCGCAGGCGCGCTGCGACCGGCCGAGCGCGGTGCGGGTGATGATGAGCCAGAACACGGTCATCAGCACGAGCGTCGTCACCACGATGAGGATCTGGATATTGGAGAGGTTGACGGCGAAATCGCCCTCCGTGAACAGCGTGTAGCCTCCGGTCACCACCGGCTGGAGCGGCTTCACGCGCGCGCCTTGCGCCACCTGGATGAAATTCTGCAGCACGATCGACATGCCGATGGCGGTGATGAGCGGCGCCAAGCGAAACGATTCGCGGAGCGGCCGATAGGCAATGCGCTCGACCGTCCAGCCCCACACGGCGGTGAGCACCATGGCAAGCAGCAGCACGATGAGAAGGGCGAGCGGGATCATGGTGACGCCCAAACTCAGCAGCGCCAGGAACAGAATGAGGGCGATGAAGGCGCCCACCATGAAGATGTCGCCGTGGGCGAAATTGATCATGCCGATGATGCCGTAGACCATGGTGTAGCCTATGGCGATCAGCCCGTAGATCGAGCCAAGCGCGATCCCGTTGATCAGCTGCTGAAGGAAATAGGCCATTGGCCTCGGCGTCCCCCTTGCACAGGCCCCTGCAACCGTAAGCCTCTAGCCCGGCCCGTTTGCGGCCTTTCTTAGCAAGAAGGGCTCCCCGCGCACAACGCCGCTTATCCGCCGCCCAAGCCCAGGATCAGAGCAGCAAATGCGAACCGTCACAATAGGGCGGGTCGCCGGTATCCTTGCAGCCGCAGAGCAGCGCCAGCTCGGTTCGCTCGGCCGTGAACATCAGGGGCTCGAGCCCGCTACCGGTGTGCGACCCGTCGCAGAAGGGCTGTTTTTTGCTCCGCCCGCAGCGGCACCAGGCATAGCGCCTGCCGGCCTCAAGCTCGACGTGATAGGGGTTGAGCTGCGGTCGCTCTGGCTCTCCCATGGCGGTGTCCTTTGCCCAGCCGGCCTTCTTGGGCCGGGTTTCTTGCCGTCTTGCTTAGCCAATTCGCCCGTGCGGCACAAGAAAGCGCCCGGCCGATCGAGGGGCCGGAGCAAGAGTCGAGGCCGGTCCGCTAAATCACTGGAAATCCGGTCTGTTAATTCACTGGGAATCTGTTGGGGGCAGGATGGGCTTCCCGATTCGGGAGACCGAACGGTCGCGGCCGGAATCCACAAGAAAAGAGCTTGAGTCGATGGCCCATCCGGACCATAGAGGGCAAAAAGTCGGACCGGCGCGCGCCGCACAGCCGCAACGGCGAGCCCGCACGGGGCGCTTCACTCGGAGACGGGGAGGGGCCGAGGCGCGTTTAGAGGCCGTCCATGGCTGAAGTCATTTTCGCACTCGCTTGCATCCTGGCCCTGTTCGCTCTGGCCATGAACCGCGCTTCGCTCCGCGTTTGGGCGATTGCCGTAGCCGGTTTCACCTTGAGCGCGCAGATGGGGCTCGCCGACGGCGATCTCCATTGGCCGGCGTTCCCGCTATGGTCGCTGCTCGGCTGGCTTGTCGCCGGGCTGCTCTTTGTCGCCAGTCTTCCCGAGATCAAGCGCAACTATATCGTGCTTCCGGCCTATCGCGCGCTGAAGGGCGCGATGCCCGCGATCTCCGAGACCGAGCGCGAGGCGCTCGAAGCGGGTACTGTGGGCTGGGATGCCGAGCTTTTCTCCGGCACGCCGAATTGGGAAAAGCTCCGCCGCATAGCACCGATATCGCTCACCGCGGAAGAGCGCGCCTTTCTCGACGGGCCGACGGCGGAATTGTGCAAGAGGCTCGACGACTGGCGCATCCGGCACGAGCTGCACGACATTCCCGACGACATCTGGCGCTTCGTCTGCGACCGTGGCTTCCTCGGCATGCTGATCTCCAAGGCGCATGGGGGCCTCGGCTTCTCCGCCCAGGCGCAATCGCTCGTTCTCGGCAAGATTTCCACCCGCAGCCCCGGCGGCGTCACCATCGTCATGGTGCCGAATTCGCTCGGTCCCGGCGAGCTGATCGAAAAATACGGCACCAACGCGCAGAAGGAGCACTTCCTGCCGCGCCTCGCCAGGGGCGAGGAGATCCCGTGCTTTGCACTGACCGGCCCGTTCTCTGGATCCGATGCCGCCTCGATGCGCGACATTGGCGTGGTCGCGCGCGGGCAGCATGAGGGCAGGGACACACTCGGTATCCGGCTCAATTGGGACAAGCGCTACATTACGCTTGCGCCCAAAGCCACGCTGCTCGGGCTTGCCTTCCGCCTGTTCGATCCCGACAACCATCTCGGCCGCGGCGAGGATGTCGGTATCACGCTGGCGCTCATCCCCACCGATCATCCCGGCGTCGAGATCGGACGGCGGCATCTTCCCGGCGGGACCGGTTTTCCCAACGGCCCAACGCGCGGGCGCGACGTGTTCGTGCCGGTTGATTGGATCATCGGGGGCCAAGAGCGGGCAGGGCGGGGCTGGCGCATGCTGATGAGTTGCCTTGCCGCGGGGCGCTCCGTCTCGCTTCCCGCGACCAGCGCCGCCGCCGTCAAGTCGCTGCTCCGCACCAGCACCGCCTATGCCCGCATCAGAAAGCAGTTCAATCTGCCGATCGGCTTCATGGAGGGGGTGGAGGAGCCGCTGGCGCGCATGATCGAAACTGCTTACGTGCTCGAGGCGGCGCGGGCGCTAACAGCCTCCATGGTGTCGGCCGGTGAGAAACCCGCCGTGATCTCGGCCCTGCTCAAATACGTCTCGACCGAGCGCATGCGTCAGAGCGTGAATGACGCGCTCGACATTCACGGCGGCAAGGGCATCTGCGATGGGCCGAGCAACTACATTCAGGGCGCCTATCAGATGGTGCCGGTCACGATCACCGTAGAAGGCGCCAACATCCTGACGCGCACGCTGATCGCCTTCGCCCAAGGGGCACTGCGCAGTCACCCTTATCTCTTCACCGAGATCGAGGCGCTTCAAGACCAGGACAGAGCACGCGGTACCGCGCGCTTCGGGCGCGCCTTCGAAGACCACGTCGCCTTTACGGTCTCGAACGCCGCAGGAGCGCTGTTCCACAATCTGACCTTCGGCGTCTTCGCCTCGGCGCCGGCGAATAGCGGTGCCACGCGCCGCTGGTGGCGCGAGCTTGCGCGCGCCTCGCGCTCCTTCGCGCTGGTCGCCGATGCGACCGTGGCACTGCTCGGCGGCGGGCTGAAGGTGAAGCAGAAAATCACCGGCCGCATGGCCGACGCCCTGGCCGAGCTCTATCTCCTTTCCGCCGTGCTCAAGCGTTATGACGACGACGGGCGCCCCGAGGAGGACCTCAAGCTCGTGGACTACTGCGCCAGGAACTGCCTCCACCGCTTCGACCAGGCGCTGCTCGGCACCTTGCGCAATTTCCCGGTCAGGTGGGCGGCCTGGCTGATGGCCCCGCTCGTCTTCCCCTTGGGCCCGCGCCGGCGCCCGGCGAGTGACGAAGCGGGTAAGAAAATCGTGCGCGCGGCGCTTGAGCCGGGCGCGTTCCGCGACCGTCTCACCCGCGATATCTTCATTTCCGACGATCCAGGCGACCGCGGAGGATTGCTCGACTACACGCTCGCCAAAGTGGTGGCCTGCGAGGAAGCCGAAAAGAAACTGGAGCGGGCGATCCGCAAGGGCGAGGTGAGGCGCTTCCACGACAAGGACTGGATCGCCGAGGCGGAAGCAAAGGGCGTGCTGAGCGAGGCCGAAGCGCGCTCTCTTGCCGAGCTTCGCGATCTCGTGGCGCGCGTCATCGCCGTGGACGATTTTTCCGCAAACGAACTCGCGCGCGGCCGATCGCCGATACCGCCGGCTCGGGACAGCTCTTCCCAGCCTGAGCATATTGCCGCCGAGTAACCCCAACCATGACGACGACACTTCCCGACTTGCAGGACTGGCGTTTCACCGTCGATTTCGAAGGTATCGCCTGGGCGATCATCGACCGCGAAGGCGAGAGCATGAACGCGCTCGGACGGCGGCCAACCGAAGAGCTCGCCGATATCGTCATGGCGGTCGAGCAGGCGGCGAGCACCGGCGCGGTGAAGGGCTTCGTGCTGATGAGCGCCAAGGAACGGAGCTTCATCGCCGGCGCCGATATCCGGGAGTTCGAGGACTTCGACACCGAGCCCAAGATCGAAGAGGTGGTGAAGCAGACGCTTGAGCTGTTCAACCGAGTAGACCGGCTCCCCGTGCCGGTGGTCGCCGCCATCCACGGCTATTGCCTCGGCGGCGGGCTCGAACTCGCGCTGGCTTGCGACTGGCGCATCGCCGACCGCGAGGAGGCCACGCGGCTCGGCTTTCCCGAAGTGAAACTCGGCATTTTCCCGGGGCTCAACGGCACGGTCCGTGCGATTCAGGCGGCGGGTCCGACGGACGCCATGACCGCCATGCTGACAGGCCGCATGCTGCGTCCGGCCGCGGCCAAGGCGATCGGTCTCATCGACCAACTCGTGCCGACCCGCCACAATCTCCGCTGGGCCGCGCGCAAGGCCGTGCTTCAGAACCGCCGCTCCCCGGGCGCGCCTTGGTGGAAGCGGCTGATGCTCAAGCAGCCGGTGCGCGGGCTGCTCGCCAAGCAGATGCGCGCCAAGACCGCGGAGAAGGTCCGCGAGGAGCATTATCCGGCGCCGTTCCGCCTCATCGATCTGTTCGAGCGCTACGGCAACGACCCGGTGCGCATGCGCATCGCCGAGACCGAACTGTTCACGCCGCTGATGGCGAGCGAGGCCTCGCGCAATCTGCGCCGCGTATTCAAATTGTCCGAGATGCTGAAGGACGAGGCCCCCAAGAACGGTTTCAAGCCGCGACGCGTGCATGTCATCGGCGCCGGCACCATGGGCGGCGATATCGCCGCCTGGTGCGTGGTCCAGGGCATGGAGGCGAGCCTTCAGGATCTCGACGAGACGCAAATCGCCAAGGCGCTCGCCCGCGCCAAGGGCTTGTTCAAGAGGCAGCTACGCACCCCGCTCGCCGTCGAAACGGCCATCGCCCGCCTCATCCCCGATCCTTCCGGCAAGCACGTCAAACTTGCCGACGTGGTGATCGAGGCGATCGTCGAGAAGCTCGACGTCAAGCAGAGCCTGTTCCGGAAACTGGAGAAAGAGGTAAAGCCGGGGGCGGTGCTGGCCACCAACACCTCCTCGCTCCGGCTCGAGGACATCGCCAAGCCTCTTGCCGATCCGGGACGCCTTGTCGGACTCCACTTTTTCAACCCCGTGGCCCAGCTTCCGCTGGTCGAGGTGGTGCGCGGCGCGGCAACGCGCGAGGAGGAGGTGCGCAAGGCCTGCGCCTTCGTCACTGCCATCAACAAATTGCCGCTGATCGTGAAGAGCTGCCCTGGCTTCCTCGTGAACCGTGTGCTCGCGCCCTACATGATGGAGGCGGTGCGTCGTTACCAGTTGGGCGAGCCGCGCGAGAAGATCGATCAAGCGGCGCTCAAATTCGGCATGCCGATGGGACCGCTCGAGCTCATGGATATGGTCGGGCTCGACATTGCCAATCACGTCGGCGAAGAGCTTGATCTCGCGTCGGCCGGCGACAATGTGCTGGCGGCGCTGGTCAAGCAGGGCAAGCTCGGCAAGAAGACCGGCGAGGGCTTCTATGTGTGGGAGCAGGGCAAACCGAAGCGGGAGCAGGTCGCCTACGATCAGGCCGAACTCGAGCGCCTGGGCCGCGAGCTCGTGAAACCCATGCTCGACGAGGCCGAGCGCGCGCTCGTCGATCGCGTGGTGGCGACGGAAGATCACGTCGATGCCGGCGTGATCTTCGGCACGGGCTTCGCGCCCTTCCGCGGCGGTCCGCTCCACTACCGCCGCAAGGACGCTCAAGCGGCGGCGACCGCCGCCGCCTAGAGCAGGAACGGGAAGGCGAGAGGGGATACATGGCTGAGGCTTCGATGCGGCGCGTTGCGGTGTTGGGGGGGTCGCGTATCCCCTTTTGCCGCTCGCATACGGCTTACGCCGAGCTCTCCAATCTCGACATGCTGATCGCCGCGCTTGGCGGCCTGGTCGATCGCTTCGCTCTGCACGGCGCCCATATCGACGAAGCGGTGGGCGGCGCCGTGGTGACCCACGCCAAGGACTGGAACCTCGCCCGCGAGGCGGTGATCGGGAGTGCGCTCGCCCCCACCACGCCGGGCATCACCATGATGCAGGCTTGCGGGACGAGCCTCCAGGGGGCGCTCGGGCTTGCCGCCAAGATCGCCACCGGACAGATCGAATCGGGCATCGCCTTTGGCTCCGACACGACCAGCGACGCGCCGGTCGTGTTCCAGCGAAAGTTTGCCCAGCGCCTTGTGAACGCGTCCCGGGCCCGCAGCCTCGGCCAGAGGGCCGCTTCATTCAAAGGGTTCACTCCCGCCGAGCTGGCCCCCCAGCCGCCCTCGACGTCGGAGCCGCGCACCGGTCTCAGCATGGGAGAGCATTGCGAGCTGATGGCCAAGGAATGGGGCATCACCCGCGAGGCCCAGGACCGCCTCGCCTATGAAAGCCACAAGAAAGCGGCGGCCGCCTATGACGAGGGTTTCATGGACGACCTCGTGATTCCCTGCGCCGGAGTGTTTCGCGATAACAACATCCGCGCCGACATTTCGCTGGAGAAAATGGCGGAGCTGAAGCCGGTTTTCGACCGCTCGGCGGGCACGCTCACCGCCGCCAACTCAACGCCGCTGACCGACGGCGCCGCCTCCATCCTGCTCGCCTCCGAGGAGTGGGCGGAAAAGCGGGGAATCCCGGTCCAAGCCTATCTGTCCCTGGGCCGCACTTCCGCCGTAGATTTCGTGCAAGGAGAAGGACTTCTGATGGCGCCGACCGTTGCCGTGAGCGAGCTCCTCAAGCAGACTGGTCTTGCGCTACAGGACTTCGATTATTATGAGATTCATGAAGCCTTTGCGGCGCAGGTGCTGGCAACTTTAAGAGCATGGGAATCCGAGGACTATTGCCGCCGCCGTCTGGGACGGAGCCAAGCCTTGGGGTCGATCGACCCCGCGAAGCTCAACGTCAAGGGCTCGTCAATAGCTTTCGGGCATCCTTTTGCGGCGACAGGGGCACGCATCCTGGCGGTTTTGGCCAAGCTCCTGCATAGTCAAGGGGGCCGGAGGGGTTTGATATCGATATGCACGGCTGGCGGCATGGGTGTCGCCGCCATCGTGGAAGGGGCCGGGATAGGGACGGAAGCCAAGGCCGCATAGAAGGCCGAACGAGACATGAGCGCGCAAGAAGCGCGCCGACGGGCGAAAAGCAGGGGACCGCGAGTTGGTCAGGGACAGGGGGCAAGAGACGTGACTGCCATGGCGCCGGGTGCGCCCATGGCGCGACTATTACGGAGGTGCTTTATGCAGCATCATGCCTGCGCCGCGGTAATTGGGCTCTTGACCGCTGCCTTTCTTGCTCCCGTCAGCCCGTCCCACGCGGCCTCGGCCGATCCCACCGGCTATTGGATAAAGCCGGACGCCGAGCGCGAATCGAAGATCCACGTTTTCAAGTGCGGGAAGGGCAGGAGCCAGCTCTGCGCCAAGATTGCCTGGCTCAAGGAGCCGAACGACCGCAAGGGGCTTCCTCTGCACGACATCCGCAACCAGGACCCCTCGCAGCGGGGCCGGCCCATCGTAGGACTGGCGATCTTCACCGGGCTTACCCCGAGCGCTCCTTCGACCTGGACCGGAAAGATTTACAATCCCGAGGACGGCCACACCTATAGCGCCACGCTCACCGTCGTGTCGCGCAAGCAGATCCTGCTCAAGGGCTGCAAAGCGTGGCTGCTGTGCGGCGAGAGACAGTGGCTCAGGACCACGGCGCCGGAAGAGGTGAAGCCACCCGTGCCTGCCGAGGGAACCGAGCAGATCGAGGCATCGGTCACGCCGCAAATGCCGACGGTGGCGCCGTCCGAAGCTGCTTCCGTGGCTGCGACCGAGCCGGTCCCGGCGCCGAGCGGCGAAGCGACGATCTCAAAAGCGTCAATCGACGCCGCCGCGGTGCAAGAAGAGATGCAGGCCATGACAGCGCCGCAGGCGCCCTCCGAGCCGCTCGAGACGGCCGTTCCCAAGCCGGCCCCGTCCGTGAGAGCGGTTCCCGCGCCGGCCACGCACGAGTTTGCCGTACAAGCCGAGCCGCCCGCCGAAATCGATGCAAGCGGGGGGTATCGCTTCCTCACCGTCTCCATCAGCCCCGATACGGCAGCACGGCTCTCCGGCGAGAACGTCTCGAGCCTGTTCATCATGACCGAGCCGATCGAAGGGGAAGCCTTCGCCCCGGCGAAGGCCCAGCCGGCCGCGGCGACGGGCGCCGCCCAATCCGGCGCGTCGGCCGCGCATCCGGCGCCGAAGCCCAAGGCCAAG
>JACMJU010000029.1 GCA_014380485.1 Methyloceanibacter sp.
TACCATGTCCACTGCCAACGAAAACCACGCGGTCCTCAGCGAACAGCTCAAAGCCCGTGATGTGCGCCCCACCCCCCAGCGGGAAGTCGTGCTCAAGGTCATCTTGGAAAAGCGCGACCACCCCACGGCCGACGAAATCTTTGCCCGCGTGAAGGCCTCGATGCCGACCATCTCGCTCGCCACCGTCTACAACTGCCTCGAGACCCTCGTTGGCTGCGGCATCGTCCGCCAGGTCAACCTCGAGCGCGCCCCCACCCGCTACTGCCCGAACCTGCACGAGCACGCGCATTTTCACGACGAATCCACCGGCAAGATCCACGACGTGGACCTGCCTGCTGAGGTGATGACCCGCCTGCGCGAAGTCCTGCCTCCCGGCTTCGATGCCCGTACCATCGAGCTGAACTTCCGGGGTTCGGCGCAAGCCGACCCCGCCCTGAGCCTGTCGAACGGGCTGGGCCGCGCCGCCACCAACTGACGCGAAGCGTCATCCTAAACCGCCCGGTCTCTCAGCTCTCAGCCCTCAGCTCTCAACTTCTTCCCATGAGCCAACTCGTCATCAACGACCTCCACATCAACATCGGCGACAAGTCCATCGTCAAAGGCTTCAGCCTGACGATCAAGCAGGGCGAAGTGCACGCCATCATGGGACCCAACGGGACCGGCAAGAGCACCCTCGCCAAGGCCATCGCGGGCCACCCGGACTATGCCATCACGGGCGGCGATGTGCTGCTCGACGGCGCATCCGTCCTCGCCATGGAGCCCGACGAACGCGCCCGCGCCGGCCTGTTTCTCGCCTTCCAGTACCCGAGCGAGATCCCCGGCGTCTCCATCGCCAACTTTCTCCGCGCCGCCGTCCAGGCCCGCATGGTCGAGGGCGAGGAACTCGACGCCACCGGCTACTACAAGAAACTCTACGCCAAGATGGACCTGCTGAAGATCGACCGGAAGTTCACGTCGCGCTCGGTCAATGACGGCTTCTCCGGCGGCGAAAAGAAACGCTGCGAGATCCTCCAGATGGCCATGCTTGAGCCCAAGATCGCCCTCATGGACGAGACCGACTCCGGCCTCGACATCGATGCGCTCCGCATTGTCGCCGACGGCGTCAACGCCCAGCGGAATTCCGCAGCCTCCCCCGGCATCATGCTCATTACGCACTACCAGCGCCTGCTCGACTACATCGTGCCGGACTTCGTGCATGTCATGCACGACGGCCGCATCGTGAAGAGCGGCGACAAGTCCCTCGCCCTCGAACTCGAGGCCAAGGGCTACGATTGGGTGAAGCAGGAGCACGCGGCCGCAACGGCCTGAGGCCAGGCGAACTCCCAACATTCAACGCTCAACTTTCAACTCTCAATGCAACCTGCCGAGACCTCCTCACTTGAGCGTTCAACGTTGAACGTTGGGCGTTGAACGATCCGCCGCACGCATCGCGACCATCACCATGAAGCCACTTACCGAAACCGAAGGCATGACCACCACCGCGGATGAAACGGCGGCCAACCCCGTCGTCGGCATCGACCAGACCAAGGGCGACTTCCAGTACAAGGTCGACTACGCCTTCGACGCCGGCACCGGTCTGAACGAGGATACCGTCCGCTACATCAGCTCGGTGAAGAAGGAAGCCCCGTGGATCCTCGAATTCCGCCTCAAGGCACTGAAGACCTTTTTCGACA
>JACMJU010000030.1 GCA_014380485.1 Methyloceanibacter sp.
GGACTGCGGCGCGGCTTGCGTGCCAGTCGGAGCGGTTGCAGGGCTCGAAGGGGAAGCTGCCGGCGCCCCGTTGGGACTGCTCTCTGAAGTATCGGGATTCGACGGAGAGGCTGCGGGCGCGCCATTCGGGCCGGTCTCAGGGGTCGCAGGACTCGATTGGGTCGCCGGCGGCGCCCCGTTGGGACTGGTCGCCGAGGTGTCGGGATTCGACGGGGATGCTGCCGGCGCGCCATTCGGGCCGGTCTCAGGGCTCGCAGGCCCCGATTGGGTCGCCGCCGGCGGCCCGTTAGGGGTCGTTTCGGCACTCGCGGGAAAAGCGAGCATCGCCGCTAAAAATGGAATCGCGAGCACAGTTCGGAACTGTGGAAAGGAATCAGAAAGCCGCATCTTCAAACCCTGATTGCGCAGAAACCCATCGCCCGGCAGCCCCATAGATATGACGTCTTAAAGGCCATACCAGGGCTGCCTCGCATATTTTGTACCGGCAAGGACCGAATAAGAAGTTACGCTCCGATCATAACGCCCGTCTGTCAGTTATGATCCTCAGGCAATACCGGAAGCGGCACGGCGGGGATGCCTTCCTCCTGCAGCGACCTCGCCTCCTCGAGGCTCGCCTCGCCGTAGATGCTGCGGGTCTCGGCCTCCCCGTAATGCATCTTGCGGGCCTCCTCGGCGAAGGCGGGGCCGACATCCTCGGCATTGGCCTGAAGATGGGCGCGGAGGTCTTTGAGAAAAGCATAGGTCTTCTTGCGCTTGCTGACCTCCCGCTTCAGGGGCGCCTCGGCGCGCCGCCTCTTGACGGCGGGCGCCATCGGCGCCTTCCGCACCGCGGCACTGCCGCAACAGGGGCACACCACCGAGCGGGCCTGGGCCTGGTCCTCAAAGGCATCGCCCGAAGCGAACCAGGCGTCAAAGTCATGACCCCGATCGCAAGTGAGCGCGAAGCGAATCATGACCCCTCTCTCCTCGCCTCGCGCGGCGAGCGCCCGGCAATCGCGATTTCGAAGTCGCGGCCGTGCTTGAGCGCAGGGATGCGGGCGCGGGCTTCGGCGGAAGCGGCAAGGTCGAGATCGGCAAAGATGACGCCCGGCGCCTCGCCGCCTTCCGCCAGGACCTCGCCCCAGGGCGAAACGATCAGGCTATGGCCGAAGGTAGCGCGGCCATTCTCATGCAGGCCTCCTTGGGTGGCGGCGAGGACGAAGGCGCCGGTCTCGATGGCACGGGCGCGGATCAGCACATGCCAATGGGCCTCGCCCGTTTGTCTGGTGAAGGCGGCGGGCACGGCGATGAACTCGGCGCCTGCCATGGCGAGCGCCCGGTAGAGCTGGGGAAAGCGGAGATCGTAGCAGATCGAAAGGCCGAGCCTGCCGAAGGGAAGGTCGGCGAGGATCGCGCTGGTGCCGGGTCTCGCGTTCTGAGATTCGCGATAGCTCTCCCCTCCGGCGAGGTCGACGTCGAACAGATGGAGCTTGTCGTAACGCGCGGTCACACCGCCGTCCGGCTCGATCAGATAGGAGCGGTTGGCGACGCGGGTCTGATCGAGCTTGATGGCGAGCGAGCCGATATGAAGAAAAATTCCGAGCTCCGCGGCAAGCGCGCGGAATCTCGCGAGCGGGACGCTGTTCTCCTCGGTCTGGGCCGCTTCGAGCACGCGTTCCGGTTTTAGCTCCATGATGGCGGTGTTTTCCGGCGTCTGCACGTAGACGGCGCCTGTTTGGGCGGCCCGCCTGATCAGCGCCTCGGCACTCTGCAAATTGGCATCAACGGCATGGCCCGAACGGAGCTGCACGAGCGCGGCGCGGAAGCGCTTATCCGGCGCGAGGCTCATGTTTGTTCGGCGTCCGCAAGCGGGGCGGGTGCGTTGGCGATCATTGCATCGAGCTTGCCCTCGCGCTCGAGCGCGGCAAGCTCGTAATAGCCTCCCACATGATGCCCATGGATGAAGATTTGCGGCACGGTACGCCAGCCGCGGGCGCGGTCGATCATCTCGACGCGCTTCTCCGCATCGGAGGCGATGTCGATTTCCTCAAAGCCGAGCGCCTTCGCCTGAAGCAGCTGTTTCGCTGCGCGGCAATAGCCGCAGAAGGGCGTGGTATAAAGAACGATGCGCGTCATGGGATCGCCGATTCGAGCAACTCCCTGATAACTGGGCCGTAGGCGGGCCGGCTGCAAGACTAGAGTACGAAGGCGGCGGGCTCGACGGCGCGCGCCAGCGCCAGGATATCGACCCTTGCCGCTCCCGACCGCTTCAACACCCGGGCGCAAGCCTCGGCCGTCGCCCCCGTCGTGATCACATCGTCGACGACCACGAGCTTCTTGCCTTTGACCCGAACGGCCCGGGCGTGATCGACCTTGAAGGCCCCGGCGACATTGCGCCGCCGCTGGTCGGCAGTGAGGCCGACCTGGCTCGCCGTGCGCCGTACCCTCTTCAGCACGAAGCAATCGACCGGAACGCCGCAGAGCCGCCCCACAGCCACGGCGAGCATGGCCGATTGGTTGAACCGCCGCCACCACAGCCGCGAGGGGTAGAGCGGGACGGGAAGGATGAGATCGGCGTCGGCGAGCAGCTCGGCGCCCGCGTTCTTGAGCCAGCGCGCGAACAAGGGCAGGCCCTCGTGCCGGTCACGATATTTGAAGCTCTGGATAAGCTCGCGCATGGTGTCCGAATAACGCGCCGCGGCCCGCGCGCGGTCGTAAACTGGAGGCAAGGCGATTGCCGCCGCCGAGAGAAGCGGCTCGCCTGCCTCGAAGGGCAGCGGAACCCCTAACCGGATACAGAGCGGAGGCGCGATGAAATCGATCCGGGCGAAGCAAGCGCCGCACAAAAGCCCGTGGCTTCCGATGCGGGTGCGGCAAGAGATGCAGACCGGCGGCAGAAGAAAATCGGCGAGCCGCCCGAGCATCGACCGCACGGAACCGGAAGCTGCCCCCCTCACGCGCGCTTGCGTCGCGGAAGCGGCAGATTGCGGCTCCAGGCCAAGCTCTGCGTCGCCGATCGGCATGGAGATCATGATAGGGCCAGAACGGCTCAAGTTCAAAGCCTGGGACGCACAGGGGCCATGAGTGCCGAGCTCCGCCTGTTCGACCGCAAATTGTTGCGCGCGCGGCGCGCGCGCTTCGCGCATGAGATCGCGGCACGCGAGTTTATTCTTGCGCATGTGGCGGGCGAGATCGCCGAACGCGTCGCGCTCATGCTCAGGCCGTTTCCGCTTGCGCTCGACCTCGGCGCCTATCACGGATTGCTCGGGCGAAGCGTGTCGCGGCTTCCCTCGGTCGGCGCGATGGTTTACGCGGAGAGCGCGTTCGAATTCGCCGCGCTGTGTCCGCGTCCGTCGCTCGTCTGCGACGAGGATTTTTTGCCCTTCAAGGAGGCAAGCCTCAATCTCATCGTCTCGGGGCTGGCGTTGCATCGCGTCAACGATCTTCCCGGTGCACTCGTGCAGATCCGGCGCGCGCTCGTTCCCGACGGCCTGTTCATGGCGGCGTTGCTTGGCGCCGGCGCGCTCCTGGAGCTTCGTCGCGCCCTGCTCGAAGCCGAGGCTGAGACACAAGGTGGAGCAAGTCCGCGGATCGCCCCCTTCGGCGATGTGAGAGAGTATGGGGCGCTTCTCCAGCGCGCGGGCTTTGCCCTTCCGGTGGCCGATACCGAGACGCTCACAATCCTCTACGCGAACCCGCGCGAGTTGATGCGCGACGTTCGCGCACTCGGCGGCGGCAACGTGCTTCTGGCCCGGAGCAGAAGGCCGCTCTCGCGCAAGGTCTTACAGCGCGCTGAGAGCCTCTATCGCGAACGCCACAGCCTGCCCGACGGCCGCGTCGGTGCGACCTTCGAGATCGTCTATCTCAGTGGCTGGGGGCCCGATCAGAGTCAGCAAAAGCCGCTCAAACCGGGCAGCGCCGCGCGGCGTCTCGCCGATGCGCTCGGCACCAAAGAAGAGAAGGCCGGAGATAAGGCTTCCTATAAGCTGCGCCGGCGCGAAAGCCCGAAACAGCGCTAGCTTCCTTTCCCCACTCAGCGAAGATCGCGCAACGCGATCTTGAGCGGCGCATCGGCCGGCGGCATGTCATAGAGGTGAAGCGTATCGGGCCTCACCCAAAGAAGCTCCTGGCCTTCATGAGCGGTAAGGTGCCCCTGCCAGCGCCGGCAGAGATAGACCGGCATGAGCAGGTGGAAGTCGGGGTAAGCGTGGCTCGCGAAAGTGAGCGGCGTCAGGTCTTCCTTGGCGATGTCAATGCCGAGCTCTTCGCGAAGCTCGCGGATCAGGGCCTCCTCAGGCTGTTCGCCCGCCTCGACTTTCCCGCCCGGGAACTCCCATAGGCCGGCGAGCGGGCGTCCCGCGGGGCGCTTTGCCAGCAGCACCGCACCTTCGCGATCGAGGAGCGCGCAGGCCGCGACGATGACGATCGGGCGCTTGCGATCCGCGCTCATCTTCCCACCCGGGGGTTGACGCTGTGCGGGCGCAGCACCCGGCTCACGACCGGTAATCGGCGTTGATGGCGATATAGTCGTGGGTGAGGTCGCAGGTCCATATGGTTGCCGCCTCTTTGCCCACGCCCACATCCACGGTGATGGCGATTTCCGGCCGCTTCATATAGGCCACGCCGTCCTTCTCGCGGTAGGCTTGTGCCACCTCGCCGTCCTTGGCGACGAGGAGGTCGCCCAACCAAATGGCGAGCCTGTCGCGGTCCGCCGCCTCCCCTGCCTTGCCCACGGCCGCAACGATCCGCCCCCAATTTGGATCCTCGCCGGCGATCGCCGTCTTCACCAGCGGCGAATTGGCGATCGATTTGGCGATGGCCCGCGCGGCCCTCCTGGTCTCGGCGCCGGTCACTTTCACCGTGACGAACTTGGTGAGGCCCTCGCCGTCCTTGACGATCTGCTGAGCGAGATCGTGCATCACCTCGTGGAGTGCGAAGCGAAAGCTTGCCAGTCTCAGATCGTCGCCGTGAACGATCCGCGGAGCACCGCGCGTCGTGGACCTCCCGGTGGCGAAGATCAGAGCCGTGTCGCTGGTCGAGGTATCGCCGTCAATGGTGATGGCGTTGAAGGTCTCGTCGACGGCCGGGTCGAGCGAGGCGCGCAACGCCTGAGGTTCGATTGCCGCGTCGGTGAAGAGAAAGGCGAGCATGGTGGCCATGTCGGGTGCGATCATGCCGGCGCCTTTGGCGATGCCGTTGATGTTGATCGCAACCCCGTCGATCTCCGCCTTGCGCGTGGCGAGCTTGGGGTAGGTGTCGGTGGTCATGATGGCGCGCGCCGCCTCGGCAAAGCCGTCGGGCTTGGCCTCGCGCGCAAGAGCGCCGAGGCGCGAGGCGATCTTACGCGCATCGAGCGGTTCGCCGATGACTCCGGTGGAGGCAATGTAGACATCGGCCTCGAGGCAATCGGCCGCTTCGGCGGCGGCTTCGGCAGTGCGCTTCACCACCTCCCGCCCCCGCCTGCCGGTGAAAGCATTGGCATTGCCGGAATTGACCACCAGCGCGCGGGCCATCCCGTGCGCCAGGTGCGAGCGGCACCAATCGACGGGCGCGGATGCGGTTTTCGACTGCGTCAGAACTCCGGCGACGGTGGTTCCCGGGTCGAACAAAGCAAGCAGCAGATCGGTGCGGCCGGGATAGCGGATCCCGACCGAGGCAGACGCGAGGCGCACGCCGTCGATCGCCGGAAGATGCGGCAGGTGCTTCGGCGCAAACGGCGAGGTCTTGCCCAAGGGGATCTACCTCAAGCCGTCACGGATTGCCTTGAGCATCCCCTGAAGACTTGTCCTCGGGCAGAGGCGGTGCATCGCCCTTCGGCGCAATCTCATCCACCGACTTCTTAAGCTCGGGATCGACCACCTCGATCTTGGCCGCGTTGCGCAGGCCGGTCACCACCTCTTGCGCCTTTTGCTGCACGAGCTGGGAAATGATCCCCTCCTTCACCTGCTCGAAGGTGGGCAGCGGCTGGTCGCGCTTCTCCTCGACCTTGATGACATGCCAGCCGAATTGGGTCTGGAGCGGTTCTGAAAGCTCGCCCACGTCGAGCGCGAAGGCGGCCTCCTCGAACGGCTTGAGCATCTGGCCGCGCGAAAAGAAGCCGAGGTCGCCACCCTCGGCGGCGGGGTCCTTCGACTTCTCCTTGGCCACCGTGGCGAAATCTTCGCCCTTCTTCAGCCGCTCGGCGACCTCCTTGGCCTCGGCCTCGGTCGCCACCAGGATGTGGCGGGCGTGCACCTCTTGCTCCGGCTTCATTTGGCCGATCTTCTCGTCATAAATCTTCTTGGCGTCGGCCTCGGTGACCGCGTCATGAATCTTGAGGTCGAAATAGGCATCGCGCAGCGCGCGGCGCCCGTGATACTTCACCCGGCCCGGGAAGCTGTCGGCCTTATCGAGATTGTCGGTCTGGCCCGCGCCTGCCATCAGCTCGCTCTCGATGACATATTGCAGAAGCACCTTCCGGCGATCTGCGGCCGAGAAATTGGCGAGTCGCGGCCCAACTTCGGAGGCGGCAAAATCGAGATCGGATTGCTTGATATCGACCCCATTGACGCGGGCGATGACGGGATCGTCGGCGGCGGCAGCAGAGAAGGCAACGCCGATGAAGGCTGCCATGAGCAGCAAGGCTGACCGGGCTTTCACGAGAATGATCCTCTTCTTCGGCTCGCCCCAGGCCGCTTCGAATGTCGAGCAGGCGAGCGGGTTGGGTTGGTTCCCCGGGGCCGGGTTTTAGACCCGAGGCGGCGGGTTGCCAAGGGGGGCGATCTCCGCGGGGTCGCGGACGCGCCGAGAGCCGGCTCGGGTCTAAAGAAGGCCATGAATTGGCCTATTGTGACAGTCTTAAGGATTGCTCAAAGGTGCCCGACGCACGCGAGCTGCGCCGGAGGTAAAGGAATGAATGCCGCTCCTTTAGGTTGCTCGGCGTGGGCCGGTATTGCGCGATGGCCGGCGGCGCGGAGTCTTGCGATCGCTCTCGCTCTGTCCTTGAGCGCGACCGCGCCGGCGCTTGGCGACATCCGCATCCTGTCGAGCGGAGGCGGCTCGGTCGGCGAATACTTGAACTTCTTCGCCAAGGTCAGGCAATCCGGCGAGCGCGTTATCATCGATGGTCCTTGTCTCTCCGCCTGCACGCTCGTGCTGAGCAGCGTTCCGCGCAAGCGGATCTGCGTCACCTCGCGGGCCGTACTCGGCTTTCATGCCCCCTACTTGGTGGATAAGAGCGGGCGAAAATTCCGCACGCGCGAGGCGACCCGAGCCGTGAACGCCGCCTATCCCGCTTCCGTCAGGTCGTGGATAAAACGTAAGGGCGGGCTCAGTCAAAGAACCCTCCTGCTGCGAGGCCGCGAACTTGCCGCCCTCTATCCGCGCTGCTAGCCGGCGGCGCTGGCGGGCCTCGATGCCACTCGTAATATAAGTGTCATCGACCTCGCGCTAGTTTGGAGCCATGAGCGAAAGGTCGCCCCTCAACGTGCTCTTCCTCTGCACCGGGAACTCGGCGCGCTCGATCCTGGCCGAGGCCATTCTGAACCGTCTGGGGGCGGGCAAGTTTCGCGGTTACAGCGCCGGAAGCCACCCCGCCGGCGAGGTCAATCCTCTGGCGCTGCATCTTCTGCGCAAGGCGAGTTACGAAGTCTCCAAGCTCCGCTCGAAATCCTGGGACGAGTTTGCCGCGCCCGGCGCGCCGAAGCTCGACTTCGTATTCACCGTGTGCGACGACGCCGCAAACGAAATCTGCCCCATCTGGCCCGGCCAACCGATGTCCGCTCACTGGGGACTGCCCGATCCCGTCAACGCTCAAGGCACAGAGGCCGAGCGCAACCTCGCCTTTGCCGACACCATGCGCATGCTTACCCAGCGCATCGACATTTTTGTGAACCTGCCGTTCGACCGGCTGAGCAAGCTCTCGCTGCAAGAGCAACTCGACGAGATCGGCCGCATGCGCCGAAAAGCTCCGTCGGAACAACCCGCTTAGGTCGTAAGGCTCATCTCAAGCTCCGTGCCTCCCTTTGACGGGGAGGGATGGCAATTTGCGGCCGTCCGCTGACGACCGGCGTGTCCGCCGGTCGCGTTGACAAGGGTAGGCGGCCCACTTATGTCTCACCAGCATTTGCTCCCCGGTATTTTGCACGCTTCCGTAAGGCTTTGGTGGGGATCGGCCACGGAAATCGCCTGCGCTCAAGAGGCTTAACAACCATGCTGTCCTTTGGCGCCATCGCCAGCAAAGTCTTCGGCTCCTCCAACGACCGGAAACTAAAGAAATACGGCCCGATCGTGGCCCAGATCAATGCGCTCGAGCCCGAGATTGCCGCGCTCTCCGACGAGGCCCTGCGCGCGCGCACCGACGATTTCCGTGCTCGCGTGCGCGCGGGCACAGCTCTCGATGATTTGATCCCCGAAACTTTCGCCACCGTCCGCGAGGCGGCCAAGCGCACCCTCGGCCAGCGTCATTTCGACGTGCAGCTCATGGGCGGCATGGTGCTCGACGAAGGCTCCATCGCCGAGATGAAGACCGGCGAGGGCAAGACGCTCGTCGCCACGCTGCCGGTCTATCTGAACGCGCTCGCCGGCCGCGGCGTGCATGTCGTCACCGTCAACGACTATCTCGCCAAGCGCGACGCGGCGTGGATGGGCGCCATCTACAAGTTCCTGGGCTTGACCGTCGGCTGCATCGTGCACGACCTCGACGACCCGCAGCGGCGCGAGCAATATGCCTGCGACGTCACCTATGGCACCAACAACGAGTTCGGCTTCGACTATCTCCGCGACAATATGAAGTACGCCTCAACCGAGATGGTGCAGCGCGGCCATGTCTTCGCCATCGTCGACGAGGTGGACTCGATTTTGATCGACGAGGCGCGGACCCCGCTCATTATCTCGGGCCCGCTCGACGACCGCTCGGAGCTCTACAATTCGATCGACACTTTCATTCCGAGGCTCGAGACCGGCGACTTCGAGCTCGACGAGAAGACCCGCGTCGTGACCTTGACCGAGGCCGGCAATGAGAAAGTCGAGCAACTGCTCGGCGAGGCGGGGCTGCTCAAGGGCGAGTCCCTCTACGACATCGAGAACGTCACCGTTGTCCATCATGTGCAGCAGGCGCTCCGCGCGCACAAATTGTTCCAACGCGACCGCGACTACATCGTCAAGAACGACGAGGTCATGATCATCGACGAATTCACCGGGCGCATGATGCCGGGACGGCGTTACTCCGAAGGCATGCATCAGGCGCTCGAGGCCAAGGAACATGTGGCGATTCAGCCCGAGAACCAGACGTTCGCCACCATCACGTTCCAGAACTATTTCCGCCTCTATGAAAAGCTTGCCGGGATGACCGGCACCGCGGCGACCGAGGCCGACGAGTTCATCGAGACTTACGGAATCGACGTGGTCGAAGTGCCCACCAACGTGGACATGATCCGCGCCGATGAGGACGACGAGGTCTACCGCACCGCGCAGGAGAAGTACCGGGCCATCATCGCGCTGATCAAAGAGGCGCAGAAGCGGGGCCAGCCCATGCTGGTCGGCACCGTCTCGATCGAGAAATCCGAGATCCTCGCCGGCATGCTCAAAAAGGAGAACGTCCCGCATCAGGTGCTGAATGCCCGCTATCACGAGCAGGAGGCGCATATCATCGCCCAGGCCGGGGTGCCCGGCGCGATCACCATCGCCACCAACATGGCGGGACGCGGCACGGACATTCAGCTCGGCGGCAACCCCGACATGCTGCTGGAGGATTGGCGTGCCGGCGAGAAGGAAAAGGGCCCAGAGCCGGCGCCGGAGACGATCGCCAAGAAGCGCGCCGAGATCGCCGCCGAAGTGGCCAAGAAGAAGCAGACGGCGCTCGAGGCCGGCGGCCTTTATGTGGTCGGCACCGAGCGCCACGAGAGCCGCCGCATCGACAACCAGCTGCGGGGCCGCTCGGGCCGCCAAGGCGATCCCGGCCGCTCGCGCTTCTTCCTCTCGCTCGAAGACGATTTGATGCGCATCTTCGGCTCGCAGCGCATGGACGGCATGCTCCAGACGCTTGGGCTGAAGGAGGACGAGGCCATCGTCCATCCCTGGATCAACAAGGCGCTGGAGAAGGCGCAAGCCAAAGTCGAAGCGCGCAACTTCGACATCCGCAAGAACCTGCTCAAATACGACAACGTGATGAACGATCAGCGCAAGGCGATCTTCGAGCAGCGGCTCGAGCTGTTAAGCGACGCCGATTTGAGCGAAACCGTCGCCGACATGCGCCATCAGGTTATCGACGACATGGTCGGCACGCATATCCCGGAGAAGTCTTATCCCGAGCAATGGGACATCGCCGGCTTGACCGAGGCGATGAAGGGCATTTTCGACGTCGACCTTCCCCTTGCCGACTGGGCGGCGGAAGAGGGTATCGGCGATGCCGAACTGCACGAGCGGCTGATCAAGGCCGCGGACGAGAGGACCGCCAAGAAGGCGGCCGATATCGGGCCTCAAATCTTGCGCCAGATCGAACGGGCGGTGCTGCTTCAGACGCTCGACAATCTGTGGCGCGAGCATCTCGTCACGCTCGATCATCTGCGTCAGGTCGTGGGCCTTCGCGGGTATGGCCAGCGCGATCCCTTGAACGAGTATAAGAGTGAGAGCTTCACCTTGTTCGAGCACATGCTCGCGCGTTTGCGCGAGGCGGTGACCGGACAGCTCGCCCATGTCGAGCTTGCCCGGCAGGACGAGGTGCCGCCGCTCGAGGGCGCCGAGTTGCCGCCGATGGAGGCGCACCACACCAATCCGATCACCGGGGAAGATGAGTTTGCGCTCGAGACCGCCAATGCCGGCGGCAATGGACGAGGGGCGGCGAAGCCGGCGCGCGCACGCAAGGCGACCGGCGCCAATCCGGCCGATCCTTCGACCTGGGGTAAGGTGCAGCGGAATGCGCTCTGCCCGTGCGGCTCGGGCAAGAAATACAAGCACTGCCACGGCACCTTTACTTAGCCCTTATCGCCAGTTGATACGGCCCGGGCGGGAACTCGGCACGCCCTCTGTCGATTTCTTTGCAGGGCCCAATCCAACCGAGAGCCGCGCATCTATGCCCACGACTCACTCCTCACGCCTCGACGAGGGGCGCCCGTGACGCTCGCGCAGGGACTCGCCTTTGCCATCGTCATCGTGATGATGGCGCTGTTTGCGTGGGGGAGATTCCGCTACGACTTGGTGGCGGTCCTTGCACTTCTCGCTGCGGTCGGGACGGGGATCGTGCCACCCGACAAAGCCTTCAAGGGTTTCAGCGACGATGTCGTCATCATCGTGGCAAGCGCGCTTGTGGTCAGCGCGGCGGTCGCGCGTTCGGGCGTCATCGAACGCCTGGCGCGCATGCTCGGCCCCTACCTCGCGACCACCACCCAACAAGTCGTCGCGCTCGTCGGCTCGGTGACCGCGCTCTCGGCCTTCGTCAAGAATGTCGGGGCGCTGGCCATGCTGATGCCGATCGCCCTCCAACTCGCGCGCCGCACCAACACCTCGCCTTCCTCGCTCTTGATGCCGATGTCGTTCGGGGCGCTGCTGGGCGGCATTGTGACGCTCGTCGGCACCTCGCCTAACATCATCGTGTCGCGGGTGCGCGAGCAGATTCTCGGCCAGCCGTTCGGCATGTTCGATTTCACCCCCGTCGGCGCCGGTGTTGCAATCGCGGGCTTCATCTTCCTCGTTTTTGGCTGGCGGCTCCTCCCCCGTGACCGCAAGGGCGCGGTCTCCATGGATGCCGCCTTCAAGCTCGAAGGTTACACCACCGAGGTGAAGGTCCCCGAGGATTCCCCTGCCGCAGGCGTAACCGTGAAAGCGCTCGAGGAGCTTGGCGAGAACGAGATCGATGTGATCACCTTGATCAGGGGTGTTACCCGCCGCTACGAACCGGCGGGTAACACGGTCATCAAGCCCGGCGACATTCTCATCTTGCAGGGGGAGCCGGCCGCGCTCGAACGCATCGTCGCCTTGGAAAAGCTGAAGCTCACCCGCGAGGGCAAAAGCCACGAGATCGACACACCGACCGACGAGATCGGCGTCACGGAGGCGGTGATTACGCCGGACTCCCAGCTGGTCGGCAGCTCAGTGGGTCAGCTCAAATTGTTCGACCGCTACGCGGTCAATCTTCTCGCGGTGAGCCGTAGAGGCCGGCGCATTGCGCATCGCTTGCGGGGGGTGAAGCTCAGAGCCGGCGACGTTGTCGTGCTCAGGGGTAACCTTGCGGCCATGCCCGAGACGCTTGGCGATCTGCATTGCCTGCCGTTGGCTGAGCGCGATCTTCGCATCGGCCGGAAGGCAAGCCTCTTCCCCATCGTCGTTCTTGCCGCAGCCATTGCGTTGGTGGCGATCAACATCGTCCCCGTCGCCATCGCCTTTTTCGGCGCCGCGGTGATCCTTGTCCTGGCGCGCTCGCTCTCCTTGCGGGAGGCCTATGACGCGATCGAATGGCCGATCCTCATCATGCTCGGCGCACTGATCCCGGTAAGCGATGCCTTGCGCACGACCGGCGGTACCGATTTGATCGCTGCCGGATTGTCGCAGGCGGCGGTGTGGCTGCCCGCGACCGGCGCGCTCGCTCTTATGCTTGCCGCAGCAATGGCGGTAACGCCATTCCTCAACAATGCCGCCACGGTTCTCGTGATGGCGCCTATTGCCGCCAGCTTCGCGGAGAGGCTCGGCTACAACGCCGATCCCTTCCTCATGGCGGTGGCGATCGGGGCCGCTTGCGACTTCCTCACGCCGATTGGGCATCAGTGCAATACGCTGGTGATGGGTCCGGGCGGTTACCGCTTCGGCGATTATTGGCGGCTCGGGCTGCCTTTATCGCTTATCGTGCTTGCCACGGGCGTGCCGCTCATTGCCTTCTTCTGGCCGGTCTGAACCTCACGAATTGCCGGCGATTTCGGGCGGGCAGCGCTCCTCGACGGTGTTTGCGACGGTTGCAGTGCTGCCGGCCGCGAACACGTAACGGCCCCCGCAAACGCTGACGGCGGGCGGAATGCGGCTCGGCTCGAACAAATCGTAACCCTTCTTGAGGTCGGCCCAGAACCTCTCCCACCTGCTGCCCTGCCGCGCCTTCACGGCGCTGTCCGTCATGCGGAAGGGGAAGACATGGACGGGAAAGCGCGCCTGACCCTGATCGAGCGCCGCGGTCACGAGGCGCCAAATCTCATCGACCGCGGGATCGGTTACGGCAAAGCAGCCGATCGAGGCGCAGCCCCCATGCACCATGAGAAAGGAACCGGTGCGCCCATGCGCCTGGTCGAATGCGTTGGGAAAGCCGAGATTGAAGGAGCGGTGCATGACGCTGTTTGGATTGAGCTGCTCGGAGGCGACCGTGTAAAAGCCCTCGGGCGCCTGGCGGTCGCCCTCCCGGAGCTTCGGCCCGAGCCGGCCCGACCACAGGCAGATGGGATAGGTGGCGAAGCGCTCGAAGCGGCCCCCCTTCTCGACCCACAGCTCGAGCTCGGATTCAAGCTTGAAGATGCGAATGTAGACGGGGACGCCGAGTTTGACCTGATGGGCGGCAAGCCGCTCGTCGAAGCGGGCAAGGTCGGGAGTGTGCGGCAATGTCTCGCCCGCCCGGAAGCGAGCCTGGTAGTCGGCCCGTGTCAGATTGATGCGCACGCGGTCGATAAGCTCACGCCCCTCGGGCGTCAGCAGGTAGTAGCCCGCGCCCGCGATGGCGATGAGGAAAATGATGGAGAGGGCGCGCCGCATCTCAGTCACCGGCGATCAGAATAAAGAGTTCAGCCGGACCCAGTATAGGTTCTCTTTCGACGGAATTCTGACGGCCCGACGCCGGCTTGTGAATTCCGATCTCCGCTAACGCCCAGGCGTTGCGGGGCCGAGCGTGAAGGCGCTGTAGCCCGGTTTCGACGGCCCAAAGCTCAGGCCGAGCACGCTGCCGAGCGGCTTCGCCAGAGAGGCGGACTGGCGCTTGCTCGCGGGCTTGCCCGAGGCTTCCTGAGTGGCGGGCGCCCGTGGGATCGGCAGCTTCTTATAGGCCGGACAGGCGCCGGTGGGATTGAGACTGGCGTTAGCGGCGAAGGATGCGTTGATCAAATAGCGCTTGTTGCACACGGCGACATTGGGCGGCAGACGGCTGATCTCGAAATAGTCGTAGCCTTCCTTCAAGTTCTTCCAGAAGTCGTGCCACTTGTCGTCCTTGTGGGCCGCCAGGTTGGCCGCGGTCATGCGAAACGGATAGGCTTGAACTTGGATCTCCTCCTGTCCGTTTTGCAGCGCCTCGCGCGCGAGCGTGAAAATCTCCTCGACCACCGCATCGGTCATGGCGTAGCAGCCGGACGAGGTGCAATCGCCATGCACCATGATGTTCTTTCCAGTGCGGCCATAGGCGCGATCATAGGTGTTGGGGAAGCCGACATCGAAGGAGAGGTAGTATTTGCTTCGCGGGTTCATCTGGTCGAGCGAGACGGAATAGAAACCTTCGGGCGCTTGCCGGTCGCCCTGCTCGACCTTCGGACCGAGCCCGCCGGAATAGCTGCAGATCGGATAGGTCTTGAAGTGATAGAAGCGCCCGTTGTCCTTGGCCTTCCACACTTCGAGTTCGGATTCGGCCTTGAATATGCGGATGAGGACGGGCGACTGTTCGGTCATGCCCTTCTCGGCAAGCAGCGTCCTTGTCTGCGTCGAAAGCGGCTTCAGATAGGGCGGCGAGAACTGACCGCAGCCCGACAGCGCGGCAGCCACGGTCGCCATGGTCATGGCCGTGACAAAGCTTGAACGAAACATACGCGAGTGCCCCTTAGCGCAACTCGGCCAAGATCGACGGTGAGAGGTTAAATCGAAGTTAGCGCTTCCGGCGGCGCTGGCCCCTCGGCTCCCCCGATTTGGCGGCAATTATAAGCGTGCTCAGGCTTGAGGTGGACTCAAAAGATGGCGCTTTTTTGGGTTGTCCCAGCCTCAGCTCGCCCGCCCCATGGATAAGAATTTGTCCCGTCTTTGCTTGCGAATCTCCGCCGGGGTGAGGCCCTCATAGGTGGCAAGCGCCTGGATGATGGTCTCGCCCGCGACGCGCACCACCTCGATCCCGTCCCGATGCGCCCCGCCGATCGGCTCGGCAATGATTCCATCGATGATGCCGAGCCTCAGCAAATCCTGGGCGGTAATCTTCATATTGGTCGCGGCGTCCACCGCCCGCGCCGAATCCCGCCACAAAATCGAGGCCGCGGCCTCCGGCGAGGCGACCGTGTAGATCGCATGTTCGAGCATGTAGACCCGGTTGGCGGTGGCGATGGCGACCGCCCCGCCGGAGCCGCCCTCGCCGATAATGACCGCGACGATCGGCACGCCGAGGCTCAAGCAGCGATCGGTGGAGCGGGCGATGGCCTCGGCCTGGCCGCGCTCCTCGGCCCCGATACCGGGATAGGCTCCGGCGGTATCGACGAGGCTCACCACCGGAAGCTGGAAGCGATCGGCCATGTCCATCAGCCGCACCGCCTTGCGGTAGCCTTCGGGGCGCGCCATGCCGAAATTGTGCTTGATGCGGCCCTCGGTGTCGGAACCCTTCTCGTGACCCAGCACCATCACCGAGCGTCCGGCAAGGCGGCCGATGCCGCCGACAATGGCCTGATCCTCGGCAAAAAAACGATCGCCGGCGAGCGGGGTGAAATCCTGAACGAGCGCATCGACGTAATGGCGGAAATGCGGACGCTCGGGATGACGGGCGACCTGCGTTTTTTGCCAAGGGGTCAGGCCTGAATAGGTCTCCTCCAGGGCCTCCCGCGCCTTCCTCTCGAGCTTGGCAAGCTCCTCCTCGATGGAGACAGAGTGCTGCTTGGAGGCGAGCGCTTTCAGCTCGGCGACCCTGCTTTCCAGTTCGGCAATCGGTTTTTCGAAATCGAGATAAGTGCGCATTCGGCCCGTTTATGCCCTTGGAACCCTTGTCCCGGAGTCTTAAGGCGACAGTTGAGGCAATGGAATGGCGTTGTAAGTGGCCTTGGGGCGGGGTGCTGTCAACTTGCCACCCGCCGCAAGCCTAGCTCCGCTTGGTTAAGCAAGCCTGTGCCAACGGGTGATGCTGCTCGACCAGGCGGCGCAGCCGCTCCTCGATGACATGGGTATAGATCTGCGTCGTGGAGATATCGGCATGCCCGAGCAGCTGCTGCACCGTGCGTAGATCGGCGCCGCGTTCCAGGAGATGGCTGGCGAAAGCGTGGCGAAGGACGTGCGGCGAGACGCGAGCCGGCTCGAGCCCGGCGGCGAGGGCGAGCGACTTAAGCTCCTGCCCGAAACGCTGGCGGGTGAGGTGCCGGCCGCCGCTTGAGGGGAAGAGCCAAGGCGAGACCGCCCTCCCCTCGGCTTCGTCGGCGCGGACCGCGGCAAGGTGGGCGCTCAGCGCCGCCCGAGCCGTCTCGTTCAATGGCACGAGCCGCTCACGCCCGCCTTTGCCCTTGATGGTGAGCACCCTGTCGTCGGCCATGAGCACGTTGCGCGGCAGCGAGATCAGCTCGGACACGCGCAAGCCGGTGGCATAGAGCGTCTCGAGAGCGGCATAGAGCCTCAGCGCACGCCGCTGGCCTGTCCCTTCGGCCGCCGTCGCGCCGGCATCCTTCGCGGTATCGAGAAGCGTCTCCACCTCGGCGAGCGAGAGAATTTTCGGAAGGGGACGCCCGAGCTTCGGGCTATCGATGGCGGAGCAAGGATCGTCGGCGCGCAGCCCCTCGCCCAAAAGGAAGCGGAAGAATTGGCGCATGGCCGAGAGCTTCCGCGCGCGCGAGGTCGGCGCCAACCCTCGGCGGGCGAGACCGGCGAGATAGGCGCGGAGATGATCGGGCGCTGCGGTCCTTGCGTTCTTACCCTTGGCGGCGAGGAACGCGAGAAAGTCGGCGAGGTCGCGCGTATAGGCTTCGACGGTATGGGCAGCCGCCCCGCGCTCGGCGGCGAGCATGTCGAGGAAGAGCGCAAGCTCGGAAGAGCCTTTTCCGCGCGGCGATCGGTGTGCGCCCAAGGTTCAAGCCTTTCCGTGCGAGGGCATGCGCGCGTAGAGCGCCTCGAAGCCGAGACGCCGCGCCTCGGCACCGAGAAAGTCGAGAGCGGGCAGACGCGGACCGTCCCCGCTCAGGTCGGCAGGAGCGGCGCCCGGGAGCGGAGGAAGCTCACTGCGCTCGACGCCCGGTACCATCGGCGCTGTCGGCAGGAACAGCGGCGTCAGCATCAGGGCTGGGCGTAGAAGCCGTCGTATCGTCGAGCCGGCCTTTGACGTTGCGCAGCGCCTTTGAGATTTCTTTAGGCTCCGGCTGGAAGTATTCAGCGAGCACATAGAGGCTTCCAGCGATGACACCGGCGATCACCCCCAAAATCATCAGGAAACGGAACAGTGTCGGCATCGAGGCGCTCGTGCTCCCAAAACTCTATTCGTCGCGAACGGGGCCTCATTATGACCCAAAAAACGCCCAGCGCCTTATCCTCAACGGTATCATGGACGATTCGACATGGCGCTGTCAGCATGGGAAATTCCCGGATTTCGCGAGTCGTTCGCGAGGCGCCGCGGCGCCCGGCGATCTCCTCACCTTAGACAACCGGATGAACCTGGAACTGACCGAGAACAAGAAGGACGACCGGCAGGAGCGCGTGACGTTGATTCGCGAGGCGCTCGGGCCGCGCAGCATCGTGCTGATCGGGCTCATGGGCGCCGGCAAGACCGCCGTGGGCAGGCGGCTCGCGGCCCGGGTTGAACTGCCTTTCATTGATGCCGACACCGAAATCGAGGCGGCCGCGGGCGCCAGTATCAGCGAAATCTTCGCCGAGCACGGCGAAGGCTATTTCCGCCAGGGCGAGCGCAAGGTGATCGCGCGGCTGCTCGAGAGCGGACCGCAGGTTCTCGCTACCGGCGGTGGCGCCTATATGGATGCCGAGACGCGGGCCAATATCAAGGCGCGCGGACTTTCGGTTTGGCTCAAGGCCGACCTCAAGGTGCTGCTCAAGCGCGTCGGACGACGCGATAACCGGCCTCTGCTTGCCGCCGGCGACCCAGGAAAAGTGATGAGCCGGCTCATGGAAGAGCGCTATCCCGTCTATGCCGAGGCCGATGTGACGGTTGAGAGCCGCGACGTGCCCCACGACGCGATGGTGGGGATCGTGATTGACGCGCTCGCTGCCAAGTTGGGCTACACCGCCAAGCCGGTCAAACGCCGCAAGAAGGCACAATGATGGAAAGCGGCACGGCGATATTGGCGCGGGCCGAAACGGCGGTCGAGGTGTCACTCGGGGCGCGCAGCTACCCCGTGATTATCGGCGAGCGCCTGCTTGCTGCGGCCGGGCAATGGGTCGCCGCCACTTTGCCAGGGGCGCGCTGCGCCGTCGTCAGCGATGCGAATGTCGCAGCGCTTCATCTTGCTCCCCTCAAGGCGAGCCTGGTCGAGCACGGCCTGTTTCTCGGCGAGGCGCTGGTCGCGCCGGGCGAAGCGAGCAAGAGCTTTCCCGTTCTCGCCACTCTGTGCGAGAGACTGCTCGAGCTCGGCGTTGAGCGCGGCGACTGCGTTATCGCTTTCGGCGGCGGCGTGGTGGGCGACCTCGCCGGCTTCGCCGCCAGCATCCTGAGGCGCGGGGTGCGGGTGGTGCAGATCCCGACCACCCTGCTGGCCCAGGTCGATTCCGCCATCGGCGGCAAGACCGGCATCGACACCAAGCAAGGCAAGAACCTGATCGGCACGTTCCATCAGCCGAGCCTGGTGTTGGCCGACGTCTCCGTGCTTGCCACTTTGAGCCCAAGAGAGTTCCGGGCCGGTTATGCCGAGGTGGTGAAGTACGGGCTGATCGGCGATGCGCCGTTCTTCGCCTGGCTCGAGGAGAACTTCGAGGAGATCTTTTCAGCCCCTGGGGGCGCGCGCCGGCGGGCGGTGGAAACGAGCGTCCGCGCCAAGGCCGCGATCGTGGCGGAGGACGAGCGCGAGGAGAGCGGAAAACGCGCAACTCTCAATCTCGGCCATAGCTTTGGCCATGCGCTTGAGACTTATGCCGGCTACTCCGAGCGGCTGCTGCACGGGGAGGCTATCGCCATCGGCATGCGTCTCGCCTTCACCTATTCGGTCGAGCGGGGGCTCTGCCCTCCAGGCGACGCCGCCCGCGTCGCGCGGCATCTCGACGCCGTCGGGCTTCCGATAAAAATTGCCTCCATTCCCGGACCTCCACCGGCGCCGGAGGCGCTGTTGCGGCTGATGGGTCAGGACAAAAAGGTCAAAGACGGGAAGCTCGCTTTGGTGCTTGTGCGCGGCATCGGCCAGGCCTTCGTCGAGCGGGATGTCGACATGCCGCTCCTGACCGACTTTCTCATCCGCGAGTGCGGGTGAAACCCGCGGGCTCATAGCGGCCGCGAGAGCTCCTCGGGCGCCAGCGCCTTGATGGCAAGCGCGTGCACCGGGCCCTTCAGAGCCTCGGCCAAGACTTCGTTGACCATGCGGTGGCGCTCGAGCCGTGACTTGCCGGCAAAGGCCGCCGACACCACCTTGATGGTGAAATGGCTCTCGCCGGTTCCGGGCGCGCCGGCATGTCCCCTATGGCGATGGGAATCGTTGACGATTTCAAGCGCCTCCGGCGCGAAAGCCGCCGTCAATCTATCCCTGATTTCTCGTTCGACCGACATGGTGGCACCGCCAACGCGATAACCTTTCAGATTAGCCTCTTTGCCCGAGCGGAGCCATGCTTGTTGTGCCCGAAACAGCTTCCCATAATGCCGATTCCATGAAGCTCGACTCGAAATTCTTCGACCGTTTGCGGGTCAAGCCCGACGCCAATCGCCTCTTGCGCGACTCTCTTCCCGCTTGCGAGTGGCCCGGCTGCAGGGAGCCCGGCCTCTACCCCGCGCCCAAGGGGCGGGGGCAAGAAGGGCAATATCACCGTTTCTGTCTCGACCATGTGCGGGAATACAACAAGTCCTATAACTACTTTGCCGGCCTCCCCGACGAGGCGGTGGTCAAGCACCAGAAGGACGACGTGATCGGTCACCGTCCGACCTGGTCGCTCGGCGTCAACTCCTGGGCGCGCAACCGAAAGGCCCACAGGGGAGACCCCCCGGGTGGCTTCGCCCATCGTTTTACCGCCTACGATCCGTTCGGACTGTTCCCCGAGCGCGCCGCCAAGACCGATGAATGGACGCCGGAGCGGCCGCTCAAGCGCGCCGAGCGGAAGTGCCTGCGCCAGCTCAATCTCGAGGACGGCGCCACCAAGGCCGACATCAAGGCGCGCTTCAAGGAACTGGTTAAGCGGCTCCATCCCGACCACAATAAGGGCGACCGGACCTCGGAGGACAAGTTGCGCGAAGTGATTCAAGCCTATAACTATCTGAGACAGGCAGGGCTGGCGTAATGTCGCTGGACGGCCCTCTTCCCCCCATCGAGGCTTCGCTCCGGCAAGCCCCTAGGACACGCGACCCATAGGCTTTCACCAATCATGACCCTCGAAACTGCCCGCAGCGGCCCCGGCTTGCCGGATATGTCGGTTTCCGTGCGCCAGGTCTTCGGTCTCGACACCGATCTCGAAGTCCCCGCCTATTCCCGCCCCGACGAGCATGTGCCCGATATCGATTCCGATTATCAGTTCAATCGGGAGGTGACGCTCGCCATCCTCGCCGGCTTCAAGCACAACCGAAGGGTGATGATCCAGGGCTATCACGGCACCGGCAAATCCACTCATATCGAGCAGGTGGCGGCGCGGCTGAACTGGCCCTGCATGCGCATCAATCTCGACAGCCATGTCAGTCGTATCGACCTCGTCGGCAAGGACGCCATCGTCATCAAGGACGGCATGCAGGTCACCGAGTTCCGCGAGGGCATCCTGCCTTACGCGCTCCAGACCAACACGGCGCTGTGCTTCGACGAGTATGACGCCGGCCGCCCCGACGTGATGTTCGTGATCCAGCGGGTGCTCGAAGTCTCGGGCAAGCTCACTTTGCTCGACCAGTCCAAGGTGATCCGGCCTCACCCCGCCTTTCGCCTGTTCTCGACCACCAATACGATCGGGCTCGGCGATACGAGCGGCCTCTATCACGGCACCCAGCAGATCAACCAGGGCCAGATGGATCGCTGGTCGATCGTGGTCACGCTTAACTATCTGCCGCATGAGGACGAGGTGAACATCGTGCTTGCCAAGGCCAAGAGCTGGAACACCGAGGCCGGACGCAAGACGATCGGCAACATGGTCCGGGTGGCGGAACTCACCCGCAACGCTTTCATGAACGGCGACCTGTCTACCGTGATGAGCCCGCGCACGGTCATCACCTGGGCCGAGAACGCCGAGATTTTCGGCGATATCGGCACCGCCTTCGCGCTCTCCTTCCTCAATAAATGCGACGAGCTGGAGCGCGGGTTGATCGCCGAGTTCTATCAGCGCTGCTTCGGCGAGGATCTGCCGCAATCGACCGCCAACGTGGCCTTGAGTTAGTCATGACACGGCGTAAGGAAGCGCCGCTCGATCCCTTCAAGCGCGCCGTCACGCTGACCACCCGCTCGATCGCCGCCGATAGCGGGATGGAGGTCATCTTCACCAGCGAGCCCCCGGGGCTCACCGGCAAGATTGCCCGGCTGCCCGAGCCGTCACGGGTTCCGACCAAGTCGGAAATCGCGGTGATCCGAGGCCATGCCGACGCCGCCGCGCTTGCGGTCGCCTGCCACGATCCCGCCCTACACCAGTCGTTGGCGCCACCGGGCGGGGAGGCGCGCGAGGTGTTCGAGGCAATCGAGCAGGCGCGCGTCGAGGCAATCGGCGCCAAGTGCATGCAAGGCGTGGCCGCCAATCTCGCCGCGCGCATGGAGCAGCGCTATGAGCGGAGCCGTTTCACCGAGGCGACCGAGCGCTCCGAAGCGCCGCTGCCCGATGCGCTTTCTCTTCTGGTGCGCGAAAAGCTCACCGGCCAGACGCCGCCGGTCAAAGCCCGCGCTGTGGTCAATCTCTGGCGGCAGTGGATCGAGGGAAGGGCGCGGACCGTGCTCGACCGCATGCCGGACATGCTGTTCGACCAGGACGCGTTCGGCAGGCTCGCCCGGGAATTGCTTGCCGCCCTCAATCTTGCCGATCAACTCGACCAGGGGGCCGACGAAAAATCCGACGATGAGACCGAGGCCGAGGCCGACGCCGCGGATGCGGAGGACGACGATTCCGAGGGCGAACGGCGCGCCGAACTTTCCGCCGAAAGCCGCGAAGAATCGGTGTCAAGCGAACAGTCGCGCGACGACAGCGATGACGGCTTGGCCGACGTGCTCGACCGGGCCGACGCTTCCCAGCTGCCGCGCCGCTCGGAGCCATCGCGCCCCAATCTTTCGGTGCTCGATAACCCCGAGGCCTTCGGCTACAAGGTGTTCACCCGCGCCTATGACGAGACCGTCAACGCCGAGGAGTTGTGCGACACGGACGAGCTCGAGCGCTTGCGCGCCTTTCTCGACAAGCAGCTTCACGCCTTGCATGGCGCGGTGGCGCGGCTCGCAAATCGCCTTCAGCGCAAGCTGCTGGCTCAGCAGAACCGCGGTTGGGACTTCGATCTGGAAGAGGGCATGATCGATGCGGCGCGGCTTGCCCGCGTCATCGTCGATCCAATGCATCCTCTGACGTTCAAGCAGGAACGCGACACGCAGTTCCGCGACACCGTGGTCACGCTTCTGCTCGACAATTCCGGCTCGATGCGCGGGCGTCCGATCATGGTGGCGGCCTGCTGCGCCGATATTCTTGCGCGCACGCTCGAGCGATGCGGCGTCAAGGTCGAGATTCTCGGCTTTACCACGCGGGCGTGGAAGGGCGGGCATGCGCGCGAGGCCTGGCTGAACGCGCTCAAGCCGCCGCTTCCCGGACGGCTCAACGACCTCCGCCATATCGTCTACAAATCCGCCGACGCGCCGTGGCGCAGGTCGCGCCGCAATCTCGGGCTGATGATGCGCGAGGGCCTGTTGAAGGAGAATATCGACGGCGAGGCGCTGGCCTGGGCGCATAGCCGTTTGCTGGCGCGGCCCGAGCAGAGGCGCATTCTGATGATGATCTCGGATGGCGCCCCGGTCGACGATTCCACGCTTTCGGTCAACTCAGGGTCATATTTGGAGCGTCATCTCCGCCAAGTGATCGAAGAGATCGAGACGCGCTCCGCGGTGGAGCTGCTCGCCATCGGCATTGGCCATGACGTCACCCGCTACTATCGCCGGGCCGTCACCGTGACCGACGCCGAGGAACTTGCCGGGGTCATGACCGAGAAGCTTGCCGAGCTGTTCGACGAGGATCTGGCGTGGCGGCAACTGCATCGCACGGTGCCGGCCGCGGCGCGCGCTATGCGCCGGAAACTTCATTGACGTGAAGGGTCACGGTCGAAGATGGTGGCATAACCTGACCGCCGTTGCCGTCGCGGCAGCGGCGAGTTTGGCCGTTGCGCCGGCTTTGGCCGAGAAGCCACTGAACCCGCTCGAGCGCCCGACCCCCACCACCATCACCGCCGTCCCCATCGATTTCGACCGCGACAATCCTGGCCGCAAGGAGTTCGGCAAGCTCGTCTTCCGGGCCGGGCTCAACCTCTACGCCAAATCCGGTCATTTCGGCGGTTTCTCGGCGCTCGCTATCGATGAATCGGGACGGTCGCTGCTTGCCATCTCCGATGCCGGCAGCTGGCTCAGGGCGACGCTCGACTATGACGGCCGGAAGCTGAAAGGCTTGGACGATGCCGTGCTTGGCCCGATCCTGGGCGCGGACGGAAAACCGCTAAGCGACGACCGTCAACGCGACTCGGAAGGCATGACGCTGGCCGACGGCGACACGCAAAAGGGTACGGCTTACCTGTCCTTCGAGCGAAGGCACCGGATTGCCCGCTATCCCTTCAACACGCAGCGGTTCGGACCGCCGGCGGATCCTATCCCGTTGCCGGCCGGAACGAAGGGGCTGAGCGCCAATCGCGGCATCGAGGCGATGACGGTCATCAGGGCGGGAAGGCTGAAAGGCACGCTCGTCGCCTTCGCCGAGGGGCTCGCCAGCGGCGCCGGAAATCTCCAAGGCTGGCTTATCGGCGGTCCCTCGCCGGGACGCATCACGCTGAAACGCCCCGGCGGCTTCGATGTGACCGATGCCGCTTCGTTGCCCGACGGGAGCATCGTCGTGCTGGAGCGGCGGTTTCGCTTCAGCGAAGGCGTCAAGATGCGGATCCGCCGCATCGGGGCCGGTGAGCTCAAGCCGGGGGCGTTGATCGCGGGCGAGATGCTGCTCGAGGCCGATGACAGCTTGAATATCGACAATATGGAGGCGATCGCCGTTCACCGCGCGGCATCGGGGGAGACCGTCCTCACCCTCATGTCGGATGACAATTTCAGCGCGCTACAGCGGACGCTGATCATGCAGTTCACGCTGCCGGAAATAAAGCCGGTGGTCGCCGGCCCGCGCGGCTAGGTGGTGGCTTGGGTCTCAGTGGCTTGGGCCTCAGTGCTTTGCGCCTTGACAATGTCGCGCTTGAGCCGCCGCGCCTTCAACGACAGCTCCTCATCGCCCGCCTTTAAAAGATAGGCGTCGAGGCCGCCGCGATGCTCGACGGAACGCAAGGCATGGGCGCTGATGGTCAGCCGCACGCGCTTCTTCAACACCTCGCTGTCAAGCGTCACATTGCAAAGATTGGGAAGGAAACGGCGCTTGGTTCGGCGCTTGGCATGGCTCACATTGTTGCCGGTGAGCACGGCTTTGCCGGTGAGCTCGCAACGACGGGCCATGTCCTTGATCCTTCTCTCCAATTGCACGGAACCCGGCTTGGCTCTCAGCGGTTGCCTTGAGAGGCATTGCCACCGGCGGCGGGAGATATACGGGTACGCCAGTTTGGGGTCAAGGCGCCGCCACAAACATGCGCCAAGCTCGCAATTGACGAATCCCGTAAATAGCCCGACATTCGCCGGCGGGGTTCTCGCAGGCGACCCGCTTTGCTAGGGGTGGAGCGATGCAGGCAGCGCGCCATTGCTTGAGCCTTTTTGCCGTCGCCGCGCTCACTTGTGGGCTCGGCGGCAATCTGCCTGTGGCCCCTGCCAATGCCGAGAACAGTCTCGCCTCGGCGAGCAGGATCACGGCCGTCTACCGGGTCGATCTCGCCGGCTTCAATCTCGGCAACTTCCGCCTGACGACGACCTTCCGCGGCGACGATTACGAGATGCGCGGCGAAGGCCGTTTTACCGTCCTCCAAGGCCTCATCTATGAATGGCGCGGGGTCACGGCGAGTACGGGACGCGTGACGAGCACGGGGCCGGAGCCTGCGATGTACGCGCTGAGCTATTCCGATAGCGCCAAGATGGCCGAGCGGCTTCGCATGACATTCGAGGGAAGGGCCGTTACCGGCGTCTCGATCGTGCCCAACAAGCGGCCAAGTCCACGCACCATTCCGGTGACTAAGGAACAGCTCGAAGGCGTGCTCGACCCCATGAGCGGAGCGTTCCTGAGCGCCCATTCCGAGAACCCCAACGGCGATCTGAATGTCTGCAACCACACCCTGCCCGTGTTCGACGGCAAGCAGCGCTTCGACCTCGTGATCACGCCCAAGCGTTCGGTCACGGTCAAGCGGACAACGCCTACGGGATATGGCGGGCCGGCGGTGATCTGCCGCGTGAAGTTCATCCCCATCGCCGGATATCATCCTGACAATCCGGGAATCCGGTTGATGTCCCAGTCGAACGAGATCGAAGTCTGGCTCATCCCCGTGAAGAGCACTAATATGTATGTGCCCTACCGGATCCTGTTGCCGACGCCGGTGGGCGTTGGTTCGGCGCTGGTGACTTCGATCCAAGTCGCCGGCCCGCGCCGCGCAAGCGCCGCGCCGTGACCGCCCGAGGTTAACGGACAAGCCCCGAATCCCAAGATGTTGTAGGGAACAGATGTCGAAGATTAACCTTCCCCTGATTCGTGCGTGCTCTGTTCCCGTTGCCTTCCTCTGGACTTAAGGGAGCGGAAAGCGATCCTGCGATGTGGTGATCGGGACCAAGGGAGCCCCGATATCGCCCCGAGACGATCAGCAAGCCACGTTTGGGCCAGATTCCGCTCGGAACGAAATCCGAATGTGCAGAGTCAGCGATTCGGACGACATTCGTTCCCTGCCCGTTCCGTTTTCACAGCCGATCGGAGGCTGACGAAGTCAAGAGATGAGCCGGCCGTTCTCCACTAATTCCACAGGGCTCCAGCGCGGACGCGGCGTCACCGCCGTGCTCGGCCCGACCAATACCGGCAAGACCCATCTCGCCATCGAGCGCATGCTTGCCCACGAGATCGGGATCATCGGGCTCCCGTTAAGACTCCTGGCGCGCGAAGTCTACGACAAGGTCGCCCTGCGCGCCGGCGCGGGCCAGGTCGCGCTCATCACCGGTGAGGAGAAGATCAAGCCTCCCTCCCCGCGCTTCTATGTCTGCACCGTCGAGGCCATGCCGCTCGAACTCGAGGCCGACTTCGTGGCCGTCGACGAGATTCAGCTCGCGGCCGACGGCGAGCGCGGCCATGTCTTCACCGATCGCTTGTTTCACGCCCGGGGCTTGAGCGAGACGCTTCTGCTCGGGGCCGCCACCATGCGCGACGCGATCCGCGAGGTCCTGCCCGGCGCCAATCTGGTGTCGCGCCCGCGCCTGTCGCAGCTGACCTATGCCGGCGATAAGAAGATCACGCGGCTGCCCCGCCGTTCGGCCATCGTCGGCTTCTCGGCCAGCGACGTCTATGCCATCGCCGAGCTGGTGAGACGCCAGCGCGGCGGCGCGGCGGTGGTGCTCGGCGCGCTTAGCCCGCGCACGCGCAATGCGCAAGTTTCCCTCTATCAGAATGGCGATGTCGATTTCCTGGTGGCGACCGACGCCATCGGCATGGGACTCAATCTCGAGCTCGACCATGTGGCCTTCGCCGGTATTCGCAAGTTCGACGGGCAAAGCCATCGCAGTCTCACACCGGCAGAGCTTGGCCAGATCGCCGGCCGTGCCGGGCGCCACATGAATGACGGCACGTTCGGCGTAACCGGCCAGGTCGCGCCCTTAGAGGCCGAACTCGTCGACCGGCTGGAGAACCATTCCTTCGACCAGGTGGGCGTGCTGCAATGGCGCAATCGCAAGCTCGATTTCAGCTCGATCGAGCGGCTGAAGAACAGCTTGCGCGAGAGCCCGGACCATCGGCGGCTCAGCCGCGCCCGCATGGTCGACGACGTGATTGCGCTGGAAAATGTGAGCAACGACCCGGAGGTGCGCGACCGGGCGCAGGGACCGGCCGCGGTCGCGCTTCTGTGGGAGATGTGCCAGATCCCCGACTATAGGAAGATCTCCGCGGCGAGCCATGCCGAGCTGGTCGCCACCCTCTACCGGTTTGTCATGAGCGACGAGGGCAAGATCCCGGCCGAATGGTTCGCCAACCAAGTGGCGCTCACCGATCGCAGCGACGGTGACCTCGACACCCTCTCCAACCGGCTCGCCCAGATTCGTACCTGGACCTTCGTGTCGCATCATGCAGAATGGCTTGACGATCCCGAGCATTGGCAGGGCCGCACCAGGGCCATCGAGGACACGCTGTCCGATGCGTTGCACGAGCGGTTGACGCAGCGCTTCGTCGACCGGCGGACGAGCGTGTTGATGCGCCGCTTGCGCGACAAGGAGGAGATCGCGGCCGAGATCGCGCCTGACGGAAACATCCTGGTCGAGAACCATTTCGTCGGGCGGCTCGAAGGATTCCGCTTCACGCCTGACAGCTCGGGCGAGGGCATTCATGGCCGGGCCGCTCGACACGCGGCGGCCAAGGTGCTGGCGAGCGAACTCTTCAACCGCGCCGAGGCGCTTCACGGGGCGCCTGATGAGGCGATCGCGCTCACACCCAATGGCCGGATCGTATGGCAAGGCGCGGAGGTCGGCCGGCTCGAGCGCGGCGAAACAGCGCTGAAGCCCCGCATCCAGCTTCTGGCCGACGAGCGTCTTCCCGCCGCCGACCGCGACCGCCTCATGCAGCGCCTCGAAGCCTGGCTCGAGGCCGAGCTCGGGAACAAGCTCAAGCCGCTCGTGCTGCTCAGCGAGGCCACCGACTTGTCGGGGCTGGCCCGCGGTCTCGCTTATCAATTGACCGAAGTTGTCGGGGTGCTTCGCCGCGAGGAGGCAGCGGCGGAGATCAAGGCGCTCGACCAGGACGCCCGCGCCCAGCTTCGCAAATACGGCGTCCGTTTCGGCGCCTTCAATGTCTACATTCCCGCCCTGCTCAAGCCGGCGGCGGCCGATTTGCTGTTGATCCTGTGGGCGCTCCACGCGGGCCGCGATCACGGGATCGACCTCGAGGCGCTCCCGATGCGCCCGCAGCAAGGCCTGACCTCGGTTGAGGCGGGAAAGCTGATCCCGGAGCCTTATTGGCGTGCCGCGGGCTTCCATGTCGCCGGCGGGCGCGCGGTCCGCATCGACATGCTGGAACGGCTCTCCGACCTTATCCGCACGCGCATCGCGTTCCGCACCGCCGCGAGCGTCGACGCCGGCCCGGCGGGGGCGACCGGGGATGGCGGCTTTCGGGTGGTGCCTGAGCTGATGTCGGTGGTCGGTTGCTCGGGCGAAGAGTTCGCCTCGATCTTGAAGGCGCTCGGATTCAGGCGCGAGAGGAGGCCGCTTGCAGGAGCACAAGCGGCAGATCCGGAAGCGCCGGACGCCGCCTGCGCAGCCGAGGCGGTCGCCCTCGACGAGATCTGGCGTCCAGGCAAGCGCAGAGGAACACGTCACGACAAGGACGCGAGCCACAAGCCTCGGCGCGAACCGCGCGCCAAGACGCAAAAACCCGAGCGGCGACAGCCTCCGCCCCATCGCACGGAGGCAGAACGGAAGAGGGTCGAGCATTCGCCCTTCGCCGCCCTCGCCGCGCTCAAGGGGCGCCTTGCCGCGCGCCAACCGGGAGGAAGCTAGCCTCGACGATGCAGGCTCAACGCCTCGACAAGTGGCTGTGGTGTGCAAGGCTCGTGAAGACGCGGACGGGTGCTGCGCGGCTGGTCGAGGCCGGCAAGATCCGCGTTAATGGCGCCCGCGCGCTGAAACCGAGCCGCCTCGTTCAGGCTGGCGATGTCGTTACCGCAACGCCGCCGGGAAAGCTCGTGGTCGTGCGGGTGCTGGGAGCGGCAGAGCGCCGCGGCGCGGCGTGCCTGGCGCGGACCCTCTACGAGGATTTGACCCCGAAAGAACCCCTTGCACCCAATCGCGGGCTCGACGAAGGGCGTGGGAAGGGTCCCCGTCCAACCAAGCGAGATCGCCGGCGCATCGACGCATTGCGTGGCAGCACCTGAACGCCGATATGCCACGAATGCCTTGCCGTCCGTCGCCTTGTGCTCGTGGCCCGATTGTTATAGGCAAGCGTTTCCGCGGGCGACTTTGGCGGCCCCAAGGGGCTAGAATGCGGGCCGGTACAGGCCCCGAGAACGTGTGGAAGCGATGACGTACATCGTCAACGAGTTTTGCATCAAGTGCAAGTACACCGATTGCGTCGAGGTCTGCCCCGTAGATTGTTTCTACGAGGGCGCCAATATGCTGGTGATTCACCCCGACGAGTGCATCGATTGCGGCGTGTGCGAGCCGGAATGCCCGGTTGACGCGATTAAACCCGACACCGAACCCGGGCTCGATCGCTGGCTCGAAATCAACCGGAAATACGCGGAAACTTGGCCCAATATCACGACCAAGAAGCCGGCGCCCCCCGATGCCGACGCCTTTGTGTCCGAGCCCGACAAATTCGCGAAATACTTCTCGACCGAGCCAGGCGACGGAGACTAAGTCCTTCAGGGAGTTAAGTGTTAACCCTAGGGTCAAAATGTCGCATGTTGCGGTGCAAAAACGGCCCTGCTGCGGCGCGGGATGGCTTCCGGATTCACTAAGATTGTGTTATTGTCATGTCGAAATGGCGCGGATTGTCGGCGCACTCGGCACCCGGAGAGGCGTCCCTATTTGGGCGCACTTTTTTTTCTGACTTGGGGAGGTGGCGCGATCAGGCTTCTGATCGGCGGCTCGCCTTGTCTACTGCCCCCGTCGTGGCGACGGACGCCAGGAACCCCTTCTGGCAAGGCACGGGCAAGCTCAGGTCATCCGGCAGAGGCGCCGCGCAAAACACATTTAGAGAGTGAGACGAGAGTATGGCTGAAAAAAAGAAACCACAGCAAAGACACGGCTTTCGTACCAACGAGTATATCGTCTACCCGGCCCACGGCGTCGGCCGGATCGTCAGTATCGAAGAGCAAGAGATTGCCGGTGCCAAGCTCGAGTTGTTCGTCATCAACTTCGAGAAGGATAAGATGACGCTCAGAGTGCCGACTGCAAAGCTCGCGAGTGTCGGCATGCGCAAGCTGGCGGAAGAGAAGATCGTGAAGAAGGCGCTCGGCACGCTCAAGGGCAAGGCGCGCGTCAAGCGCACCATGTGGTCCCGGCGCGCGCAGGAATACGAAGCCAAGATCAATTCCGGCGATCTCGTCTCCATTGCCGAGGTCGTGCGCGATCTCTACCGTTCGGAGGCGCAGCCCGAGCAATCCTATTCCGAACGCCAACTTTACGAGGCCGCGCTCGACCGCATGGCCCGGGAGATCGCGGCGGTCGAGAAGTTGGACGAGGCCAGCGCCGTCGCCAAGATCGACGACGTGCTCGCCAAGACCGCGCGGCACGCCAAGATCGCGGCCGAGGCCGAGGCACGCATCCGCGCGGCCTAAGGCCGAATTGCACCCGGCGTGATCCGTCCGGGCAGCCATCACGCTGCTCGGCTTAGCCCCCGCCAAGTTCGTCCCCGGGGGCTCTATCCGCATCCGATCTGACCCATCAGCACCTTCAGCTCGACCGCTTCGGTGTGGGCGTCTATCTCGACGCAGAGCGCGAGCGACTTGCGCAGCCCCTCGCAGGCCACCCCGGTCTCCCCGCGCGCATGCGCGAGCACGGCAAGATTCCGCATCTGCATGGCGATGGAACGCTTGTCGGCCGCGTCGCGCGCAGCGTCGAGGGCAACGTTAAATTCTTCCTCGGCGTCGGCCAGGCGTCCGTTGTCGAGATAGAGGGCACCGAGATTGCCGGCAGCCCTGGCCACGCCGGCTGCATCGTTCACCCCCATGAAGAGTTCGATGGCCTTGCGGTAGCTGGCCTCGGCTTGTTCGACCCGCTTCAAGGCGCGGTGAACGTTGGCGAGATTGAACATCGCCTGGGCCGCGAGCTCGGGAAGATCGAGTTCCTGATATAGGCGAAGGCTCTCTTCGAAGCGGGAGGCGGCCTCATCGAAGCGGGCTTTCTCGAACAGGACCGTGCCGAGATTGAGATTGGCCCGGGCAACCCCGTCCTTGTGCTCCAGACGTCGCTCCAGTTGCAGCGCCTGGCGGACCATCTCCTCGGCGCGGTCGAGATCGTGCGTCTCACGATAAAGCAGAGCGAGATTGCCGGCGGCGACGGAGGCGATCGCCATTTCGCCCAGCCGGTCGGCGATGGTGAAGCTCTTGAGCAGCATCTGCTCGGCTTCGGCAGACTTGCCGAGGCTTTGCAGCAACAGGCCAAGATCGGCGTAGAGCTGGGCGAGGCCGAGCTCATATTTGTTTTCGGTGCACAGCGCCGCGGCCTGATTGTAATTGGCGAGGGCGCCCTCGAGATCGCCCGCCTTCATCTGCGCGCTCGCGAGCGCCATGAGCGCATCGACCAGCGCCTTTGGGTCGCCATGCGCCTCGAAGCTGCGCTTGGCGGCGGTGAACTTCTCGATTGCCTCGGGAAGACGTTTGCGCCTGAAATGGATCACGCCGGCAAACATGTCGATCAGGCCGGCAATGTCCTGGCGCGCCCCCTGCCCGGCGCCGGCCTGCGCCGTCGCCATCAAGGCCTCGACGCTCGGAAGGTCGCCCAACCTGAACTGAACGAGGGCGAGCGCCAGGAGATTTTCGGCACCGGCCGGATCGAGCTCGAAAGCCTGGCGAAAAAGGTCGAGCGCCGCTTGCGTGTCTTCCGGCAGGGTCAAAGCCCCTTGATGGCGGAGCGCGGAAGCGGCTTGGCGTGAGGCTTGTTCTGCCTCGGCGCGCTTGGCCCGCGCTAATCCGGCTAAGATCTCGGTTCCGGGCGCGCTGTGGGCCGATGTGAGCCGCTCGATGGCACGCCTGGAAATCCGCGGGTCTTGCGCCGACAGGGCGAGAACCGCTTCGGCGACCAATGTCTTGATGCTGTTGCTCTCCTTGAGCGAGAAGCGATCCCCCTCCTCCTGTGAGCGGGTCATCATCTTGCCCGCGAGCAGGACTGCAATCTTCTCGGCGACGATCCTCCTTTGCTCTTCCCGGCGGGTCCGCGCCTGCCACAAGATGACGGCAAGCGAAATGAGCAAAACAGCCAGAACGCCCACGACGAGCAAGACGTTCAGGACTGTCGCCCCGTCGAGCGGAAAGACGCGGGTAAAGGACTCCATGGCGCTGGTTGCACGCTCCCCCTTGGTCTGCATCGGCAGTTACGAGAACTATGCCACCGTCCGGCTATAACGCGATAGCAGGTCCGTTTCGGCGTGACGGGGGTGTCGCGTTCTCCGCGCCGCCGCCCTCCGGCAAAAGCTCGATCTGATCGGGATGGCTCGCCTCGATCATGGGACCGTTTCGCCAGGCGAGCCAACCCCGCACGCGCAGGCGCTTGCCGGAAAGGGCGTTCAGATCGAGCCCGGCGCGGGCAAAGGCGGCGGCGTCTCTGCGCGCGATGCTGATGGTGAAGTCGCTCCGCCAGTCCGGGGCGAAATTCAGATAGAGGCGGCCGCTCCCCTGTCCGACCGCCGCGACCGTGCCCTCGACGAGCTGATAGGAATGAATGAGGCCACCTAGGCGTTTTACGTCGAGCGCATTTTCGATGCGATAGGCCGAGGAAGCCCACAGGCCGAGCCGCTTGGCCCGGGCCTCACGCTCGCGGACGAGAAGCTCTGCCACGCAGGCGCGATTATCGGGGAGAGAATAGACGCGGGCCAAACCCCTGCCGATAAGCTCGTCCTGGAGCCATAGTTGGCTGCCGTCCGTGACGACGAAGACCTGGGCGAGAAGGTGGCCGTGCCGGTCGGTGCGTTGTCCGCCGAACCTCAATTCGATTGCTTTCCCGGAAGCAAGGCTCTCGAGAGCCTCCTTGGCCTCGTTCACCAGGGGCCAGGGGTCATCGCCGCGCCAACCGAGCGGCGGCATCGGCGCCTTGGCCCCAATCAGCTTCACGGTCCTGCCGTCAGCGAGTTTGAGCGTCTCGCCGTCGAGCACCGAAGCGAGCGCGGCAGGCTCGGACGGCGGTAAGTCGCAAGCCTGCGCCAGGGGCGAGAAGGCGGTGGCAAGCCAAGCCACCCCGGCCCAGGCAATGCTTCTGGCCGCCCTCATGATCATGACGCATCTTAGGGATGAGGGCTCAAGATGCACAAGCGGGCGGGGCGAGAAGCCAATACGGGAAATAGCGGCGCTTACATCAAAGAGCCTATATAAAGAGCCGGAAACGCTTCAGGCTTCGACCCCGTAGCTCAGTCGGATAGAGCATCAGATTCCTAATCTGAGGGTCGCGTGTTCGAATCACGCCGGGGTCACCACCGCTCATTCCCCAATTCGGTTCGCCAAACTTCACCGGTGAACTCTCGAGATTGGGGTGGCGCGGGGCGCTTCCTCCCGGGCCACCGGGCGGATTGATTTGATCGCATCGGCGGTGTATGGCGCAGGTCAGGGCCGCGGGGCAATAGGCAGTTTGCCGATGTACGGCTCATGACGAGGATCGCGTTTGGTCCCGTCGCGGTGCTGATTTGGGGACGTTCCTACTTTACGATAAGCATCGGGGCCGGCCATCCATGCGGATCGCGTACCTGATCCTCGCCCACCATCAACCCCGACATCTCGGCGCCCTGATCGAGCGGCTCGACGATGGCAACGCCCGCTTCTTTGTACATCTCGACCAGAAGAGCGACATCGTGCCCTTTCGCAACGCCATTAGGTCGGCAAGGGCGATGCTTTTGGACGAACGTCTGCCGATCGCGTGGGGCGAGTGGAACATGGTTCAGGCGACGCTTGACCTGCTGCGCCGCGCCCATCAGCAGAGTCCGAGCACCCACTATCAACTTCTATCGGGCGACTGTTATCCGATCAAATCCAATCAGGAAATCGCAGCCAAGCTTAGCAGCGGTAATTTCAACTACATCACCATCAACGAGCAAATGAAACCCGGGTCGCGCTTTTATGATCGGCTGCTTTATCGCCGGTCCGACAGGCACCTAATCAACTTTCTAAAGCGACGACGTAGCCTCGCAAGGCTAAACATCCCGACCTATGTCGGCCGGCTCATCAAGAGAGTACGTGGCAAACAGGACCGCTTCACGGGACGAACGCTGCCGGCGGGCATAAAGCCGTACAAGGGCGGGCAATGGTGGTGCCTTACCCATGACTGTGCACGATATGTGCTGGACTATGCCGAGGCCAATCCCCGTTTCGTGCAGTTCTTTCGCTCGACCCGTATCCCGGACGAGTCGTTTTTTCATACCATCATCGCCAACTCGGAATTCGTGCACACGCTCTCACCCGGCCGTCCGCGAGGGGTGATATCCGGTAACCATTATGTTCGGTGGCGAAAGGTCAATGACTACTTCAAATCCCGAGTGCTGAAGGAAGGTGATTTCGATGAGGTCGTGGCAAGCCAGGCCTGTTTTGCGCGCAAGTTCAGCGAAACACAGTCCGGCGAGCTGATCAGACTCCTCCACGAGAGGATCAGCGATCGCGGGTGAGCCTGAAACCGGAGCCCTCTCTCCCGGCTCCGACCTGAGCCGAGAGCGTGATGCCATGACCACAGTTGTGTTGCCGCCCTCTGCCCTCGACAAGGTCGAGGCAAAAATATCGTAGGATAGGAATGTAACCGTCATATTATAGGCGGCGGTGAACGGCGACGCATCGCCCCTCTGGGGAATGTCTGTAGCGTTTCCTGCATGGACCAGAAACTGAACCACGAAGAGATCGGCTTGGAAATCTCGCAGCTCGATCGTTCGAGATGGCACTATCCCGCGTGCGCGATCATTCTCACACATCACAATTATTCTGAGCTCGTCGGGGATTGTCTTCTGTCGCTCGTGGACCAGACCTATCCTAATTGGGAATGCGTGGTCGTCGACGACAATTCCACGGAAGACGAGCGAAACCGTCTGCAGGGCGTTATTGAGCAGTTTTCGAACCCTCGAATTCGTTTAATTCAGAATGCCCAGCAACTGGGACAGGTTGGAGCTTTTTTCGCCGGGCTGGCTGCAAGTCATGGAGAATTCGTTTCGCCCCTGGACCCGGACGATCGCCTTGACCCCATCTATCTCGAGGAGATGGTCAGAGCCCATTTGAACGACACGGTGTTCTGTCCCATTGTCAGCTGTGAGCAAAGGCTTTTGCGCCTAGGAAGCGGTCTCATCACAGGCACCTACAAGGGCAGGCTGCGCTGGAGGGCACATGAACTGGAGCATCCGGTTCGAATAGATATCAGCACCCCTGATGATCCCCTGTTGTACTTTTCGGGAACCAAGCGTGGTTGGGTATGGACCTCAACTTCGTCACTGATGGTCAGACGTTTGGCAACCAAGTTTTTGGTTCCTAACAAGCCTCTTGGCTACAATTGCCTCGATTCCTATTTGGCGTTTGGCGCGCACTTCCTGGGCGGTACGTTGATTGTCCAGAAGCCCCTCGTCTATCGGGGCATTCATACGGACAATGACTACCTGGAGGACGATCTGTTTTCGATGACACACCAGCGCCAGGCGAGGGAAGACGCGCCCCATATGACACCCCAGTGCAGGCGCGATGTTGTCGAGGCACTGTTCCACAATGGCGTGACAAGCGTTGTCGGTCCGGGGCGTCTCGCCAAGCTCCTTCAAGCGCATTTCGACGAGAAGGAAATAACTCTGCTGGGCGCGGTGTGTCCGGAAGCGTACGAGATTTGGCAGCGTCACAAAGACCGAAAACCCGCCAAGCCAATCTTCATGCGTCGGCTATTGAGTCGACGACGTAAGCCCGCCAAAGAGGATGATGACATCCCCCCGCACGGTCACGAGCTGAAGTAGCAGGCGCACCTGCTCGAAGGACCATGTCCGCTCATGGCACAAAGCGGACGTGCCACTCGTGCTGACGAATGTCTGCTTTGAGGAAAGCATTGTGAGATGGCGACCGATCGGTAGGGAGGAGTCCGTGAGCGATCTTTGCGTCATCCCCCGTCATCGCGGCGCCTCCCGTGTTCAAAGCGTCCCCGTATGGCCGCAACAAATATCAAAAGGGCGCCCAGGATTTTGAGGCGCTGCGCGGATTGAAACCAGCTGTCCGCTCCCTACATAAGCCACATGAGCGGCCTCCGGGCGCTAGTATTTCGTAACGGGTACCTGAGTTGTCGCCAGGTCGCGATTAAGGTTGCGAATGCAACGGGCGCCATTGGAAGGGGCCCTTTTGATCCAGGTGAGATTAGGCGGCTTCCCTTATGCGCCCCTTTTTCTCTCCGCGATAAAAGGCAAAACCCCCAAGGACGTGGAGAATGGGTGAGTTTCTGATTGCCGCTTTTGTCCTCAGTACGCTCGTTGGTGTATTGATCTACCTGTTGCTTGGAACAGTCCGCACTGCCCTCGCCTCTCACGAGAGGGAGGAATGATTTACGGAACCCTCTAACCGTTGCGTGGCGTAGACTCTTCGCGCCAGCGAGATGGCGCGAGCGCGGTAGAGTGGCTTATGTGTAGACTCCTCAAGTGGGTGTTCGCGGCGGCCTACGTGGTCGCCCTTTTCCTGTTCGCCCTGGGCACCTGGGGATGGTTTGGTGCTGACCGAGATCCCCTAGCTGGCGTGTTTGTCATTCTGCTCGGGCTGCCATGGAATCTTTTTATCGACTCTTTTCCCGATGGCTCTCCGGCAGTCTTGGCTGCGTTGGCCCCAGCGCTTAACCTGGCCATTCTCTTTTCAATCTGCTCCGCCATGCGCAGGAGACGACTCCATCCATAAGATCATCATCATCTTTGCTCTTCCTATCGCCTTCATCTCACCCGCCTTGGCGACATCAGGGCCGGGCTGTTTGGTGGTCGTGGACGTGGCCGCCGACGACGCTCTATATCTTCGCGCATCGCCATCGCTATCCGCGCGAACCGTCGATGCGCTGGTGCCCGAACAGCATGGGATTATTCATCTCGATGGAGTTTGCCGACCGACGACTACCCGCTGGGCCAGTCGGTGGTGCCCGGTCACGCATTACTACGGTGACAAGGTCATGCGAGGTTGGGTGAAGGCTCGTTTCGTGAGAGACAGCGATTGCCCTTGATGTGTGTGTGTTACTGGCACAAAGCAGACATGCTCAATGCGCTGACGAATGTCGGCTTTTGGGGCAAAGCGGACATGGACCAACCGCTGCTTACCAAAATCGATTTATGAGTACACGGCCTGGGTAGGTGTCATCGGTATCTATTGATACCCCATTGCTATCAATGGCTGGGCAGCATCTTTTGTGTACCTCAATATCCTGACTCTCCTGGAGCCAGTTGTGCAACCGGAGTACCACGGGCTAATCTGATGGATTAGCTCAAGGCGAGCGGGCTTCCCACTTCCAACAGCGCAGCCTTCGATGACGCTTATCCATCCGCCGCTGATCGAGTTCGACAAGTCGATCATCAAGTACCCCAACATTAGGTCGGTATTGGCACGAAGCAGACATTGATGTCCGCTCTGAGGATTGTCCGCTCTTGAGGCTGAAGCGGACATGCCTAATCCACGCTCTGACCGTCCGCTAATGACCCCTAGCGGACAGGACTGAAGAGCGGAAGTCCCGGGGCCGGACTCTCAACAGTCTGCTAAGATCTTCTGCTGATCTGAATGGAGACGGGGCCGTTGCCTGAGTTGGGCCGTAACGACATCGGGCCAATTACAAAGCGGTTCGACAGGAGAATTGATCCGTTGCCGTCAAGATTGCTCCTTCTAACAAATATTGTCAGCCTCAATGTCATCGTCGCCTTGTCGGGTTCGCCCCGATCCTTTGCCGTGGAGCAACCGCCGGACGTTCCGGCTTGGCTGCGGACCCATATTGGCGAAGCTGAAGGCCAAATTGCACACGTGGTTTTAGAGAGGGCGCGCGCGCTTTACTCGCAAAAAGTGAGCGAAGGCGCGGTGAAAAATCCCTGCTACTTCGCCATGGACGCTACGCGCCCGGGTGTGTTTGGGCGACGGTTTTACGTCATCTGCGAAGCCGACCGATCGTTTCGCGCGATTTCAGCGGGTCATGGCAACGGCCGCAATTTGAAAGGCATCGCGAATTTCGCAAACGGAATACGGTGTGCGAAGAACTTCAGCAATGCGATGGATTCTAAGCTGACGGCTGGCGGCGCCTATGTGACGGAGGAGACGAGAACGTCTTTTAAAGGCTATTATCGCGACTCCGCAGGAAAATACGTGGCTTTCAGCCGCTCGTTCGTGCAGTTTGACGGCAAAGGAGATACCGCAAACGCCAGACCCCGCGCCATCGGCGGGCATCCTGCCGTGTCGTTGCGGGGAGTATGCCTTCGCAAAGATCCGGACAGCCCTTACGCAAACCAAGACGGTTACGTTCCGTTTGGACAGCTGGTGAATTACACCGGCGGCCGCAGCAACGGCTGCACGACTTGGTCGCCGTCGGACGCCGAGCAAATTATCTCGATGCTGAAGGACAAGCCGACGACGCTTTACATCTATCCTGAATCAACCGACATCGACGCCGTCGCGCAAGCGGTGAGGGTCCGCCGGTCGCCGTCGCGCGCAGCACTATATTGGAACGCCTCCTGCTTGAAAGAAATCCGCTCTCCGAAATTTTGGCCAAAAGAAACTCTCGAGCCGATCCTCGCGCAATACAAGAAGGATCATCCGACACCGCCGCCGCGGCCGGCGCCGATTTGCAAACGGCCGTGAAATTTTCCTCTGGTCCTTGTCTCCTATACGCTGGGTTGATCAAGTGAACCCCTACCTCCGGTAATCGCTCAAGGCAGACATCGATTCCGCCGGTGAACAGGTCCGCTTAGTGGGGTGAAGCGGACATCCCGGATCCGCGCTTTAGCGTCCGCTAATGACCCGAAGCGGAAGTTTCAACCGCGAGAAAATGCCCTGACTCTCGGGCGGTTGCGCTATCCTCAAACCTCGATCGAGGTGAAGTCTTAGAGAGGGTATCATGTGGTCTCGCGTACAGATCGCGGCGCTCACGGGGCTGCTGGCGGCATCTTACTTCCCCGACAGAATTGAGGCCGAACCCAGTCGGCCAACATCGCAATCCACGGTTCTGTTCCAGGGTGTGCGCATATTTGACGGCAAGAGCGACTCGCTTTCGGCATCTTCCAATGTGCTCGTGCGCGGCAACAAGATCGACAAAATCTCAACTGGTCCGATCTCGATCGACAACATCGCTAACGCCATCACTATCGATGGCAGCGGCCGTACACTAATGCCTGGCTTAATCGACGTGCACTGGCACGCCATGCTGGTGCGCCCAAATCCCGTCGAGGCCTTGGCCAGCGACATCGGTTATCTCAATCTACTAGCGGGGGCCGAGGCTACTGCCACGCTGATGCGCGGCTTTACCACTATCCGCGATATGGGAGGGCCTGTTTTCGGTTTGAAACGGGCGATCTACGAAGGTCTCCTGCCGGGACCGCGCATCTACCCTTCCGGCACCGTGATCACGATTACCAGCGGTCATGGAGATTTCCGTTCGCTTTCAGAGCTACCAAGGAGAGCCGGAAAGCTATCCCGCGTTGAGGAGATGGGCGCTGCCATCATTGCTGATAGCCCGGATGAGGTCCGCCTACGTGCCCGTGAGCAACTCATGCAAGGCGCATCACAGATCAAACTCACTGCTGGCGGTGGTGTTGCATCGCCGTTCAGTCCTCTCGATGTCGTGACCTTTACGGATCCCGAGCTTCGTGCAGCCGTCGAAGCGGCTGAGAATTGGGGCACCTATGTCTGCACCCACGCTTACACCCCGGTTTCCATTCAGCGTTCGATTGCCGCTGGAGTGAAATGCATCGAGCACGGACACCTGATGGAGGACGACACGGCAAGGCTGATGGCAGAGAAGGGAATATGGCTAAGCACGCAGCCGTTCCTCGAGGAAGGGGAAGGTGGCGCTCAACAACTCGGTCCTGCGGAACAGGCGAAAATGGAGCAAGTAATCGAAGGAACCGACAACGTCTACCGACTTGCGAAGAAGTACCATCTCAAGACCGCGTTCGGCACCGACATCCTGTTTTCCGCCCGCGAAGCGGAGCAGCAGGGTAACCGCTTGGCTGCGCTCATTCGCTGGTATACGCCCGCCGAAGCGCTGATCATGGCGACATCAACGAACGCCGAATTGCTTTCTCTATCCGGTCTTCGCAACCCATACCCAGGCAAGCTCGGCGTGGTTGAGGAGGGCGCGTTGGCCGATCTTCTTGTGGTGGATGGCAATCCACTTGAGAACCTCGATCTCGTTGGAGACCCCGGCAAGAGTTTCAAACTGATCATGAAAGACGGGAAGATCTACAAGAACACCCTGCACTGACTTCGACATTCTGGATGTCGGCTATTGGCACAAAGCGGACGAAGGCGCTCGGCCGCCCTGATGTCCGCAAATGACCCAAAGCGGACCTTCTCAATTGAAGGACTCGCCATTCTGCGCGTGCTAGGAATTGCGAGTCCAAGCGCCGAATTGTGCAGGCGCTAGAAGCTGACTGCCGAGGCTAACTGCCTCTTCCTCCATTCGACTTGCCAACGTATGATCCGCGGCGACACCAGGCGGCAGAGACAATCTCAACTGCGCAAGTCGCGGAACGACGCTGATCAGCGTATTGGCAAGCCAGGCGTACACGTAGGAGCCGTGTCCTCCACCGATGATGATTTCTGCCGCAATAGTTGGGAATGGGAGGCCGGCGTCGAGTAACGTCTTGCCGAGCTGTCGCCCGACGGGAGGCGCGCCGCCACGGCGGAAGACCTCGCCCAACAGCATGCCGACCTGATCGTAGAGGGGACATGGAGGGTAGCTGGCGTCCGGGCCGGGTAAGTCAAATTCATGGAAGACGACAATGCCACCCGGTTTCACGGAACGCAGCAGCGAGCGGATGGTGGAGGACGGGTCGGGTTGGTAGAGCAGAACGTACCGGCCTACTAAGGCGTCGAATTGGTCCGTGGTCGTAAATTCATCAAGGTTGCTCGTTTCGAACTCGACCCAGGAGGAGCAGCCCTGCTCGTCTGTGCGGCGGCGGGCGTTGTCGAGAGCGTCAGCGTCGCGGTCAATACCGAGGACGCGCCCGCTGGGGCCTACGATGTCGGCGGACAGAATTGCCACGTCTCCCATGCCGGAGCCTACGTCCAATACGCGCATTCCAGGGGCGAGTCCGGCGGCACGGAAGAATTTTTCGGTGTAAGGGCGCAGCATTCGGGCCTGCAACATCAAGCGCTCATACTCATGAATGGATTGTCCGAGGACGTAGTTGGAGGCGGTTGGGCTGCCCATTAATGCGCACCATCGAGGGGCGAGGCGTGACCGTTACTCGCGGCCCCCCCAGGCGAGGTCAATGGCGTCGAGAGCGACCTGATGTCAACTTGTTGCACTTAGTCGACATCGATGCCAGCGCCAATCATGTCCGCTAAGGCTCGATTTGAAGCAGGCCAGAACATTGCTCGAGGACTTGGCCTAATTCTATTTGCGACACCATCCGTAATCCGTGGCTTCTCGAGATGGCGAGGCTTTTTCGCATGGCCCCACGCTCCTCGATCTACACAATCGATAGCGCGTGATTCCGAGTTAGCACTTAGCGCGGCGGCGCGTCAGGAGCTCCCGGCGTACCGGGTGGGGGAATCACTTCCTCCTCATGTCCGGCGTCAGGGTTCGGGGCTTGGGTGTGAATGTCTTCATCCCCGATCGGAGGCGGTTTGATCACCCCGTTTTGCTCGACCAGCGGCGGGGTAAGTGCCTCCCCATTGTCAGCCCCGGGCGGGTCGTTACCTTGGGGGACGGCCTTTTCGGGTGCCTCGGTCTCATCAGTTGATGAGGCCGCAAAGACAAGGTCAGCATCGAAGCAGGGTGCGACGAGTGCGAGTGCGAGCCAAACTGCTGTGCTGGCGCAAAACTTTGGCATTAGCGGTTCTCTCCGGACTCTTATCTCTGATGGAGAAACCCCGTTTCACGCCGTATCGTTCCCGCGGTCCGTCGCCTTGCGTGGAACTGGCCTCCGCTTCTGACCGAATGTTATGCCCAAGGATCGATGCCAGATCTTCGAGGGACCTACGAAGAGCCCAATCTCTGGGTGTCCTAGGGGGTCTAATCGAGGCGGTAAGTTCGCCTCAATACTGCCGGACGCTTAGGCGATCGCCCGGCTCCGTTCGGGCAGGGAGGTAGCCCAGTCAGGCCCCTCGAAGCGCAGCATCACATCCGCCGCTGCCGCCAGCTCCGAGCGGTGGGCGATGCTGATGCGCGTTATCCTCAGATCCTGCAAGACCTGACTGATCTGGCGCTCTTTTTCGGAATCGAGATGCGCCGTCGCTTCGTCGAGGAACAAAATTTTTGGCCTTCGATAGAGCGCTCGCGCCAGGATGACGCGCTGCTTCTGGCCGCCCGACAGGGAATTGCCCATGTCCCCGATCAGGCTGCTATAGGCCATTGGCATTCTCATGATATCTTCGTGGATGCCCGCCATCTCCGCGCATTCCCTCATCCACTCGTCGTCAGGCGCATTGGCAAAGAAGCAGATATTGTCGGCGATCGTTCCCGACAAAAGCTGATCGTCCTGCATGACCGCGGCAATCTGCTCGCGATAGGGTCTCGCCCCGAGAGTTTTCAGGGGGATCCCGTCAATAAACACTTCACCGCTGGTCGGATGCAACAATCCGAGCATGACCTTCATCAGAGTGGTCTTGCCGCATCCGGACGGTCCCATGATGGTGGCGGACTCCCCTGCCCCGAGGGCAAAGTTGACTTTTTCGAGTACGAAGTCCTCGATCTCGGAATAGCGGAACGAAACGTCGCGGACCTCGATGCTGCCACGGATCGGGCGTCTCAGTAGCGGCGTGTCGTGGCCCGGCTCCAGCGGGGTGAGCGCGATATCCGAGAGGCGCTCCAGGTGCAGTCCGACAATGCCGAAGTCGAGGGCCTTTTCGATGAGCAGGTTGGCCTTGCCGATGAATTGCTGCTTGTAGGCAATGAACGCGAACACCATCCCGACCGTGAAAACGTTGTCGAGCGCGAGCTGGGCGGCCAGAAAGATGATGAGGATGTTCTCGGCGCCAAAGAGAAGATGATTGACGGCGCCGAAACCGATATTGGCCCGCTCTAGCCGGACATCGGCGTTCACGGTCTCGGCAAAGCGGTTGAGCCACTGGCCTTCCCGTTCGGTCTCGTGATTGAAGAGCTTTACGCTCTGCATCGCGCGCAAGCTCTCGACGAAGTTCGACGTCTCGTTGGCCTTGGTCTGAATCACTCTCTCGCTCAGATCGCGAAGGTATCGGAACAGCGCGACGCGGATCACGGAGTAGCAGAGGAACGCGGCCAGAACGACCAGCGTCAGCTTGGTGCTGTACGCAAACATCACAGCCAGCGTGACGATCGCCATCGTCCCATCGATGATCGCCAGGATCAGGCTCTCGCTGATGAGGTCGCGAACCGGTTCGATCGAGGTGAAGCGCGAGAGGACGTCGCCAATATGCCGCTTCTCGAAGAACGACAGCGGGAGCCGGATGAGATGGCGGAACAGTCTTGCGCCAAAGGCGAAGTGGAGCGTGTTCTGAAGGATCACGACAATCAGCGACCTCAGCCAGGTTACGGCGATCGTGAGCGCCGCAACCAATCCGAAGCCAAGCGCCAGCACCAGCAGCAGGTCGACATCGCCCCTGGCGATGACTTCGTCCACGGTGAGCTGCAAATAGAAGGGTCCGGCGATCACCAGAATTTCGAGCACCAGAGACAGGGCCAGGATCTGTAGCAGCGCGTGCTTGGCGCCGCTCGCCTGCCGCAGGAAGTCCACAGGCGCAGGCGCGCCCGCTCGTCCTTGCGTTCGAAATTGGGGGTCGGCGTCAGCTCGAGGGCGACGCCCGTGAGGTGCTTTGAGGCCTCGTTCCAAGATACCCGCTTCTCGCCGATGGCGGGGTCGTGCAGGATGAGACCGCGCCTGCCTACGGACTTCAGCACGACGAAATGATTCATGTCCCAGTGAAGGATGGCAGGCAGCTTCAGCTGTCGCAGATGCTCGGGCTCGAGACGAACCGCCCGCGACGTTAAATTCAAGTGCCTGGCGATCTCGATCACGGATCCCAGCGTGACACCGTTCAACGAGACCAGATGCTGGCGCCGGAGCGCGTTCAGGTCGATGCGATGCCCGTAATAGCTCGCCACCATGGCGAGGCACGCCAGGCCGCATTCGGCCGCTTCCGATTGGACGATGACGGGCAGCGTGCGTCTGCCGCTGAAATTCAACATGAGCCCCTGCTCCGCTTAGCTACATCCTGACGTTTAGAATGGGATCCAAGAGCCAGCGAACGAGCTCGCGCCGCTCCAGAAGAATGTCGGCGCGCAGCAGCATGCCGGCCTGAAGCGGGATCTTCTGGCCGTTGGCATCGACATCGGGCCGATCGAGGGCGGCTATGACCTTGTAAGCCGCCTCGCGCAGCTGGACGGGAGCCGCGACTTCGGTTTCCGACAGGATCGTCTTCGACACGCTCACGACGTGTCCGGAATACGTTCCGAAGCGCTGGAATGGAAACGCCTCATACAGCAGCCGCACCTTCTGGCCGGGGCGAACGAATCCGATGGCGCGCGTCGGGACGAACAGCACCGCCTGAAGCGGGCTTTCGAGGGGGAGAATGTCGAGTTGCGGCTTTTTAGGATCGGCAATTTGCCCGACCTTGGCCTGGACATTGGCGACGCGGCCATCGATCGGCGCACGAATGGAAAAGGACTGACGCCCGCCGATCTCTGCGCTGCGCTGGTCGATCTGGGCCAACTCGCTTTGCAGCGGTTGAAGCCTGCGGGCCGATTGGGTGGGCATTTGCTCGAGCGCTGAGCGGGTCTCGGCGAGTTCGGTTTCGCGCGCGACGTGGCGTTGTTTCAGCGCGCTCAGCCCTTGTCTCGCCTGGAGCAAGCCTTCTCTCCGGCTGAAGAGCTCGGGGGCGGCCATGTAGCCCGCGGCGTGCATCTTCTCTGCGGTATTGACCAGCTTCTGGGCCAGGTCGATTTGCTCTTGTTGAATTTGCATCTGCGCGGAGAGTTGCGCCAATTCGGCCTGCCCGCTGGTTATGGCGGCGGTGAGCCGGGCGTGCTCGGCCCGCGTGGTTCTCTCTTCCTCGTTGACCTGATTGGTCAGAAGCGTCTTCTGCAAGGACAGACTTTTCAGGATCGTCGCGTTCACATCGACCCCGTCGGCGGTAATCTGAGACGTGTCGATGGTGAGGAGGATGTCGCCTTTGGCCACCCGTTGTTCCTGCGCAACATGGACCGCCGTGATGGTCCCCTGCTCGGGTACGAAAATGTTCGAGGTTCCGAGCGCGGGAGCGAGATAACCCCCGACGGTCTCCTTTCGCGTGTAGCCGGCAATACAGACAAAGACGATCAGAGAGCCGACGGCGATGGTCAGCAGCCACGCGAGCGCCTTCGCCGACGACGACTGAAGCCGGCCCACTTGGCCGAACTCACGATATTGCTTTTGAAATTCGAGAGCCTCGGGACGGAACAGGGAACGTGTCATGGCCGTACGTGGTCGCAACCCATCTCCAGAAGTGGCAACTCCCCCCGCCCGCGCGGGACGGAGGGAGTTGGTTCATAGTCCACAAGCCATTACCGCATTCCTAAGTCGCGGTGCACGCCCTAGGTCTTGACCTCTACTCTATTCCTAGCTCTCGTGATGGAGGACGAGGTAGAACTCGCTTAATCCATGGCTACCGTATGGATGACGCAATGGTTGCGGAAAGAGTCACATTCGTCTCAGTTTTTAGTTTTGTTATGGATTCAATCGTCGCGCGCAAAGTTTCGACACGCCAAGCGGCTTGCTTTGAATAATGAGGCGTGGGGTCTCGGCGGGACGAGGAACGGACGGGAGCGAAACTGCCGCGCATGCGAGGGCAACGCCGCTCGACCCTTTTTACGATCTTGGCAAATGGTTCGGGCGATGCGAGAGGCGCATCCCCGCAACGCGACCCAAATTTGCGCCGGGTCGGTCCTTAGCGGGTCGGCATCGGCTTTTCGCCGCGATAATCGTAGAAGCCGCGATTGGCCTTCTGTCCGAGCCAGCCGGCTTCGACATATTTCACCAGCAGCGGACAGGGGCGGTATTTGGAATCGGCGAGCCCCTCATAAAGCACCTGCATGATCGAGAGACAGGTGTCGAGCCCGATGAAGTCGGCAAGCTGGAGCGGTCCCATCGGATGGTGAGCGCCGAGCCGCATGGCGGTATCGATGGCGTCGACCGAACCCACGCCCTCATAGAGCGTGTAGACCGCCTCGTTGATCATCGGCAGAAGAATGCGGTTCACCATGAAGCCCGGGAAGTCTTCCGATACGGCGACGGTCTTGCCAAGGTTCTCGACGAACTCGCGGGTGCGGCCGAAGGTGGCATCCTCGGTGGCAATGCCGCGGATCATCTCGACCAGTTCCATGACCGGCGCCGGGTTCATGAAATGCAGTCCGATGAAGCGCTCGGGACGGTCGGTGGCGGCTGCAAGCCGCGTGATCGAGATCGACGAGGTATTGGTGGAGACGATGGTATTCGGCTTGAGGAAAGGACAGAGCGCCACGAAAATCTTGCGCTTCACCGTCTCGTCCTCGGTAGCGGCCTCGATTACGAGGTCGGCGTCGCCGAAGCCGGCCATGGTCTCGGCATAGGTGATGCGCGCGAGCGCGTTGCGCCTGTCGTCCTCGCTGATCTTGCCGGAGGCCACTTGGCGGGTCAGGTTCTTGTCGATCATACCGAGCGCTACATCGACCTTGTCCTTGGCAATGTCATGCAGCGCCACCTCATAACCGGACAGCGCGATGACATGGGCGATGCCGCTGCCCATTTGTCCGGCCCCGACGATGCCGATCTTGTGGATGGGGTCTCCGTCAGAATCGCCTTGCGATGCTGGGTCGGCGCGGAGTGCAGCGCCTCGAACTATGTCGTCCATGGTCATTCCTCTTGAACCCGCTGACTAATAGCCCGCCTTCTTGAGCTCGGCGTCGAGCTCGGGCAGAACCGTGAAGAGGTCGCCGACGAGGCCGTAGTCGGCGACCTGGAAGATGGGAGCGTCGGCGTCCTTGTTGATGGCAACGATCACTTTGGAATCTTTCATGCCGGCAAGATGCTGGATGGCGCCCGAAATGCCGACGGCGATATAGAGCTCGGGCGCCACCACTTTTCCAGTCTGGCCAACCTGGTGGTCGTTCGGCATGTAGCCGGCATCGACGGCGGCACGGCTCGCGCCGACCGCGGCGCCCAAACGGTCGGCCAACGGCTCGATCAGGGTCTTGAAATTCTCGCCCGACTGCATGCCGCGCCCGCCCGAGATAACGATGCGGGCGGCGGTCAGTTCGGGCCGCTCACTCACGCTGATCTCGGAACCTTCAAAGCTCGAAAGCGAGACGGCGGGCGCCGCCGAAATCGTCTCGATCGGGGCCGAGCCGCCCTCTCCGGCACTGGCGAAGGCGGTGGTGCGCACGGTGGCGACGACGATCTTGTCGAGGGTCTCGACCGTCTCCAGCGCGTTGCCGGCATAGATCGGACGCACGAAGGTGTTCGGCGACTTGACCTCGATAATGTCGGAGATCTGCGCGACGTCGAGCATCGCGGCGACCCGCGGCAGAACGTTCTTGCCCGTGGTCGTCGACGGCGCGAGCAGGGCGGCGTAGCTTTTCATCATCGGCAGGATCGCGGCGGCCGTTTCTTCCGCCAGCCGCTGCGCCAGGTGCGGAGCCTCGGCGAGCAAGACCTTGTGCACACCGTCGAGCTTGGCGGCGGCTTCGGCGACGCCCCGGCAATTCTCTCCGATGACGAGAATGTCGACATCGCCGCCGAATTGCTTCGCGGCGGTCAGCGCCTTGGCTGTGGCCGGCGCGAGGCTGTTATTGTCGTGCTCGCCCAGCAGGAGGACCGCCATCTACAGAACTCCCGCCTCGTTCTTGAGCCTGTCGACGAGCGCGGCAGCGCTATCGACCTTGACACCGGCCTCACGGCCCTTGGGCTCGGCGACCGACAGCACTTTGAGCCGCGGGGCGATATCGACCCCAAGCGCCTCCGGCGTGGTTTCGTCGATCGGCTTCTTCTTCGCCTTCATGATATTGGGGAGCGAGGCATAGCGCGGCTCGTTGAGCCTGAGATCAGTGGTAACGACGGCGGGCTTGGCCAGGACGATCGTCTCCAGTCCGCCGTCGATCTCGCGAACCACTCTGACCTTGGCGCCGTTGAGCTCGATCTTGGAGGCAAACGTGCCTTGTGGCCAGCCGAGCAGCCCGGCGAGCATTTGCCCCGCCTGGTTGCAGTCGTCGTCGATCGCCTGCTTGCCGAGGATGATGAGATCGGGTTTCTCGTTCTCGACCACGCGCCGCAACAGCTTGGCCACCGCAAGCGGCTCGACGCTCTGGTCGGTCTTGACCAGGATCGCGCGGTCGGCGCCCATGGCCAGCGCC